>NZ_JBHYVC010000022.1:0-113771 GCF_042749965.1 Streptomyces sp. NPDC059454 | reverse complement strand
CGGCTCACCAGTGGTGAGCCGGGCCGCCTTGTCGTATGCGGTCGGCGTGGTGCGTCCGCGGCGGGGTGTCGCCGGGCGAGGGCTTCTCCCGTGTGTCCGAGGCGTTCCGCTTCCGGTCGCCTTCATTCAACCGTGACCTTCCGTCGCGCTCGTCCCCGCCGGCCCCGCGGTGTTCGGTCGGTCGGCCCCGAGGCGTCTACCTGGGCGTTTGCGGCCGGACGCGGCCCTGCGGGCGAGGTGGCCGCCACCGGTGCCGGTTCGCGGCGCCCATGAATTCCTGTCCGAATCATTGACGTGCCCGTAGGCCCTCCGTAACTTGTGCCAGCAAGCGCTTACTTGAAACGATTCATGAGGCGGAAGCGAACGTCGCTGGGGAGGCTCATATGCAGCAGGGTGGGAATGTGGAGAGGCGGACGATCCTCAAAGCGGCGGGGGCCTCGCTGGCCGTCGCGGGGCTGGGTGCGACGGCCACCGCGTGTGGCGGCGGCAGCGGTTCCGGAGACGGGACGGTGACGCTCCGCTACGCGTGGTGGGGTGGCGAACCGCGCACCATCGCCATCAAGAAGACGATCGCGCTCTTCGAGAAGAAGTTCCCGAAGATCAAGATCAAGCCTGAATTCACCGACTACGAGGCGTTCTGGGAGAAGTTCCAGACCCAGGCCTCCGGCGGGAATCCGCCGGACGTTTTCCAGAACGCGGTCGGTTTCCTGCGCAAGTACGACAAGCGCGGTGTTCTGCTGGATCTCAAGTCGCAGGCGGACGCCGGGAACCTGAGCCTGGACAACTTCCGCAACGGCGTTCTGGCGAACGGTCAGGTCGACGGCAAGCAGATCGCCGTCCCCGTCGGCGCCAACACCATGTCGCTCGTCATCGACCTCAAGGCCTTCGAGAAGGCCGGCGTGGAGGCGAAGTTCGGCTGGACCTGGGACGAGTACTTCGACGCGCTGCAGACGATCCAGGACAAGCTGAAGATCGCCGGTGACACCGGCTACTTCAGCATCATGTACCTCTACGACCTCTACCTGCGCCAGAACGGCAAGGCCTTCTTCACGGACACCGATCTCGGCTTCACCGAGGACGATCTGACGCAGTGGTGGGAGGACGGCTACAAGCGCGTGCGGTCCGGGCTCGTCGCCGACCCGAAGAAGGTCGAGCAGGTCAAGCCCTTGTCGGCGCTCTCGGCGGGCCTCGCGGCGTCCGAGTTCACCTGGGACAACTTCTCCATCCGCTACGAGGGCGAGGGCGAGTCGGACTACGGGCTCGCGCCGATCCCCACCACGGACGGCAAGGCCACCGGCCAGTACCTCGGTTCGCTGATGCTGAGCGGCTTCTCGGGGACCAAGCACCCCAAGGAGGTCGCCCAGTTCATCGACTTCATGGTCCACGACCCCGAGGTCGGCAAGATCATGGGCTACGACCGAGGCATCCTCGCCACCACCGAGCAGTACGAGGCGTTCACGCCCACCGACGAGAACAACAAGGGCGTCAAGGCGTACGAGGAGGAGGTGGCCGCGGCCGGCGTCCTCGGCAAGATCACTCCGCACCCGTCCGGCGCCGACGTCATCGAGGCGGCGTTCCTGCGCATCGGCGGCGAGGTCGCCCAGGGCAAGGCCAAGCCGGCCGACGCCGCCAAGGCACTGTTCGGCGAGGCCAAGGCCGCGTTCGCCGGCTGAGGGGACGTACCACCATGACGCTCGTCAAGGAAGCGCCCGTGCGCCCGGCCGGGAAGCGGCCCGCCGCTCCCGCCGCCGGGCGGCGCGGGCGGCGCCGCGAGAATCTCGCCGGCTATCTCTTCATGTCGCCGTGGATCGCGGGGTTCCTGCTGCTCACGGCGGGGCCGATGATCGCGTCGCTGTACTACGCGTTCACCAGCTACAACCTGTTCACGCCGCCCCAGTGGGTGGGGCTGGACAACTTCACGACGATGTTCCAGGACCCGCGCTGGCAGAAGTCGGTCGAGGTCACGCTCAAGTACGTCGTCGTGGCGACCCCCCTGAAGCTGCTGCTCGCACTCGGCATCGCGCTGCTGCTCGCGCAGAAGCGGCGCGGACAGGGACTGTACCGGGCCGCGTTCTACATGCCCTCGCTCATCGGTGCCAGCGTCTCCGTCGGCTTCGTGTGGCGGGCGCTGTTCTCGGACGACGCGGTCGTGGACCGCACGCAGAAGATCTTCGGTCTCGACGTGGGTGGCTGGATCGGCAACCCGGACTACGTCATCTACGCCCTGGTGGCCCTGAGCATCTGGCAGTTCGGCGCCCCCATGGTCATCTTCCTGGCCGGCCTCAAGCAGGTACCGCAGGAGCTGTACGAGGCCGCCGAGGTCGACGGGGCCGGCCCGCTGCGGCGGTTCTGGAACATCACGCTGCCGATGATCTCCCCGGTGCTGTTCTTCAACGTGCTGCTGGAGTCCATCCACGCGTTCCAGGTGTTCGGCTCCGCCTACGTCGTCTCCGACACCCGGTGCGGGCCCGCCGACGCCACGCTCGTCTACACCTGTTACCTCTACCAGAAGGGCTTCAAGGAGGCCCAGATGGGCTTCGCCTCCGCGATGGCCTGGACGCTGGTGATCGCGGTGGCGCTCGTGACGGCGGTCCTGTTCTGGTCGCAGAAGAAGTGGGTGCACTACGAGGAGGCCGCCAAGTGACCAGTGCCACCAGCCCCGCCCTGCCCACCGCGGACGAGCGGCGGCGCTTCGGATCGATCGCCTGGCACGTGGGCGCGCTCGCCGTCCTCGCGGTCGTCCTCTATCCCGTGATCTGGGTGGTCGGCGCCTCGTTCAAGCCGAGCAAGGACATCATCGCCAGCCTCGACCTGCTGCCGACCGAGCCGGTCTGGGCGAACTTCTCCGGGCTCGCCGACGGCATCTCCGGCATCTCCATCGGCAGCTTCTTCTGGAACTCGCTGATGTACGCGGTCCTCGCCGTGGTCGGTGTCGTGCTGTCCAGCTCGCTGACCGCGTACGCCTTCGCCAAGATCCGCTTCGCCGGGCGGAACCTGCTCTTCACACTGATGATCGGCACGCTGCTGCTGCCGTACCACGTGCTGCTCATCCCGCAGTACGTGCTCTTCCGCAACCTGGAGCTCACCGACACCCTGGTGCCGCTGGTCGCGGGCAAGTTCCTGGCCACGGAGGCCTTCTTCGTGTTCCTGATGGTGCAGTTCATGCGTGGACTGCCCAGGGAACTGGACGAGGCCGCCAAGCTCGACGGCTGCGGGCATCTGCGCACCTACTGGTCGATCGTGCTGCCGCTGAGCCGGCCCGCGATCATCACCAGCGCGATCTTCACCTTCATCAACGCCTGGAACGACTTCATGGGGCCGCTGATCTACCTCAACACCCCCGAGAAGTACACCGTCTCGCTCGGCCTGATGATGTTCCGCGACCAGGAGGGCGTCTCGAACTACGGCAGCATGATCGCGATGTCGCTGGTGGCGCTGGTGCCGGTCATCGCCTTCTTCATGGCCTTCCAGCGCTATCTCATCGACGGTATGGCGACCTCCGGACTGAAGGGCTGAGGTGGTCACCATGGCGCAAGCACGCGTGAAGGCCCGCGCCCCGCGCAGGGAGTCCGTGTTCGGCGAGCGCTTCGCGGTCTTCGCCGAGTGCCTGCTCACCGGCGTGTGGATCACCGTGGCCTGCCTCGGCATCGTCACCTACCCCGCGGCCTTTGCCGCCGGCGCCCGGCACCTGCGGCGGCGTGCCACCCACCAGGGCGGTGGCCTGCGGGAGTTCGCCCTGGACTTCCGTACGGCCGTGCGCGGCGGGTGGGCCGTCGGGCTCGCCGGGTGGGCGGTGGCCGTCGCGGTAGGGGTGGACGTCCTCGCCGCCCGGGCCGGACTTCCCGGTGGGCCGCTCGTCGGGGCCGTCGGCGTCTTCGCGCTGATCGGGGCCGCCGTGGCCCTGCTGCGGGCGACCGCCGTCTGGACGCCGGGCGCGTCCTGGCGGGCGCTGCTCGCGGATGCCGGGCGGCGGACCGTGCTCGATCCCGCCGGATCCTTCCTGGTCGTCTGCGGGCTGGCCGTCGTGGCCCTGTCCGCCTGGTTCGTCCCGCCACTGGCGGTCCCCGTCCTGGGGGCCGTCGCGGCGGCGGCCGTCGCCGTGGAGGAGCGGTACCGGCACCGCTGACGGGCGGTGCCCCTCTTTCGAGGTCGGTGCTCCGGCGCCGCACCTCTGTCTGTCATGCCCTTGACACCACCTTGCACGTAGGGGGTGTCGTTCGGATCAGGCCGGCTTCAGGCGACGGCGCCTCGCAGATGTGCGTGCCGGACCCCGCGACCCCGGCAGGATCCGGACGCACCTCCTGCCAACGGAACGGAAAGGAAAGGCCATGTCCCCCATCCCCCGCAGATCCCTGCTCAAGGCGGCCGCCGTCGCCGGAGCCGCCGCCCAGTTCAGCTGGGCCCTGGGAACGCAGAACGCCGCCGCCGCGCCCCGCGCGGAGGCCGCCGACGCGGACCCGGTGACCCTGGACTGGCTGGAGGACGGCGGCCTCGGCGCGGCCCCCGGCTCCACCGTGGGCGTGCCCTGGCCCAGGGGCGCCCACCAGGAGGACCAGACCTTCGCGCTGACCGACGCCGACGGGAAGTCCGTCCCCGTCCAGTCCTGGCCGCTCGCCTACTGGCCCGACGGTTCCCTCAAGTGGACCGCGCACGCGGTGAGTTCGGGCTCCGGCAAGCTCACCCTGACCACCGGGGCGCCCGCCGCACCCGAGAAGAAGGTCACCGTCGACAGGCGCGGCGGCACCATCGACGTCTCCACCGGCGTCATCACCGCCCGGATCGGCACGTCCGGCGCCACCCTCGTCAAGTCGGTCCACCGCGGCTCCACCGAGATCGCCAGGAACGGCCGCCTCGTCGTCCTGCGCCAGCCCGAATACGAGGACGGCGACCAGACCACCGTCAGGACCGAACGCTTCGAGGGCGCCGTCACCGACGTCACCGTCGAACAGGACGGCCCCGTCCGCGCGGTCGTCCGCGTCGACGGCAAGCACCGCAAGGGCCACCGGAACCTGCTGCCCTTCTCCGTCCGCCTCTACTTCTACGCCGGCGCCGACTCCTTCCGCATGGTGCACACCATCACCTACGACGGAAAGCAGGAGCCCGGCAAGGCGAGCGGCGACTTCATCCGGGGCCTCGGCGTCCGCTTCACCGTCCCGATGCGCGACGAGTCCTACGACCGCCACATCCGCCTCGGCGGCGAGGGCACCGGCCTGCTCCGCGAGGCCGTCAAGGGCATCACCGGACTGCGCCGCGACCCGGGAGCCGCCGTCCAGGCGGCCCAGTTCGCCGGCGAGAAGCTCCCCGACCCCGCCACCTGGGACCAACGCGTCACCACCCGCCTGCAGTACATCCCCGAATGGGGCGACTACACCCTTTCCCAGCTCTCCGCCGACGGCTTCACCCTGCGCAAGCGCACCAAGAAGGGCTACGGCTGGATCGGCGCAGGCGGTGGCCGCCGTGCCTCCGGCTTCGGCTACGTCGGCGGCGTCAGCGGCGGCCTCTCCTTCGGCCTGCGCGACTTCTGGGAGAAGCACCCCGCCCAGCTCGACGTCCGCGACGCCCACACCGACGAGGCCGAGGTCACCCTCTGGCTCTGGTCACCCGAGGCCCAGCCCATGGACCTGCGCTTCTACCACGACGGCATGGGCCAGGACACCTTCCCCGAACAGCTCGAGGGCCTCAACATCACCTACGAGGACTACGAGCCCGGGTTCGGCACCCCGTACGGCATCGCCCGCACCTCCGAACTCCTCTTCTGGGCCAACGAGTCCACCCCGAGCGCCGAGAGGCTCGCCGAACAGGTCGAGGCCGTCCGCGTCCTCCCGCAGCTCGCCGCCCCGCCGGGGCAGCTGATCGCCGCCGGGGTCTTCGGCAAGGGCCTGTTCGCCGAACCGGACCGCTCCACCCCGGCCAAGGCGAAGATCGAGGACCACCTCGACTTCCTCTTCACCTACTACAAGGACCAGGTGGAGCAGCGCCGCTGGTACGGCTTCTGGGACTACGGCGACATCATGCACACCTACGACACCGTCCGGCACCAGTGGCGGTACGACGTCGGCGGCTACGCCTGGGACAACTCCGAGCTCTCACCCGACCTGTGGCTCTGGTACGCGTACCTGCGCTCCGGCCGCGCCGACATCTTCCGCTTCGCCGAGGCGATGACCCGCCACACCGGCGAGGTCGACGTCTACCACATCGGCGAGTGGGCCGGCCTCGGCACCCGGCACGGCGTCCAGCACTTCGCCGACAGCGCCAAGCAGCAGCGCATCGCCAACACCACCTACCGCCGCTACTACTACTTCCTCACCGCCGACGAACGCGTCGGCGACCTCATGCGCGCATGCGTCGACTCCGACGAGACCTTCCTCGTCCTCGACCCCATCCGCAAGATCCGCACCGAGCCGTACACGCCGGACCGCAACGCCCTGTCGATCGGCTTCGGCACCGACTGGAGCGGACTGGTCTCCGCCTGGCTCACCGAGTGGGAACGCAAGGGTCCGAAGTGGGAGAAGGCCAGGGCCCGCGTCCTGTCCACCATGGAGACCATCGCCGCCCAGCCCAACGGCTTCGTCCAGGGCACCGGCCTGTACGACCTCGACACCGGGAGGTTCGCGATCGCGGACGAGCCCGTGGTGGGCGTCTCCCACCTGTCGGCGGTCTTCGGCCTGAACGAACTCTGCGCCGAGCTGATCGACCTCGTCGACATGCCGGAGTTCAACGAGGCCTACTACGACTACTGCCGCTACTTCAACGCGAGCAGGACCGAACAGGCCGCGCGCTACGGCTCCCACTTCGGCAACCTGATCCTCTTCCAGGGCCACTCCCGCCTCGACGCCTACGCCGCCGTGCGGACCGGCGACGAGAAGCTGGCGAAGCGGGCCTGGGACAAGTTCTACAACTCCGACGGCTACAAGGAGTCGGCGCCCTGGAAGACGGAGAAGGTGAGCGGCCCGACGGCGCTGGTCGCCGGCAGTGAGGCCACCTGGGTGTCCACCAACGACACCGCCCTCTACGGCCTCGCCGCCATCGAGAACCTGGCACTGCTGGGGGACCGGATGCCGTAGGCACATCACGGGCGCGGGCGGGCACACTGCGTCCATGGACTGGAACCATTACCGCTTCCGCAGTCTGTGGACCCTGCCCGCGCCCGCCCCGGTGGTCCACCGGGTCCTGGAGCGGATCGAGGACTACCCCCTGTGGTGGCCCCAGGTACGGGACGTCACCCGGCTCGACGACACCAGCGGGATCGTCACGATCCGCTCCCTGCTGCCCTACGACCTGACCTCGACCGTGCGGGAGGGCCGGCGCGACGCGGAGACCGGAATCCTGGAGGCCGGCCTGTCCGGCGACATCGACGGCTGGGCCCGCTGGACCGTCACCCGTCTGGGGCCCCACGGCTGTCTCGCCCACTACGAGCAGGAGGTCCACGTCCGCAAGCCACTGCTGCGCCTGCTCGCCGTGCCGGGACGGCCCGTCCTCCGGGTCAACCACGCCCTGATGATGCGGGCCGGCCGGCGCGGCCTGGCCGCCCACCTGGAAGCGGTTTGAAGGAACCGTCCCCGGACCTGTATTGTTCAGTGCGTTCCCGGGCGATTAGCTCAGTGGGAGAGCGCTTCGTTCACACCGAAGAGGTCACTGGTTCGAACCCAGTATCGCCCACCGGGAAAGCCGGTCCGTCCCCGACGGACCGGCTTTTTGCACCCCCGGACAAGGGCGACTCTCACGCCGCCGCCGGCAGATCCGGACGCAGCGGCCAGGCCGGGTCCACCACCTCGTCCGTGCCCGTGCGCGCGAACCACGCCTGCAGGCCCCGCGCCTGCGCCGCGTGCCACACCGCCTGCAGGGTGTGCAGCTCACCGGGGGACAGCCGCTCCAGCCGGGACGCGAAACGCCGCCCCACCGCCCGGCTCACCTCCAGCGCGGCCGCCGCGTCCGCCGCCGCGTCGTGCGCCGCCTCCAGCTCGACGCCGTAGTGCGCGCACAGGTCGGTCAGCGTGCGCCGGCCCTTGCGATAGCGGTCCAGGTGCTTGTCGAGCACCCGCGGATCCAGCACCAGCAGCGGCGTCCGCTCGACCCAGCGGCCCAGCGACGACGCCCGATGACGGCGCAACTCCCGGTCCAGCAGCGTCAGATCGAACGGCGCGTTCATCACCACCAGCGGGCGGCCCACCCGGGCCTGCTCCGCCAGCGCCTCCGCGATCTCGTACATCACCGGCGCCGGCCAGCGGCCGTCGCGCTGCAGATGCTCGTCCGTCAGCCCGTGCACCTCCGTCGCCCCGGCCGGCACCGGCACCCCCGGATTCACCAGCCAGCGGGTCACCCGCGGCCGGGTGCCCGGCGCGTCCTGGACGACGAGGGCGGCCGACACGATCCGGTCGGCCTCGACGTCCACACCCGTCGTCTCCGTGTCGAAAGCGGCCAACGGCCCTTCGTACCAGCACGCCATACCCAACAACCCCTCGTTCACCATCGGCAGCCGACACACAGTCCGCTGCCCGAAACGGTGATACCCGGGCTGTTTGCGCCGTACGCCGGAAGGAGACAACAGGAGTACGGGTCTTCGCAGTTCAACGACCCACAGCGGGGAAACCCTTGTTCTGGAAGGCTGTTGGCCATGGCCATCGCGCAGCCCGAACGGGGCGGGCTGCTGCCCGAGCGCACACCACCCACTCGCGGCACTCTCGCCACCACCGCCTGCATGGAGACACTGCAGGTCGGCCATCTGCACGCCGTCGCGGCCGCCGCGGGCTGCTCACTGTCCCAACCCTTCCCGGACAACGGCATCGACTGGCACGTCAGCCACAGCGCCGCCGGCCACACCGTCGACGACGAGGTCACCATCAAGGTGCAGCTCAAGGCGACCTACCAGCTCCCCCCGAACCCGCCGGGCCGTTCCTTCTCCTTCACGCTCGACAACGCGCACCTGGAGAAGCTCGCCCGCACCCCGGTCTCGGTGCACAGGATCCTGGTCGTGATGATCGTGCCGCGCTCCCAGGACGACTGGCTCCGCGCCGACCACGACCGGCTCGACCTGCGGCACTGCTGCTACTGGACCAACCTCGCCGGACACCCCGTGACCGGCCGGCACCGCACCACCGTACGGATCCCCACCTCACAGATCTTCGACGACCGGGCGCTGTGCGAGATCATGACGCGGGTCGGGACGGGAGGAAAACCGTGACGCACCGCCCGACCGGGGAGCCCCTGCGACCCGTACGCCCCCACCCCGCCGACGCCGCCTTCGACGGCGGGCCGCCCGAGCCCGCCGAGATCGACCCCGCCGTGCTCACCGCCCTCCTGCACCGGCACGGCTGGCAACGGCGCGGCGGCGCCACCGGACGCTACGGCCGCTGGACCCCGCCCGGAGCGGGCACCGGCACCAGCCTGCTCGTACCGGTGAGCCGCGCCTTCCCCGACAGCGAGGACCTGCTCACCGAGGTCCTGCTCGCCCTGTCCCGCAGCGCCGCGCCCTCCGCCCGTGAGATCCTGCTCGCCCTCGCCGTACCCAGCGACGAGATCCAGTGGTGGCGCGGCATACCGGCAGGACCCGGCGGCGCCACCGCCTGGACCACGGAGGAACAGCTGCGCTCCGCCGCCCGCCGGACCCTGCTCGCCGCCGCCCTCGCCACCCGTGCCCGAGCCGGCTTCCACGGCGCCCGGCACCGCCGCACGGCCGCCGCCGCCCTGGACACCGTCCTCGTCGGACCCGCACCCGGCGGACGCCGGCTGACCGCGTTCGCCCCCGTCACCACCGGCCGCTCCCTCGCCGTACGCCTCCACCACGCCCTGCACGCCGCCCGCGAGGCCATCGACTACCGCCGGGCCACCGGCGGCATGGACGCCTTCGACACCGCGGTCACGTCCGGCGTCAGCCATGAACTCACCGAGGCCCTCGTCGCCCTGGTCCGGGGCACGGAGGGCGCCCGGATCGCCGTGGCCTGGGCGCCGGCGGCCGGTGTGCCCGAAGGCTGCGCCGCCGCCGCGGAACCCGTCGAGTTCTCACCCGGCGACCTGCCCGTCCTGCTCGAGGCCGGCCTGCGCTACCGGCGTGCGGAGCCGTCCGTCACGGTGCGGATCACCGGCACGGTGGTGCGGATGCACAGGCCGGGGCCGCGTGGTGAGGGCACCGTCCGGCTGCGGGTGCTCGCCGGGGCCGAGGTCGGCCACGTCCGGTTCGCACTCGGCGAGGAGGACTACCGCATCGCCGGACACGCCCATCTCGTCGGACTGCCGGTGCGGGTGCGCGGGCGGCTGGAGAGCCGCGGCGGCTTCCGCCGGCTCACCGACGTCGACGAGCTGGCGCCGGTGCAGGTCGAGGAGGCCGAACGGGACCGGCTGATGAAGGCGCTCCAGGCGAACGCCGAGACCGCGGCCTTCTTCGGGGAGGCCTGCGGGCCGGACTGCGGGGAATGATTTCGCGGTCGGCGGGCCCGGGTCGGTACGATCGCACCCATGCGTGCGCTCCGGTATGGCGCCGCGACCACAGCCTTCAGTCAGGAGAGACCGGTGTCAGACGTCCGTGTGATCATCCAGCGGGATTCCGAGCGGGAAGAACGCGTGGTGACGACGGGCACTACGGCCGCCGAGCTCTTCGCCGGCGAGCGCTCGATCGTCGCCGCCCGCGTGTCCGGTGAGCTCAAGGACCTCGCCCACGAGGTCCAGGACGGCGAGACCGTCGAGGGAGTGGAGATCTCCTCCGAGGACGGCCTGAACATCCTGCGTCACTCCACCGCCCACGTCATGGCCCAGGCCGTGCAGGAGCTGTTCCCCGAGGCCAAGCTGGGCATCGGCCCGCCGGTGCGGGACGGCTTCTACTACGACTTCGACGTGGAGAAGCCGTTCACGCCCGAGGATCTCAAGGCCATCGAGAAGAAGATGCAGGAGATCCAGAAGCGCGGCCAGCGCTTCTCCCGCCGCGTGGTGACCGACGAGGCCGCCCGCGAGGAGCTCGCCGACGAGCCGTACAAGCTGGAACTGATCGGCCTCAAGGGTTCCGCCTCGCACGACGACGGCGCGGACGTCGAGGTCGGCGCCGGCGAGCTGACGATCTACGACAACCTGGACGCCAAGACCGGTGACCTGTGCTGGAAGGACCTCTGCCGAGGCCCCCACCTGCCCACCACCCGGAACATCCCGGCCTTCAAGCTGATGCGCAACGCGTCGGCGTACTGGCGCGGCAGCGAGAAGAACAAGCAGCTCCAGCGCATCTACGGCACCGCCTGGCCCTCCAAGGAGGAGCTGAAGGCGCACCTGGAGTTCCTCGCCGAGGCCGAGAAGCGCGACCACCGCAAGCTCGGCAGCGAGCTGGACCTGTTCTCCATCCCGGAGCAGATCGGCTCCGGCCTCGCCGTCTTCCACCCCAAGGGCGGCATCATCCGCCGGGTCATGGAGGACTACTCGCGGCGCCGCCACGAGGAGGAGGGCTACGAGTTCGTCTACACCCCGCACGCGACGAAGGGGAAGCTCTTCGAGACCTCGGGCCACCTGGACTGGTACGCCGACGGCATGTACCCGCCCATGCAGCTCGACGAGGGCGTGGACTACTACCTCAAGCCCATGAACTGCCCGATGCACAACCTGATCTTCGACGCGCGGGGACGGTCCTACCGCGAACTGCCCCTGAGGTTGTTCGAGTTCGGCACCGTGTACCGGTACGAGAAGTCGGGCGTCGTGCACGGCCTGACCCGGGCCCGCGGCTTCACCCAGGACGACGCGCACATCTACTGCACCCGCGAGCAGATGTCGGAGGAGCTCGACAAGACGCTCACCTTCGTCCTGAACCTGCTGCGGGACTACGGTCTGACCGACTTCTACCTGGAGCTGTCCACCAAGGACCCGGAGAAGTTCGTCGGCTCCGACGAGGCGTGGGAAGAGGCCACCGAGACGCTGCGCCAGGTCGCCGAGAAGCAGGGTCTGCCCCTGGTCCCGGACCCGGGCGGCGCCGCGTTCTACGGCCCGAAGATCTCCGTCCAGACCAAGGACGCCATCGGACGCACCTGGCAGATGTCGACCATCCAGCTCGACTTCAACCTGCCGGAGCGCTTCGACCTGGAGTACACCGCCGCGGACGGCTCCAAGACCCGCCCGGTCATGATCCACCGCGCGCTCTTCGGCTCGATCGAGCGGTTCTTCGCCGTGCTCCTGGAGCACTACGCGGGCGCGTTCCCGGCATGGCTCGCCCCGGTCCAGGCGGTGGGTATCCCGGTGGGTGACGCTCACGTGCAGTACCTGGAGGAGTTCGCGGGCGAGGCACGGCGGAAGGGGCTGCGTGTCGAGGTGGACTCCTCCTCGGACCGGATGCAGAAGAAGATCCGCACGCAGCAGAAGCAGAAGGTCCCGTTCATGATCATCGTCGGTGACGAGGACATGCACGCGGGCACGGTGTCGTTCCGCTACCGCGACGGTTCGCAGGAGAACGGCATCCCGCGTGACCAGGCGCTGGCGAAGCTCGTTGATGTGGTGGAGCGCCGGGTTCAGGTCTGACGCTCTCCCCGCCAGCGCGGGGATGGTTCCGCGGGGATGGTCCGTTCATACCCGTTGTCGGACACACGCAGGTGCTGTTGCTCCCCGCATGCGCGGGGATCGGCCCCCGGGAGGGGAATGTCCCGGGGGCCTTTCCATACGCGCGGAACCGACGCCATATGCTGCATCTCATGACGAGTGAGCCGGAGCAGCAGTGGGGAGTGGGAACGCCCGACGCGTTCCAGCGTCTTTGGACGCCTCACCGGATGGCCTACATCCAGGGTGAGAACAAGCCGAGCAGCCCCGATGCCGGCGAGGGCTGCCCGTTTTGCTCCCTCCCGGCCAAGTCCGACGAAGACGGTCTGATCATCAAGCGGGGCGAGCAGGTGTACGCGGTGCTCAATCTTTACCCCTACAACGGCGGCCACCTGATGACTGTGCCCTACCGGCATGTCGCCGACTACACGGATCTCACCGACGCGGAGACGGCCGAGCTGGCCGAGCTGACCAAACAGGCGATGACGGCCCTGCGTACCGCGTCCGGCGCGCACGGCTTCAACCTCGGCATGAACCAGGGCACGGTGGCCGGCGCGGGCATCGCCGCCCATCTTCACCAGCACATCGTGCCCCGCTGGGGTGGCGACACCAATTTTCTGCCTGTGATCGGCCACACGAGAGTGCTGCCGCAGCTGCTGGCCGACACGAGGAAGATGCTCGCGGAGGCCTGGCCGACGTAACCGCGGGCAGTCGTGCCTCCCCCAGTGCCTCAAGGGCCTGGGAGGTACCCCCAGGGCGGCACGGGTGGGCGCGGCGGCACCTCGCCGGCGCCGAGCCGCCCCGCTCACCCCCGCCCGGCCGCAACCCGCCGTACGTGACGCTTACGCGTCGTACACGTCGGCCTTCTTGGGCGCGGCCTCCTGCACCGCGGCGCTGAGGGACGACGACCGCGCACCGAACTTCGTGGTGTCCACGCCGTTCTCCTCCAGCACCTTGATCGCCGCCGTGTGCACCACCCGCAGCACCGGGGTCGCCGCCCGCAGCGCGTCGTCCGCCATGAACCGGTGCCGCCACGGCTTGTCCGCCCACGCGTGCCGCAGACCGAACGGCTCCGGCAGGCTCAGCTTGCCGCCCAGCCAGTACAGCAGCGGCGGGTACCAGGTCAGCGGGGCCCGGGCGGCCAGGCGCACCACCTCGTCCGAGTCGACCAGCGGGAGCTTCACCTTCCGGGTCTCCCAGAACCTGATCGACTTCTGGACCTCCTTCTCCTTGGCCGCCGGCTTGCTGGTGAACAGCGAGTGCACCGGCCCCAGCGCATGCCCGGTGACCTCGATGCGCAGCGTCTCGTGCAGCACGGTCACGGTGATCAGCATGGTGATCACCAGCTGGCCGTCCCACAGCGTCCACTGCACGCCCAGGTAGTGCCGGTCACCGGCACCGAACTGCTGCTTGTTGCAGATGTCCTGGATGGCGTGCGACTTGATCTGGTACGCCTCGACGTCCGTGCCCTCCGGCCGGGACACCGACGTGGCGTTCTCCCCGATCGGTGTGACGATCCAGTGCCGTACCGACGGCTTGGGGAAGCCCCCGGTGTGCAGTGGCCCGCGCTCCAGCATCCGCAGCCGGTCGTGGATGGCCCTGATGACGTCCCAGCTGCGGAACGGGTTGATCTCCCGGTCCGGGTCGACGGGCACCAGGTCCTCGGCGAGCTGCCAGCTGCCCCAGCGGGTGCCCATGCCGAGTATGCCCTTGGGTCCGGCGTAGAAGACGGAGTTGGACTGCTGCTCGGCGCTGAGCCGGGCCAGGGACTGGCGCAGTTGCTCGGCCGCCGTCTCGCCGGGGCTGCTCGGCACCGCCTCGGGCACCTTGGCGCCGACGCTGCTGCCGGAGAGCAGGCTGTCCCAGCGCTCGCGCAGGTCCTTCGCCGTGCGCTCGCAGATCCGCTTGGCCCAGAACCAGCCCAGCACCGGGGCGACCACCGACGCGCGCGCGTACCAGCCCCAGAACCCGTCGAACGGCATGCGGAGCAGGAACAGCACGGCGAGGGCGCCCACCGCGACCAGCAGGGTGGTGGCCAGCGCGCCGGCCCGCTTGTCCTCCCGCCTGGCCATCGTCGTACGGATCTGGAAGACCAGCAGCCACACGAGCAGACCGGGCAGGAAGAGCAGCCCGCACAGGACCATGACGGCGCTCAGCCAGTTGTCCCGCTCGCGGCGGATGCGGTGCGCCGCCAGCGAGTGCTCGACCACCACCTGGGGCTGGGTGCCGAAGGACTGGATGAGCGGCGCGCGGCCGGAGCCGAGCATCCGGTCGATGACCGCCCTGGAGAACGCCTCGCCCAGATTCGGCCGGAACAGCTTCACCCTGGGCTTGCTGACGGCTGATGTGTGCCACTCGTTGTTGGCCTTGAGTATCTCCTCGGCCTCGTTGTCCCGATAGGCCGCCGAGGCCAGCGCGAACGTCGGCGTCTGCCCCTCGTCGCCCGTGCGCGGCACCTGCGGACCGAAGAAATCCGCGTAACCGCTCTCAACGGTCATTCCCGCCCCCGATCGCCGCGACTGTCGTCTTGCGGCCTTCCCGACTTCCTTGCTGCGCACACCTGTTGATCAGGTCTTCAGCGTATCCGTACCCGCTGCCGTCCGTCGGTGGACGGCCGAAGCCGTCCGCCACCACGGAGTGAAGCATTCCGAAGTCGCCCCGGTGCGAGGTGCGTACGCGGGCGCCCGCCGGGTCCCACCGGGGGCGCCCGGCACCGGCTACGAGGCGGTACGCGCCTCTTCCTTGACCCGTTCCGCCACCTGCGACGGCATGGGTTCGTGCCGCGTGTACCGGCGGCTGAACCGGGCGGTGCCGTGCGAGAGGGAGCGCAGGTCGACGGCGTACCGGCCGATCTCGATCTCCGGGACCTCGGCCTTGACGAGGGTGCGTCCGCCGGGTGACTGCTCGGTGCCGAGCACCCGGCCGCGCCGGCCGGACAGGTCGCTCATCACGGGGCCGACGTAGTCGTCGCCGACCAGGACGCTCACCTCGGCCACCGGCTCCAGCAGATGGATCTTCGCGTCCGCGGCCGCCTCCCGCAGGGCCAGCGCGCCGGCCGTCTGGAACGCGGCGTCGGAGGAGTCGACGGAGTGCGCCTTGCCGTCGATGAGTGTCACGCGGACGTCGATCAGCGGATGCCCCGTGGCGACTCCCTTGACGGCCTGGGCCCGTACGCCCTTCTCGACGGAGGGGATGAACTGGCGCGGCACCGCGCCGCCGACCACCTTGTCGACGAACTCGATGCCCGAGCCGTTCGGCAGCGGCTCCACCTCGATCTCGCAGATGGCGAACTGTCCGTGCCCGCCGGACTGTTTGACGTGCCGGCCGCGCCCTGCCGCCCTGCCGCCGAACGTCTCCCTGAGCGACACCCGGTGCGGTACGACGTCGACCTGGACGCCGTAGCGGCTGCGCAGCCGTTCCAGGGCCACGTCCGCGTGCGCCTCGCCCAGGCACCACAGCACCACCTGGTGGGTGTCCTGGTTCTGTTCCAGCCGCATCGTCGGGTCCTCGGCCACGAGCCGGGACAGGCCCTGCGAGAGCTTGTCCTCGTCGGGTTTGCTGTGCGCCTGGATGGCCAGCGGCAGCAGCGGATCGGGCATGTCCCACGGCTCCATGAGCAGCGGGTCGTCCTTGGCGGACAGGGTGTCCCCGGTCTCCGCACGGCCGAGCTTCGCCACGCACGCGAGATCGCCCGCGATGACGTGCGACACCGGCCGCTGCTGTTTGCCGAACGGCGTGGACAGGGCGCCGATCCGCTCGTCGACGTCGTGGTCCTCGTGACCGCGGTCGGCGAGTCCGTGGCCGGAGACATGCACGGTCTGGTCGGCGCGCAGGGTGCCGGAGAAGAGCCGGATCAGCGAGAGCCGGCCGACGTACGGGTCGGAGGAGGTCTTCACGACCTCCGCGACCAGCGGGGCGTTCGGGTCGCACGGTTTCAGCTCGCGCGGCCTGCCGTCGACGGTGGTCACGCGCGGGGCGCCGTGTTCCAGGGGGGTCGGGAAGCCGCGCGTGATCAGCTCCAGGAGCTCGACCGTGCCGAGTCCCTGACGGGCGCCGTCGGCGGCGGGCGCGGCGGCCAGGACGGGGAAGAACACCCCGCGCGCGACCGCCCGTTCCAGGTCCTCGATCAGCGTCCTGACGTCGACCTGCTCGCCGCCGAGATAGCGGTCCATGAGGGTTTCGTCCTCGCTCTCGGCGATGATCCCCTCGATGAGCCGGCCGCGGGCCTCCTCCATCAGCGGCAGCTGGTCCTCGCCGGGCTCGGACTCCTTGCGCTCGCCGGTGGAGTAGTCGAACAGCTTCTGCGACAGCAGTCCGGTCAGACCCGTCACGGGCGCGTGCCCGTCGGGTCCCTCCGGGCCGTGCAGCGGCAGGTACAGCGGCAGCACGGCGTCGGGGTCGTCGCCGCCGAACGTCTCCGCGCAGACGCGGGTCATCTCCCCGAAGTCCGCGCGGGCCGCCTCCAGGTGCGTGACGACGATGGCGCGCGGCATACCGACCGCCGCGCACTCGTCCCACACCATGCGGGTCGAGCCGTCCACGCCGTCCGAGGCCGAGACGACGAAGAGGGCCGCGTCCGCCGCCCGCAGACCGGCCCTGAGTTCCCCGACGAAGTCGGCGTATCCGGGGGTGTCCAGAAGGTTGACCTTGATGCCGTCCCATTCGAGGGGCACCAGGGAGAGCTGTACGGAGCGCTGCTGCCGGTGCTCGATGTCGTCGTAGTCGGAGACGGTGCCGCCGTCCTCCACCCGGCCCGCCCGGTTCACCGCCCCCGCGGTCAGTGCGAGAGCCTCCACCAGAGTCGTCTTGCCCGATCCGGAGTGGCCGACCAGCACCACATTCCGTACGGACGTGGGGTGGTCGGCCGCCTGCGCCCTGCCGGCGGCTCCGGGGTGTGTGTGCGCCTTGTCGCCCATGATCCTGCCTCCCGTGCACGGTGAGGTCACTGTGGGCGCGGACCCGCGGAATCCGCGTGCGGTGCGGCTCCGGCGACGCCCGCGGTCCTTCGAGCTTTCCACTCCCGTCACGGTGCGTCCATACGAAGGACGTGATCCCGGTCTCCGCCCCCGCTCACGGCGGCGCCTTGCGGCCCGGGTGAGCGGGGGCGACGGGGTGGCCCCGCCCAGAGAGCCCACCGCTCGGGCGAAACCGGGCGTGGGGAGCCGGCGAGTGGCGGCAACGCGGCCGGTGGTACGGCCCGCGCCCTTCGGGCGGTGGGGGAGCGCGCGCCGGGCACCGCGTCCGCGGCACGATCCGCCGGACAGGGGCCTACCCCCGTGCGGGTGTACGGGTGCCCCGCCGTCGCCCCCGCGCGGGCGTGGCTACGATTGGGCCCGCCGGGTGGCCAGCAGGGGCCGCGCGGCCCCACCGACCGTCGGGAAGGCCATGCTGAACAAGTACGCGCGTGCATTCTTCACGCGTGTCCTCACACCGTTCGCCGCGTTTCTCATCCGGCGGGGGGTCAGCCCGGACACGGTCACGCTCATCGGCACCGCCGGTGTGGTCGCGGGCGCGCTGGTCTTCTACCCCATGGGGGAGTTCTTCTGGGGCACGGTCGTGATCACGCTGTTCGTGTTCTCCGACCTCGTCGACGGCAACATGGCCCGCCAGCTGGGCCGCTCCAGCCGCTGGGGCGCCTTCCTGGACTCCACCCTGGACCGGGTCGCCGACGGAGCGGTCTTCGGCGGCTTCGCCCTCTGGTACGCCGGGGACGGCGACAACATCGCCCTGTGCGCGGTGTCGATCTTCTGCCTGGCCAGCGGCCAGGTGGTGTCGTACACCAAGGCGCGCGGCGAGTCGATCGGCCTGCCGGTCGCCGTCAACGGTCTGGTCGAGCGGGCCGAACGGCTGGTGGTCTCGCTGGTCGCGGCCGGTCTCGCGGGCCTGCACGCGTTCGGTGTGCCCGGCATCCAGCACCTGCTGCCGGTCGCCCTGTGGATCGTCGCCGTCGGCAGCCTGGTCACGCTGATCCAGCGGGTGGTCACCGTGCGCCGTGAGTCCGCCGAGGCGGAGGCCGCGGAGCGGCAGGAGGCCCAGGGGAGCGAGGCCGCGAAGTGAGCGCCAGGGAACGGCTCACCGACGCCCTGTACGGCGCCGGCTGGGGCACTGTGAAGCGACTGCCCGAACCGGTCGCCGTCCGTCTCGGCCGGACCATCGCCGACCTCGCCTGGAAACAGCGCGGCGAGCGCGTGCTCCGGCTGGAGAGCAACTACGCGCGGGTGGTGCCCGATGCGAGCCCCGCACGGCTCGCCGAGCTGTCCCGCGCGGGCATGCGGTCGTATCTGCGCTACTGGATGGAGTCCTTCCGGCTGCCCGCCTGGAGCACCGAGCGCATCGCGGCCGGCGTCGACGTCGAGGACATGCACCACGTGACCGACGGCCTGGCGGCCGGCAAGGGCGTCATCGTCGCGCTGCCGCACCTCGCCAACTGGGATCTCGCCGGCGCCTGGGTCACCACCGGGCTCGGCATCCCGTTCACCACCGTCGCCGAGCGCCTGAAGCCGGAGACGCTGTACGACCGGTTCGTCGCCTACCGCGAGGGCCTCGGCATGGAGGTGCTGCCGCACAGCGGCGGCTCCGCCTTCGGCACCCTGGCCCGGCGGCTGCGCGGCGGCGGACTGGTCTGCCTGGTCGCCGACCGTGACCTGTCCGCCTCCGGTGTCGAGGTCGACTTCTTCGGCGAGCGGGCCCGGATGCCGGGCGGCCCCGCGCTGCTCGCCCAGCACACCGGGGCACGGCTGCTGCCGGTGACCCTCTGGTACGACGAGTCGCCGGTGATGCGGGGCCGGATCCATCCGCCGGTCGAGGTCCCCGCGTCAGGTACGCGCCCCGAGAAGACGTCCGTCATGACGCAGGCGCTGGCCGACGCCTTCGCCACGGGTATCGCCGACCACCCGGAGGACTGGCACATGCTGCAGCGGTTGTGGCTGAAGGACCTCGACCCCGCGCGGGACCCCGCGACGGCCCCCGAGCAGGACCGGAAGGGAACCTCGTGAGGATCGGCATCGTCTGCCCGTATTCCTGGGACGTGCCGGGAGGCGTCCAGTTCCACATCCGTGACCTGGCCGAGTACTTCATCCGGCTCGGTCACGAGGTGTCCGTCCTCGCCCCGGCCGACGACGACACCCCGCTGCCGCCGTACGTCGTCTCGGCCGGCCGCGCGGTGCCGGTGCCGTACAACGGCTCGGTGGCCCGGCTCAACTTCGGTTTCCTGTCCGCCGCGCGGGTACGGCGCTGGCTGCACGAGGGCGCCTTCGACGTCGTCCACATCCACGAGCCGACCTCGCCCTCGCTCGGCCTGCTGACCTGCTGGGCGGCCGAGGGGCCGATCGTCGCCACCTTCCACACCTCCAATCCGCGCTCCCGCGCGATGATCGCCGCGTACGCGATCCTCCAGGCCGCCCTGGAGAAGATCAGCGCGCGCATCGCGGTGAGCGAGTACGCGCGCCGCACCCTCGTCGAGCACCTGGGCGGCGACGCGGTGGTCATCCCGAACGGCGTCGACGTCGACTTCTTCGCCAAGGCCGAGCCCAGACCGGAGTGGCAGGGCGACACCCTCGGCTTCATCGGCCGGATCGACGAGCCCCGCAAGGGCCTGCCGGTGCTGATGAAGGCCCTGCCGAAGATCCTCGCCGCCCGGCCGCAGACGCGGCTGCTGGTCGCCGGGCGCGGCGACGAGAAGGAGGCCGTCGAGTCGCTGCCCCGGGAGCTGCGCCCGCGCGTGGAGTTCCTCGGCATGGTCAGCGACGAGGACAAGGCCCGCTTCCTGCGCAGCGTCGACCTGTACGTGGCGCCCAACACCGGCGGGGAGAGCTTCGGCATCGTCCTGGTCGAGGCGATGTCGGCGGGTGCGCCGGTGCTCGCCTCCGACCTGGACGCGTTCGCCCAGGTCCTCGACCGGGGTGCGGCGGGCGAACTGTTCGCCAACGAGGACCCGGACGCGCTCGCGCAGGCGGCGGTACGGCTGCTGGAGGACCCGGAACGCCGCGCGGAGCTCCGCGAACGCGGCAGCGCCCACGTCCGCCGCTTCGACTGGTCGACGGTCGGCGCGGACATCCTGTCGGTCTACGAGACGGTGACGGCGGGCGCGGCGGCGGTGGCGACGGACGACCGCACGACGGGGCTGAGGGCCCGGCTGGGCCTGGCACGGGACTGAGGACAACCGGCCGGCCCGTCACGGGGGTCCTCCCGCTCGAGCGGGGCCGGGAGCGGGGGGTGTGAGGACGAGGCCGTCCTGGCCGGAAGGAGGGCAGGGCCCACAGCCCCCGGTAGCCTTGCCGTCCGTGACCGCAACCCTCATCTGGATCCTCGTCGCCCTCGTCGCCGTCGGCCTCTACCTGAGCTGGACGGCGGGACGCCTGGACCGGCTGCACGCCCGTATCGACGCCGCCCGGGCCGCGCTCGACGCCCAACTGCTGCGCCGTGCCTCCGTGGCCCAGGAACTGGCCACCTCGGGAGTGCTCGACCCCGCCGCGTCGATCGTGCTCTACGAGGCCGCGCACGCCGCGCGGCAGGCGGCCGAGGAGCAGCGCGAGGTCGCGGAGAGCGAGCTCAGCCAGGCACTGCGCGCGGTGTTCGGCGACGCGCAGCAGGTGGACGTGGTCAGGGAGGCGCCCGGGGGAGAGGAGGCGGCCCTGGAGCTCGCCGAGGCGGTGCGCAGGGTGCCGATGGCCCGCCGCTTCCACAACGACGCCGTACGGGCCGCGCGGGCGCTGCGACGGCACCGCAAGGTGCGCTGGTTCCGGCTGGCGGGGCACGCGCCCTTCCCGATGGCCTTCGAGATGGACGACGAGCCCCCGGCCGCCCTGATCGAGCGGGCGGCCTGACCGCGTCACCCGGCCACACGGCGGACCGCCGCCGACCGAAAACGATCCACCGGCTTCCCATTGGCCCTTGCTGTGGACTGCTCCGCTCGCGTTTCCTCGGTGCTGCAGAAACCCCCCTCCTTCCCCTCAGCGAGGTCATTCGTGTCCAGCACGCTCTCCGAAAACCAGGGTCCCGAGACCGGCACCGCCCGCGTGAAGCGCGGCATGGCCGAACAGCTCAAGGGCGGCGTGATCATGGACGTCGTCACGCCGGAGCAGGCCAGGATCGCCGAGGACGCGGGTGCCGTCGCCGTCATGGCCCTGGAGCGGGTCCCGGCCGACATCCGCAAGGACGGCGGCGTGGCCCGCATGTCCGACCCGGACATGATCGAGGGCATCATCGACGCGGTCTCCATCCCCGTGATGGCCAAGTCCCGCATCGGCCACTTCGTCGAGGCCCAGGTGCTCCAGTCGCTCGGCGTCGACTACATCGACGAGTCCGAGGTCCTCACCCCGGCCGACGAGGTCAACCACAGCGACAAGTTCGCCTTCACCACCCCCTTCGTCTGCGGTGCCACCAACCTGGGCGAGGCCCTGCGCCGCATCGCCGAGGGGGCCGCCATGATCCGCTCCAAGGGCGAGGCCGGTACCGGCAACGTCGTCGAGGCCGTGCGCCACCTGCGCCAGATCAAGAACGAGATCGCCCGCCTGCGCGGTTACGACAACAACGAGCTGTACGCGGCCGCCAAGGAGCTGCGTGCCCCGTACGAGCTGGTCAAGGAGGTCGCCGAGCTGGGCAAGCTCCCCGTGGTCCTCTTCTCCGCCGGTGGCGTGGCCACCCCGGCCGACGCCGCGCTGATGCGCCAGCTCGGCGCCGAGGGCGTCTTCGTCGGCTCCGGCATCTTCAAGTCCGGCGACCCGGCCAAGCGCGCCGCCGCCATCGTCAAGGCGACCACCTTCTACGACGACCCGAAGATCATCGCGGATGCGTCCCGCAACCTCGGCGAGGCCATGGTCGGCATCAACTGCGACACCCTCCCCGAGACCGAGCGCTACGCCAACCGCGGCTGGTAAGCCCCTCATGAGCGACGCACTCGTCATAGGCGTCCTGGCCCTCCAGGGCGACGTACGGGAGCACCTCGTCGCCCTGGCCGCGGCCGACGCCGTGGCCAGGCCGGTCAGGCGCCCCGAGGAACTCGCCGAGGTCGACGGCCTGGTCGTCCCCGGCGGGGAGTCCACCACGATCTCCAAGCTGGCGGTTCTCTTCGGCCTGATGGAGCCCCTCCGCGCGCGCGTGCGCGAGGGCATGCCCGTCTACGGCACCTGCGCCGGCATGATCATGCTGGCCGACAAGATCCTCGACCCGCGCTCGGGCCAGGAGACCGTCGGCGGCATCGACATGATCGTGCGCCGCAACGCCTTCGGACGGCAGAACGAGTCCTTCGAGGCCGCGGTCGACGTCAAGGGCGTCGGGGGCGATCCCGTGGAGGGTGTCTTCATCCGCGCCCCCTGGGTGGAGTCCGTCGGCGCCGGGGCCGAGGTGCTCGCCGAGCACGGCGGCCACATCGTCGCCGTCCGCCAGGGCAACGCGCTGGCCACGTCGTTCCACCCGGAACTGACCGGTGACCACCGCGTGCACGGCCTCTTCGTCGACATGGTGCGCGCGAACCGGGCGGCTCAGTCCTTGTAGGATTCCTGCGTTCGTTGCAGAGATGGGTTACGCGAAGGAGACAGGCAGATGTCCGGCCACTCTAAATGGGCTACGACGAAGCACAAGAAGGCCGTGATCGATGCCAAGCGCGGCAAGCTCTTCGCGAAGCTGATCAAGAACATCGAGGTCGCGGCGCGCATGGGCGGCGTCGACATCGAGGGCAACCCGACGCTGTACGACGCCATCCAGAAGGCGAAGAAGCAGTCGGTCCCGAACAAGAACATCGACTCCGCGGTCAAGCGCGGCGGCGGCCTGGAGGCCGGTGGCGCCGACTACGAGACGATCATGTACGAGGGTTACGGTCCGAACGGTGTCGCGGTGCTCATCGAGTGCCTCACCGACAACCGCAACCGCGCCGCCTCGGACGTGCGCGTCGCGATGACCCGCAACGGCGGCTCCATGGCCGACCCGGGCTCGGTGTCCTACCTGTTCAACCGCAAGGGCGTGGTGATCGTCCCCAAGGGCGAGCTGAGCGAGGACGACGTCCTCGCCGCCGTCCTCGACGCGGGCGCCGAGGAGGTCAACGACCTCGGTGAGAACTTCGAGGTGCTCAGCGAGGCCACCGACCTGGTCGCCGTGCGCACCGCCCTGCAGGACGCCGGGATCGACTACGACTCCGCCGAGGCCAACTTCGTCCCGACCATGCAGGTCGAGCTGGACGAGGAGGGCGCCAAGAAGATCTTCAAGCTCATCGACGCGCTGGAGGACAGCGACGACGTGCAGAACGTCTTCGCCAACTTCGACGTGAGCGACGAGATCATGGAGAAGGTCGACGCGTAAGGCGTCCACTGCTCAACGGGCCGGCGGGACACTTCCGTCGGCCCGTCGCTTTGTCAGTGGCACCCGATAGCCTGCACAAACAGGTGATCGAGGGAAAAGGGGCGGCACGTGCGCGTACTGGGGGTGGACCCGGGGCTGACCCGGTGCGGTGTCGGCGTCGTCGAGGGCGTCGCCGGGCGGCCGCTCACCATGCTCGGCGTGGGCGTCGTCCGCACGCCGGCGGACGCCGACCTCGGCCACCGCCTCGTCGCCGTCGAGCAGGGCCTCGAACAGTGGCTGGACGAGCACCGGCCCGAGTGCGTCGCCGTGGAGCGCGTCTTCAGCCAGCACAACGTGCGTACGGTGATGGGCACCGCCCAGGCCAGCGCCGTCGCCATCCTGTGCGCCTCCCGCCGGGGCATCCCCGTCGCCCTGCACACGCCCAGCGAGGTCAAGGCCGCCGTCACCGGCTCGGGCCGCGCCGACAAGGCGCAGGTCGGCGCCATGGTCACCCGGCTGCTGCGGCTGGACGCGCCGCCGAAGCCCGCGGACGCCGCCGACGCCCTCGCACTCGCCATCTGCCACATCTGGCGCGCCCCCGCGCAGAACCGGCTCCAGCAGGCCGTCGCCCGGCACGCCTCGAAAGCCCCCCGAGCCCCGCACACATCGAAAGGCCGTACGGCATGATCGCCTTCGTCAGCGGCACGGTCGCCGCCCTCGCTCCCGACGCCGCGGTGGTCGAGGTCGGCGGGGTCGGCATGGCCGTCCAGTGCACGCCGAACACGCTCTCCGCGCTCCGCGTCGGACAGCCCGCGAAACTCGCCACCTCCCTCGTCGTCCGCGAGGACTCCCTGACCCTGTACGGCTTCGCCGACGACGACGAGCGCCAGGTCTTCGTGCTGCTCCAGACCGCCAGCGGCGTGGGCCCCCGGCTGGCCCAGGCGATGCTCGCCGTGCACGCCCCCGACGCCCTGCGCAGAGCAGTCGCCACCGGCGACGAGAAGGCGCTGACCGCCGTCCCCGGCATCGGGAAGAAGGGCGCCCAGAAGCTGCTCCTGGAGCTCAAGGACCGACTCGGCGAGCCGCTCGGCGCCCCCGCCGTCGGCGCACCGGTCACCAGCGGCTGGCGCGACCAGTTGCACGCCGCCCTGATCGGCCTCGGGTACGCGACCCGCGAGGCCGACGAGGCCGTGTCCGCCGTGGCACCCCGGGCGGAGGCCGCCGAAGGCACCCCACAGGTGGGGCAGCTGCTGAAGGCGGCCCTGCAGACGCTGAACCGCGCCCGATAGCCCGCGCCCCCTGGCCCGTACGAAGAGCTGAGGCATACGCACATGAACTGGGACGACACCACCGACACCTCCGCCGAGGAGCGGCTCGTCGGTGCGTCCGCCGACCGCGAGGACCAGGCCGTCGAGGCCGCCCTGCGCCCCAAGGACCTGGGCGAGTTCATCGGCCAGGAGAAGGTCCGCGAGCAGCTCGACCTCGTGCTGCGCGCCGCACGCGCGCGGGGTGCCACCGCCGACCACGTGCTGCTCTCCGGAGCCCCCGGCCTCGGCAAGACCACCCTCTCGATGATCATCGCCGCCGAGATGGAGGCCCCCATCCGCATCACCTCGGGCCCCGCCATCCAGCACGCCGGCGACCTCGCGGCGATCCTCTCCTCCCTCCAGGAGGGCGAGGTGCTCTTCCTCGACGAGATCCACCGGATGTCCCGGCCCGCCGAGGAGATGCTCTACATGGCGATGGAGGACTTCCGCGTCGACGTGATCGTCGGCAAGGGCCCCGGCGCCACCGCCATCCCCCTCGAACTGCCCCCCTTCACCCTGGTCGGCGCCACCACCCGGGCCGGCCTGCTGCCGCCCCCGCTGCGCGACCGCTTCGGCTTCACCGCGCACATGGAGTTCTACGAGCCCGCCGAGCTGGAGCGGGTCGTCCACCGCTCGGCGATCCTCCTCGACGTGGAGATCGACCCGGCGGGCGCCGCGGAGATCGCCGGCCGGTCCCGCGGCACGCCCCGTATCGCCAACCGCCTCCTGCGCCGTGTCCGGGACTACGCGCAGGTCAAGGCCGACGGGGTGATCACCAAGGACATCGCCGCGGCGGCCCTCGCCGTCTACGAGGTCGACGCCCGGGGCCTCGACCGGCTGGACCGGGCCGTGCTGGAGGCCCTGCTGAAGCTCTTCGGCGGCGGACCCGTCGGCCTGTCCACGCTCTCCGTCGCGGTCGGCGAGGAACGTGAGACCGTGGAGGAGGTGGCCGAACCCTTCCTCGTACGGGAGGGCCTGCTCGCCCGCACCCCGCGCGGGAGGGTCGCCACCCCGGCGGCATGGGCGCATCTCGGCCTCACGCCGCCCCGCTCACAGGCCCCCGGAAACGGACAAGGGGACCTGTTCGGGGCGTGACGGTGAGGACGATGGCGCAGGCAGGAACCCCGGTGCCATGCTGAGCGTTGTTCCCTGCGCGCGGACTCGCTTAGACTCCGCCGATGCCACCCTTGTCGGCGGCAGTACATACCCCCAACCATCAGGCCGTTCACCATCGCGGTCGTGTGAAGGAAGTTCCGACCCGTGAGTCTCCTGACCCTCCTCCCGTTCATTGTGCTCATCGGGGCCATGTTCCTGATGACCCGGTCGGCCAAGAAGAAGCAGCAGCAGGCCATCGACATGCGGAACCAGATGCAGCCCGGTTCCGGCGTCCGCACCATCGGGGGCATGTACGCCACGGTCAAGGAGGTCAGTGAGGACACGGTCCTCCTCGACGCCGGCCCGGGTGTGGAGCTGCTGTTCGCCAAGAACTCGATCGGTGCCGTCCTGACCGACGAGGAGTACAACCGCATCGTCCACGGCATCGAGCACGACCTGAAGTCCGACGCCGACGTCGTCCCCGACGACGCCTCCTCCCTCACCGAGACCGACGACTCCTCCGACGCTGCCGCCGCCTCCGACGACACGCCTGTCGACCTCGGCAAGAAGGACGCGGCCGACGAGCCGGCCGACGCCGACACCGCCGACGAGGCCAAGGCGGAAGCGCAGTCGAAGAAGTCCGACGGCGACTCCGACGCGAAGTAGTCGTGTCCCGGGGCGCGCGGGTGCTGGCCGCGCGCCCCGGGACATGCCCGGCTCGCACGGAGTCCCGACACCATGTCATGGCCGCCCGCCCGTCGATCCGGCGCGAGGCGGCCCGAGAGGGAGTACGAGAAGGTGGCAGCAGTCAAAAAGGGACGGAACGCGAGCGCCACAAGTAAGCCGTGGCGCTCGCTGGCTCTGATCCTGATCGCCATCGTGGCGCTCACCGGAGGGATGTTCGCCTCCGGGCACACCACTCCGCGTCTCGGCATCGACCTGGCCGGTGGCACGAGCATCACGCTGGCGGCGGTCCCCGAGGCCGGCCAGGAGTCCGCGATCAACAAGACCAACATGGACACCGCGGTCTCCATCATGGAGCGGCGGGTCAACGGTCTCGGTGTCTCCGAGGCCGAGGTCCAGACGCAGGGCACCCGCAACATCATCGTCAACATTCCCAAGGGCACGAACTCCGAGCAGGCCCGGGAACAGGTCGGCACCACCGCCAAGCTCTACTTCCGTCCCGTGATCGCCACCGAACTCGCCGGTGGCGGCGCCGCTCCCACGCCCAGCGCTACCGGCGACGGCGCGGAGCAGGACTCCGACAAGGACAAGGCGACCGACAAGGCCACCGACAAGGCCACGGAGAAGGCGACCGACGGTTCCTCCCCGTCGGCGAGCGCCACCACCCAGGGCCGTGCCGTCACCGACGCCCTGAAGGCCGACGAGACCCCGTCCGCCTCCCCGAGCGGCACGGCCGAGGACGGGGCCAGCCCCTCCGCGACCGGCGGCACCTCCGGCGACGCGGACAGCAAGCTCCAGGCGCAGTACGCCGCGCTCGACTGCACCAAGGAGAGCGTCCGCGCCAAGGCCGGTGACGGTTCCAAGGCCACCGACTCGACCGTGGCCTGCGGCCAGAACTCCCAGGGCCAGTGGCAGAAGTACATCCTCGGCCCCGCCGCGGTCGACGGCACGGACGTCGACGAGGCCAGCGCCGTCCTGAACACCCAGACCGGTGCCGGCTGGGTCGTCACCATGGACTTCAGCGACAAGGGCGCCAAGAAGTTCGCCGACATCACCGGCCAGCTCGCCCAGAACCAGTCCCCGCAGAACCAGTTCGCCATCGTCCTGGACAACGAGGTCGTCTCCGACCCGTACGTCAGCCAGGCCCTGACCGGCGGCAACGCCGAGATCTCCGGCAACTTCACCCAGCAGTCGGCGCAGGAACTGGCCAACATGCTGTCCTACGGCGCCCTGCCGCTGACCTTCCGCGAGGACAGCGTCAACACCGTCACCGCCGCGCTCGGCGGTGAGCAGCTGAAGGCCGGTCTGATCGCCGGTGCCATCGGCCTCGCCCTGGTCGTCCTCTACCTGCTGGTCTACTACCGCGGCCTGTCCTTCATCGCGATCCTCTCGCTGCTGGTCTCCGCCGCCCTCACCTACGTGATCATGTCGCTGCTCGGTCCGGCCATCGGCTTCGCGCTCAACCTGCCGGCCGTGTGCGGTGCCATCGTCGCGATCGGCATCACGGCGGACTCGTTCATCGTGTTCTTCGAACGGGTCCGGGACGAGATCCGCGAGGGCCGCACCCTGCGCCCCTCCGTGGAGCGGGCCTGGCCGCGCGCCCGGCGCACCATCCTGGTCTCCGACTTCGTGTCCTTCCTCGCCGCCGCGGTGCTCTTCGTCGTCACCGTCGGCAAGGTCCAGGGCTTCGCGTTCACGCTCGGTCTGACCACCGTGCTCGACGTCGTGGTGGTGTTCTTCTTCACGAAACCGCTGCTCACGCTGATGGCCCGCCGGAAGTTCTTCGCGAGCGGCCACAAGTGGTCCGGTCTCGACCCGAAGGCGCTGGGTGCGAAGCCGCCCCTGCGCCGTACCCGCCGTCCCTCCGCCCCTGCCCAGACGAAGGAGGCGTGAGAGATGTCGAAGCTCGGCACCCTCGGCGCCCGACTGCACCACGGCGAGGTCGGCTACGACTTCGTCAAGAACCGCAAGATCTGGTACGGCGTCTCCATCCTGATCACCATCACGGCCATCCTCGGCCTGGCGGTGCGCGGCCTGCACATGGGCATCGAGTTCCAGGGCGGAGCGGCCTTCACCACCCCGAAGAACATGAGCGTCTCGGTCGCCCAGGCCGAGGAGTACGCGGAGGACGCCTCCGGTCACGACGCGATCGTCCAGCAGCTCGGCGACGGCAGCATGCGCATCCAGATCGCGGGCATCGACACCAGCACGTCGGACAAGATCAAGGACACGCTCGCCGAGGACCTCAAGCTCGACGGCGAGCAGATCAACGCCGAACTGGTCGGTCCCAGCTGGGGCGAGCAGATCGCCAACAAGGCCTGGCAGGGCCTCGGCATCTTCCTCATCCTGGTCGTGATCTACCTGGCGATCGCCTTCGAATGGCGCATGGCGCTCGCCGCGTTCGTCGCGCTGATCCACGACATCACCATCACCGTCGGCATCTACGCCCTCGTCGGCTTCGAGGTCACGCCGGGCACGGTGATCGGTCTGCTCACCATCCTCGGTTACTCGCTGTACGACACGGTCGTCGTCTTCGACAGCCTCAAGGAACAGACCCGGGACATCACCAAGCAGACCCGCTGGACCTACAGCGAGATCGCCAACCGGTCCATCAACAGCACCCTGGTCCGCTCCATCAACACCACCGTGGTCGCACTGCTGCCGGTGGGCGGTCTGCTGTTCATCGGCGGCGGTGTCCTCGGCGCCGGCATGCTGAACGACATCTCGCTGTCGCTGTTCGTCGGCCTCGCCGCCGGCGCGTACTCCTCGATCTTCATCGCCACCCCGCTCGTCGCCGACCTCAAGGAGCGCGAGCCGGCGATGAAGTCCCTGAAGAAGCGCATCCTGGCCAAGCGCGCCCAGGGCGCGGCCGCGGGCGAGGCGCAGGAGGCCCCGGTCACCGACGAGGACTACGACGAGGAGCCCGAGGACGCCGCACCCGCGGTCGTCGGCCCGCGCGACCAGCCGGCCTCCCGTACCCGCGGCCGGGGCCGTCCCTCGGGGAAGCGCCGATGACCGAGATCAGAGAACTGCTTCTCCGCCGCATCCGGGACGTGGCGGACTACCCGGAGCCGGGCGTGATGTTCAAGGACATCACCCCGCTCCTGGCGGATCCCGCGGCGTTCGCCGCGCTCAGCGACGCCCTGGCCGACATCGCCCGCGCCACCGGCGCCACCAAGGTCGTCGGCCTGGAGGCCCGCGGGTTCATCCTCGGCGCCCCGGTCGCCGTCCGTGCGGGCCTCGGCTTCATCCCCGTACGCAAGGCGGGCAAGCTCCCCGGAGCCACCCTCAGCCAGGCCTACGACCTGGAGTACGGCTCCGCCGAGATCGAGGTGCACGCGGAGGACCTGAGCGCCGCCGACCGCGTTCTGGTGGTCGACGACGTCCTCGCCACCGGCGGCACCGCCGAGGCGTCGGTCCAGCTCATCCGCAGGGCGGGTGCCGAGGTCGCGGGCCTGGCCGTACTGATGGAGCTCGGCTTCCTCGGCGGCCGCGCCCGGCTGGAACCGGCCCTGGCCGGCGCCCCGCTGGAGGCGCTGCTCACGGTCTGACCAGCGGTGTCGCACGCGAACCGCGCACAGGGAACACCGCTCGGGCGGGCCCGGAGGAATCCGGTGCCCGCCTCGGGTGTTTCAGGAGTGGACCGTCCTCACATCCGCCCACAGGCGATCCACGGGCACGGGATGGCTACCATGGGGTGTCCGGAGCCTGACCGGGGGACCCGGATCGCGCACGAGGAGCCCTCTTGCCAGACGAGGCCCAGCACCTGACCGCCGCCAAGCCCGAGTCCGCCTCGGCGGCCACGGCGAAGCCCGCGCCGAGCGCGCCCCACGCGAAGAACGACACGCGCGGGCCGGTCCGGCATGCCCAGTCGGCGCCCGTCGACAAGCCCGAGCAGCCGCGCCCCAAGCCGTCCCCCACTCCTGACCCCGCCCGAGCGGGGGGACCCCCATCGCCCGAGCGCTCCGCGTCTCTGGGCCGCCCCAACACCGGCCAGCCGCGCTCCGGCTCCTCCAACCGCGTCCGCGCCCGCCTCGCCCGCCTCGGCGTCCAGCGCGCGAACCCGTACAACCCGGTCCTCGAGCCGCTGCTGCGGATCGTGCGCAGCAACGATCCCAAGATCGAGAACGCCACGCTCCGCCAGATCGAACGCGCCTACCAGGTCGCCGAGCGCTGGCACCGCGGCCAGAAGCGCAAGAGCGGCGACCCGTACATCACGCACCCGCTCGCCGTCACCACCATCCTCGCCGAGCTGGGCATGGACCCGGCCACGCTGATGGCCGGACTGCTGCACGACACCGTCGAGGACACCGAGTACGGCCTGGAGGACCTGCGCCGCGACTTCGGCGACGTGGTCACCCTGCTCGTCGACGGCGTCACCAAGCTGGACAAGGTCAAGTTCGGCGAGGCCGCGCAGGCCGAGACCGTGCGCAAGATGGTCGTCGCCATGGCCAAGGACCCGCGCGTCCTGGTCATCAAGCTCGCCGACCGCCTGCACAACATGCGCACCATGCGCTACCTCAAGCGCGAGAAGCAGGAGAAGAAGGCGCGCGAGACCCTGGAGATCTACGCGCCGCTCGCCCACCGCCTGGGCATGAACACCATCAAGTGGGAACTGGAGGACCTCGCCTTCGCGATCCTCTACCCCAAGATGTACGACGAGATCGTCCGCCTGGTCGCCGAGCGCGCCCCCAAGCGCGACGAGTACCTCGCCATCGTCACCGACGAGGTGCAGCAGGACCTCCGCGCCGCCCGCATCAAGGCGACCGTCACCGGCCGTCCCAAGCACTACTACAGCGTCTACCAGAAGATGATCGTCCGCGGCCGTGACTTCGCGGAGATCTACGACCTGGTGGGCATCCGCGTCCTCGTGGACACCGTCCGCGACTGCTACGCGGCCCTCGGCACGGTGCACGCGCGATGGAACCCGGTCCCCGGCCGGTTCAAGGACTACATCGCGATGCCCAAGTTCAACATGTACCAGTCGCTGCACACGACGGTCATCGGCCCCGGCGGCAAACCCGTCGAGCTGCAGATCCGCACCTTCGACATGCACCGCCGCGCCGAGTACGGCATCGCCGCGCACTGGAAGTACAAGCAGGAGGCCGTCGCCGGCGCCTCCAAGGTCCGCACCGACGCGCCCAAGTCGTCCGGCAAGAGCAAGGACGACCACCTCAACGACATGGCGTGGCTGCGGCAGCTCCTGGACTGGCAGAAGGAGACCGAGGACCCCGGCGAGTTCCTGGAATCGCTGCGCTTCGACCTGTCCCGCAACGAGGTCTTCGTCTTCACCCCCAAGGGCGACGTCATAGCGCTTCCCGCCGGTGCCACGCCGGTGGACTTCGCGTACGCGGTCCACACCGAGGTCGGCCACCGCACCATCGGGGCACGGGTCAACGGCCGCCTCGTGCCGCTGGAGTCGACCCTCGACAACGGCGACCTGGTGGAGGTCTTCACCTCCAAGGCGGCCGGCGCCGGCCCCTCCCGCGACTGGCTCGGCTTCGTCAAGTCGCCGCGCGCCCGCAACAAGATCCGCGCCTGGTTCTCCAAGGAGCGCCGCGACGAGGCCATCGAGCACGGCAAGGACTCCATCGTCCGCGCGATGCGCAAGCAGAACCTGCCGATCCAGCGCATCCTCACCGGCGACTCGCTGGTCACGCTGGCGCACGAGATGCGCTACTCGGACATCTCCGCGCTGTACGCGGCGATCGGCGAGGGCCATGTCTCCGCGCAGAGCATCGTGCAGAAGCTCGTCCAGGCCCTCGGCGGCGAGGAGGCCGCCACCGAGGAGATCGACGAGTCGGTCCCGCCGGCCCGTAGCCGCAAGCGCCGCTCCAGCGCCGACCCCGGTGTCGTCGTCAAGGGCGTCGAGGACGTCTGGGTGAAGCTGGCCCGCTGCTGCACGCCGGTGCCCGGCGACCCGATCATCGGATTCGTGACCCGGGGCAGCGGCGTATCGGTGCACCGCAGCGACTGCGTCAACGTCGACTCGCTGTCCCGGGAGCCCGAGCGGATCCTCGACGTCGAGTGGGCGCCCACCCAGTCCTCGGTCTTCCTGGTCGCCATCCAGGTCGAGGCCCTCGACCGGTCCCGGCTGCTGTCGGACGTCACGCGCGTGCTGTCCGACCAGCACGTCAACATCCTCTCGGCGGCCGTCCAGACCTCCCGCGACCGGGTGGCCACCTCCCGCTTCACCTTCGAGATGGGCGACCCGAAGCACCTTGGCCACGTCCTGAAGGCCGTACGCGGCGTGGAGGGCGTCTACGACGTCTACCGGGTGACCTCGGCCCGCAACCGCACGTAGCGGACGACGGACACACGAAAGAGGGGCTCCCGTACCCGAGGTACGGGAGCCCCTCTTTCGTGTGCCGTGCGAGAGTTCAGCCGCCGAACTCGTGCAGACCCTTCAGCGCCTGGTCCAGCAGGGCCCGGCGGCCCTCCAGCTCCCGCTCGAGCTTCTCCGCCTTGGCGGTGTTGCCCTGCGCCCTGGCCTGCTCGATCTGGCCCTCCAGCTTGTCCACGGCGGCCTGGAGCTGACCGGTCAGACCCGCGGCACGCGCGCGTGCCTCCGGGTTCGTCCGGCGCCACTCGGTCTCCTCGGCCTCCTGCAGGGCCCGCTCCACGGTGTGCATCCGGCCCTCGACCTTCGGCCGGGCGTCCCGCGGCACATGGCCGATGGCCTCCCAGCGCTCGTTGATCCCGCGGAACGCGGCCCGCGCGGCCTTCAGATCCGTGATCGGCAGAAGCTTCTCGGCTTCCTCGGCCAGCTCCTCCTTGAGCTTGAGGTTCTCGGTCTGCTCCGCGTCACGCTCGGCGAAGACCGAGCTGCGGGCGGCGAAGAAGACGTCCTGGGCGCCGCGGAAGCGGTTCCACAGATCGTCCTCGTGCTCGCGCTGGGCGCGGCCCGCGGCCTTCCACTCCGTCATCAGATCGCGGTAGCGGGCGGCCGTCGCCCCCCAGTCCGTCGAGTTCGACAGCGACTCGGCCTCCGCGACCAGTCGCTCCTTGGCCTGGCGGGCGTCCTCGCGCTGCGCGTCCAGCTGTGCGAAGTGCTGCTTGCGCCGCTTGGAGAACGCCGACCGCGCGTGTGAGAACCGGTGCCACAGTTCGTCGTCCGACTTGCGGTCCAGCCGCGGCAGGCCCTTCCAGGTGTCCACCAGGGACCGCAGGCGCTCACCGGCGGCCCGCCACTGGTCGGACTGCGCCAGCTCCTCCGCCTCGACGACCAGCGCCTCCTTGGCGTGCCGCGCCTCGTCGGACTGCTTGGCCCGCTGTGCCTTGCGCTCCTCGCGGCGTGCCTCCACCAGCTCCACGAGCTTGTCCAGCCGGGCCCTGAGGGCGTCCAGGTCGCCGACCGCGTGGTGCGCGTCCACCTGCTCGCGCAGGTGCCCGATCGCGGTCTGGGCGTCCTTGGACGACAGGTCGGTGGTCTTCACTCGCTTCTCGAGGAGGCCGATCTCGACAACCAGGCCCTCGTACTTGCGCTCGAAGTAGGCCAGCGCCTCCTCGGGGGAGCCGGCCTGCCAGGAACCGACGACCTGCTCGCCGTCGGCCGTACGCACGTACACGGTCCCCGTCTCGTCGACGCGGCCCCACGGGTCGCTGCTCACAGCGCCTCCTCCACATGATGCCGTCGAGGGGTTCTCGAAGCTCCCCCGGGCATCGTCCACAGTTTCGTCACGGCCAACATAGGCGACCGACGGGATGCCTGTCCGCATCCCGCGCGACCGAAATTTCGCAGTTGGGGGTCAGGATTCGATGACGGTCGCCTTGTCGATCACGACCGTCGCGTTGGGCGCCCCATCACCCGCTCCGGTGCTCTCCCCGGCGCCGGCGATCTTCTTCAGCACCTTCATGCCGGCGTCCGAGAGGGTGCCGAACGGGGTGTAGCTGGGCGGAAGCTGGCTGTCCTGGTAGACCAGGAAGAACTGGCTGCCGCCACTGTCCTTCTGCCCGGTGTTGGCCATCGCGACCGTGCCCGCCGGGTAGATGTTGTCCTTCAGGCTTTTGTCCTTCAGGTTCTCGTCCGGGATCGTGTAGCCGGGACCGCCGGTACCGGTGCCCGTCGGGTCACCGCACTGCAGCACGTAGATGCCGTTCGTGGTGAGCCGGTGGCACTTGCTGTGGTCGAAGTAGCCCTTCTTCGCCAGGAAGTCGAACGAGTTGACCGTGTGCGGGGCCGCCGACGCCTTCAGCGCCACGTCTATCTCGCCACAGGTCGTGTCCAGCTTCAGGGTGTACTTCGCCGACTTGTCGATGGCGAGCGCCGGCTCCTTCTTCCAGGTCTGTGTCTCGACCTTGCCCTCCGCGGGCTTGTCGCACGGGTCCGGCGCCTTGTCCGGCGCCGAGGCACTCGGCGTGACCTCCGCGTTCGCGTTGGTCTTGTCGTCGTCCTGCTCGAGCGCCCCTGTCGTGTACAGCGTGACGCCGCCCACGAGGAGCACGCCGAGCACGGACGCGATCACCGAGTTGCGCGTCCGCGACTTCCGACGCGCTTCGGTGCGCCGCTGCTGCTGCCGCAAGAACTTCTCCCGGGCGAGCTGACGCCGCCGCTGTTCCTGGCTGACCACCGGGTTCTCTCCTCATGCGTCTCGTGTGCCGGCCGGTACGCGTGCGTGCGTGCGGTGAGCCGACCGCCTGCGTGTGCCCCGTACCGTATATGGGTTCGCTGAGGAATCGGCAGCGCCGGTAGGCTCTGACCACGGGCGCAGCCCCGTCACAAGCCTCCCGTACCGACACAACGAAGGACGATCGTGCTCATTGCCGGGTTCCCCGCCGGGGCCTGGGGGACGAACTGTTATCTCGTCGCCCCCGCCGCCGGTGAGGAGTGCGTGATCATCGACCCCGGCCACCAGGCCGCCGACGGCGTCGCGGAGGCGGTCCGCAAGCACCGGCTCAAGCCCGTCGCCGTCGTCCTCACCCACGGCCACATCGACCACGTCGCCTCGGTCGTCCCGGTCTGCGGAGCGCACGACGTGCCGGCCTGGATCCATCCCGAGGACCGGTACATGATGAGCGACCCCGAGAAGGGCATCGGCCGCGCCATCGGCATGCCGCTGATGGGCGAGCTGACGGTGGGGGAGCCGGACGACGTCAAGGAGCTGACCGACGGCGCGCGGCTGGAGCTGGCGGGCCTCGCGTTCTCCGTCGCGCACGCGCCGGGCCATACCAAGGGGTCGGTGACCTTCGGCCTGCCCGAGGCGGCGGACATCCCGCCGGTCATGTTCTCGGGCGACCTGCTGTTCGCCGGCTCCATCGGACGCACCGACCTGCCGGGCGGCTCCATGGACGACATGCTCGAGTCCCTGGCCCGCGTGTGCCTGCCGCTCGACGACTCGACCGTGGTGCTGTCCGGCCACGGCCCCCAGACGACCATCGGCCAGGAGCGCGCCACCAACCCCTATCTGCGGCAGGTGGCCGCCGGCCAGGGAGCCACGACCGAGGCTCCCCGACGAGGAATGTGACGAGAGACTTCCGTGAGCACCTTCAAGGCCCCCAAGGGCACGTACGACCTGATCCCGCCGGACAGCGCCAAGTACCTCGCCGTCCGCGAGGCCATCGCCGCCCCGCTGCGGGGTTCCGGCTACGGCTACATCGAGACGCCCGGCTTCGAGAACGTCGAGCTGTTCGCACGCGGTGTCGGCGAGTCCACCGACATCGTGACCAAGGAGATGTACGCCTTCGAGACCAAGGGCGGCGACCGGCTCGCCCTGCGCCCCGAGGGCACCGCCTCCGTGCTGCGTGCGGCCCTGGAGGCCAACCTGCACAAGGCGGGCAACCTCCCGGTCAAGCTCTGGTACTCCGGCTCCTACTACCGCTACGAGCGCCCCCAGAAGGGCCGTTACCGCCACTTCTCCCAGGTCGGGGCCGAGGCGATCGGAGCGGAGGACCCGGCGCTGGACGCCGAGCTGATCATCCTCGCCGACCAGGCGTACCGCTCGCTGGGCCTGCGTGACTTCCGCATCCTGCTCAACAGCCTCGGCGACCAGGAGTGCCGCCCGGTGTACCGTGCCGCGCTGCAGGACTTCCTGCGCGGCCTGGACCTGGACGAGGACACGCTGCGCCGCGCGGAGATCAACCCGCTGCGCGTCCTGGACGACAAGCGGGAGTCGGTGCAGAAGCAGCTGACCGGCGCTCCCCTGCTGCGCGACTTCCTCTGCGACGCCTGCAAGGCGTACCACGAGGAGGTCCGCGAGCTGATCACGGCGGCGGGCGTCTCCTTCGAGGACGATCCCAAGCTGGTGCGCGGCCTGGACTACTACACGCGCACCACCTTCGAGTTCGTCCACGACGGCCTGGGCTCCCAGTCCGCGGTGGGCGGCGGCGGCCGCTACGACGGCCTGTCCGAGATGATCGGAGGCCCCGCGCTGCCGTCGGTCGGCTGGGCCCTGGGCGTCGACCGCACGGTGCTGGCCCTGGAGGCGGAGGGCGTCGAGCTCGAACTCCCCGCCACCACCAGCGTGTTCGCCGTACCGCTCGGCGAGGAGGCCCGCCGGGTGCTGTTCGCCAAGGTCACCGAACTGCGCAAGAACGGCGTGGCCGCGGACTTCAGCTACGGCGGCAAGGGCCTCAAGGGTGCCATGAAGAACGCCAACCGCTCAGGCGCCCGCTACACCATCGTGGCCGGTGAACGCGACCTCGCCGAGGGCGTCGTCCAGCTCAAGGACATGGAGTCCGGTGAGCAGACGGCGGTCGGCGTCAACGAGATCGTGGCGGAACTGGAGTCACGGCTCGGCTGACCCCCTCGTACGAAAGAAGGCGTCGGATGCCCGCACAGGGCACCGGCGCCTTCGTCGTCAACGCGTACGGATGGCTTCACCCGACCGAATGATCCAGGACGGAGCGTATGCGCGGCCGTCCCGCGGACATCGGCCGGAACCGCACACTCACGGGCCAACACCGGTATGTCCTTATGCCCGCACAACAGCGAACCCGCAGCCCCGTACGGCACAATGGCCCCTGCCCGAAGCAGGTCCACACTCCCCAGTGACGGAATCGGCGTGATGAGCAAGACGACAGTCAGGGACGTCGACATGGAGCCCGAACCCTCGGCCGCACCGCGGCGCACCGCCTCCGCACCGCGCGCGGAAGGCGCGAGCCGGGCGCTCGCCCTGCTCCTGGTGATCACCGGCGCCGCCGGTGTGCTCGCCGCGTGGGTGATCACGCTCGACAAGTTCAAGCTGCTCGAGGCCAAGGTCAAGGGCGAGACGTTCGTCCCCGGCTGCAGCCTCAACCCCGTCGTCTCCTGCGGCAGCGTCATGGAGAGCGACCAGGCCTCCGTCTTCGGCTTCCCCAACCCGATGCTCGGCCTCGTCACCTACGGCATCGTCGTCTGCGTCGGCATCAGTCTGCTCGCCGGGGCCCGCTTCCCGCGCTGGTACTGGCTCACGTTCAACGCGGGCACCCTCTTCGGCACCGTCTTCTGCGCCTGGCTGATGTTCCAGTCCCTGTACCGGATCAACGCCCTGTGCCTGTGGTGCTGCCTGGCCTGGGTCGCCACGATCATCATGTTCTGGTACGTGACGTCGTTCAACATCCGCCAGGGTCTCCTGCCCGCCCCGGGCTGGCTGAAGAGCTTCTTCGGCGAGTTCACCTGGGTCCTGCCGGTCCTGCACATCGGCATCATCGGCATGCTGATCCTGACCCGCTGGTGGGAGTTCTGGACCAGCTGACCGCCCGCCCCGGGCTGTCGGTGCGGTGCCTTAGGGTTTCAGCGTGGAGCCCGACCTGTTCACCGCCGCAGCAGAAGAACGCCAGGAGAAGGACCCGACCGGCAGCCCCCTGGCGGTCCGGATGCGCCCGCGCACCCTCGACGAGGTGGTGGGCCAGCGGCACCTGCTGAAGCCGGGCTCCCCCCTGCGCAGACTGGTCGGCGAGGGCGCCTCGGGCCCCGCGGGGCCGTCGTCGGTGTTCCTGTGGGGGCCGCCCGGTACCGGGAAGACGACCCTGGCCCACGTCGTCTCCAAGGCCACCAACAAGCGCTTCGTCGAGCTGTCGGCGATCACCGCGGGCGTCAAGGAGGTCCGCGCGGTCATCGAAGGCGCCCGCCGCGCCTCCGGCGGGTACGGCCAGGAGACCGTCCTCTTCCTCGACGAGATCCACCGGTTCAGCAAGGCCCAGCAGGACTCCCTGCTCCCGGCCGTGGAGAACCGCTGGGTCACCCTGATCGCCGCGACCACCGAGAACCCGTACTTCTCGGTCATCTCCCCGCTGCTCTCCCGGTCCCTGCTGCTCACCCTCGAACCGCTCACCGACGACGACATCCGGGACCTGCTGAAGCGCGCCCTCACCGACGAGCGGGGCCTGAAGAGCGCCGTCACGCTTCCCGGGGACACCGAGAACCACCTCCTGCGTATCGCCGGCGGCGACGCCCGCCGCGCGCTCACCGCCCTGGAGGCCGCCGCCGGGGCCGCGCTCGACAAGGGCGAGCCGGAGATAACCCTGGCCACGCTGGAGGAGACGGTCGACCGGGCCGCGGTGAAGTACGACCGCGACGGCGACCAGCACTACGACGTCGCCAGCGCCCTGATCAAGTCCATCCGAGGCTCGGACGTGGACGCCGCCCTGCACTACCTGGCCCGCATGATCGAGGCCGGCGAGGACCCCCGCTTCATCGCCCGCCGCCTGATGATCTCCGCCAGCGAGGACATCGGCCTCGCCGACCCGAACGCGCTGCCGATCGCCGTCGCCGCCGCCCAGGCTGTCGCCATGATCGGCTTCCCCGAGGCCGCCCTCACCCTCAGCCACGCCACCATCGCCCTCGCCCTCGCGCCCAAGTCCAACGCCGCCACCACGGCGATCGGCGCCGCCCTGGACGACGTACGCAAGGGACTGGCCGGACCCGTGCCGCCGCACCTGCGCGACGGGCACTACAAGGGCGCGGCCGAACTGGGGCACGCACAGGGGTACGTGTACCCGCACGACCTGCCCGAGGGCATCGCCGCACAGCAGTACGCACCGGACGCGCTGAAGGACCGCGCGTACTACGAGCCCACCCGGCACGGCGCGGAGGCGCGGTACGCGGACGCGGTGGAGTGGACCAGGAAGCACCTCGGTCGGAAGCGGTCCTGACCACCCTGTAGACTCGGTCGAAGTGCTGAGTCCCGTGTCCGGCCCCGGTCGGCGCCTCAGGCGGGACACCCAGCCGGATCTTCGATCCAGGAGCGTCGCGCACCGTCGTAGGTGTCGCGGGCAGCCCACCACCCCCCGTCAGTCCCGGGACCGGTCGGTGGGCCGTTCGTGTGCTGCACGTATGTGCCCAGACCAGGGGAGCGGCTGCCCATCAAGTCCCTCGTGGGCCTGAGGGGAATTCCCCGGCTGCGGATGCGACCTCCCGTAACCCCTGAGGCAGCCGAAAAGGAAAAGGAAAAGAAGTGGCGAACCAGTCCCGCCCCAAGGTCAAGAAGTCGCGTGCCCTCGGCATCGCGCTGACCCCGAAGGCCGTCAAGTACTTCGAGGCCCGCCCCTACCCGCCGGGTGAGCACGGCCGTGGCCGCAAGCAGAACTCGGACTACAAGGTCCGTCTGCTGGAGAAGCAGCGTCTGCGCGCGCAGTACGACGTGTCCGAGCGTCAGCTCGTCCGCGCCTACGAGCGTGCCTCCAAGGTGCAGGGCAAGACCGGCGAGGCCCTGATCATCGAGCTCGAGCGCCGTCTCGACGCGCTGGTCCTGCGTTCGGGCATCGCCCGCACGATCTACCAGGCCCGCCAGATGGTCGTCCACGGCCACATCCAGGTCAACGGCAAGAAGGTCGACAAGCCCTCCTTCCGTGTCCGCCCGGACGACGTCGTGCAGGTCCGCGACCGTTCCAAGGAGAAGACCCTCTTCACGATCGCCCGTGAAGGCGGCTTCGCCCCCGACGGTGAGACCCCGCGCTACCTCCAGGTGAACCTCAAGTCCCTGGCGTTCCGCCTGGACCGTGAGCCGAACCGCAAGGAGATCCCGGTGATCTGCGACGAGCAGCTCGTCGTCGAGTACTACGCCCGCTGATCCCAGCAGGCACGCGGTATCCCGAGCCCGCCGTCTCCCCGCCCTTCCCGGCGGGAGACGGCGGGCTCGACTCGCTCCGTGCCGCTCCGTATGGCGCCTCCGCCGGTGGCGGACGGTAATCCGGTACGGAGTCCCGTCACCGGCGCGATAGGCTCGACCCCACGACTTCTCGATGTTCAGGCGCGTTTCAAGGGAGCGGGTGCACACAGTGTCCGGTGGCGAGGTGGCCGGAATCCTGGTGGCCGTGTTCTGGGCGATCCTGGTCTCCTTCCTCGCCGTCGCGCTGGCGAGGCTGGCCCAGACGCTACGGGCGACCACCAGACTCGTGGCGGACGTGACCGACCAGGCCGTCCCCCTGCTGGCGGACGCCTCGGCGGCGGTGCGTTCCGCGCAGACCCAGATCGAACGGGTCGACGCGATCGCCTCCGACGTCCAGGAGGTCACCTCCAACGCCTCCGCGCTGTCGACCACCGTGGCCTCCACCTTCGGCGGCCCCCTGGTCAAGGTCGCGGCCTTCGGCTACGGCGTGCGCCGGGCCGTCAGCGGCCGCAAGGACGACGCCCCGGCCAAGGAGCCGAGGCGCGACGTGATCGTGGGCCGCACCGTCCCGGGCGCGCGGCGTGACAAGCGGACCCGGGGAAAGAGGGACTGACCCAGCGATGTTCCGCCGAACGTTCTGGTTCACCAGCGGCGTCGCCGCCGGAGTGTGGGCCACCACCAAGGTCAACCGCAAGATCAAGCAGCTGACGCCCGAGCACCTCGCCGTCGCCGCGGCGAACAAGGCGATCGAGGCGGGCGGACGGCTCAAGGACCGCGCGGTCGACTTCGCGCTCGAGGTCCGCGACAACATGGCCCGGCGGGAAGCCGAACTGGGCGACGCGCTGGGACTCAACGCCCCCGTCGACCGCGAACTCCCCGCGCCCCGGAGCTACGCCGTCATCGAGAACCGCAACAGCCCCAAGTACGTCGAGGGCCCGGCGCGGAAGTCGACGCACCAGACGCACGAGACGTACAAGACGTACCCGTACAACCGGAATGAGGACCACTGATGGAGTCGGCCGAGATCCGCCGCCGCTGGCTGAGCTTCTTCGAGGAGCGCGGGCACACCGTCGTCCCTTCGGCGTCGCTCATCGCGGACGACCCGACTCTGCTGCTCGTCCCGGCCGGCATGGTGCCCTTCAAGCCCTACTTCCTGGGCGAGGTCAAGCCGCCCTTCGACCGCGCCACCAGCGTGCAGAAGTGCGTGCGCACACCCGACATCGAAGAGGTCGGCAAGACCACCCGCCACGGCACGTTCTTCCAGATGTGCGGCAACTTCTCCTTCGGTGACTACTTCAAGGAAGGCGCCATCAAGTACGCCTGGGAGCTGCTCACCAGCTCCCAGGACAAGGGCGGTTACGGCCTCGACCCCGAGCGCCTGTGGATCACCGTCTACCAGGACGACGACGAGGCCGAGCGCATCTGGCACGACGTCGTGGGTGTCCCGTCCGAGCGCATCCAGCGGCTGGGCAAGAAGGACAACTACTGGGACATGGGCGTCCCCGGCCCCTGCGGCCCCTGCTCCGAGATCAACTACGACCGCGGCCCCGAGTTCGGCGTCGAGGGCGGCCCCGCCGTCAACGACGAGCGGTACGTGGAGATCTGGAACCTCGTCTTCATGCAGTACGAGCGGGGCGAGGGTCCGGGCAAGGACTACCCGATCCTCGGTGACCTGCCGAGCCAGAACATCGACACGGGCCTCGGCCTGGAGCGGCTCGCCATGATTCTGCAGGGCGTGCAGAACATGTACGAGATCGACACCTCCATGGCCGTCATCGAGAAGGCCACCGAGCTGACCGGCGTGGCCTACGGCGACGCCCACGCCTCCGACGTCTCCCTGCGCGTGGTCACCGACCACATGCGCACCTCCGTGATGCTCATCGGCGACGGCGTCACCCCCGGCAACGAGGGCCGCGGCTATGTGCTGCGCCGCATCATGCGCCGCGCCATCCGCAACATGCGCCTGCTCGGCGCCACCGGTCCGGTCGTCAAGGACCTGGTCGACGTCGTGATCGGGATGATGGGGCAGCAGTACCCCGAGCTGATCACCGACCGCGAGCGCATCGAGAAGGTCGCCCTCGCCGAGGAGAACGCCTTCCTCAAGACGCTGAAGGCCGGCACCAACATCCTCGACACCGCCGTCAGCGACACCAAGGCCACCGGTGGCACCGTCCTCGCCGGCGACAAGGCCTTCCTGCTCCACGACACCTGGGGCTTCCCGATCGACCTCACCCTGGAGATGGCCGCCGAGCAGGGCCTGACCGTGGACGAGGACGGCTTCCGCCGCCTGATGAAGGAGCAGCGGGAGCGCGCCAAGGCCGACGCCCGGGCCAAGAAGACCGGCCACGCCGGCGCCGGCGCCTACCGGGAGATCGCCGACCAGGCCGGTGCCACCGACTTCGTCGGCTACACGGACACCGAGAGCGAGTCCACGATCGTCGGCATCCTCGTCGACGGCGCCTCCTCCCCGGCCGCCACCGAGGGCGACGAGGTCGAGATCGTCCTCGACCGCACCCCCTTCTACGCCGAGGGCGGCGGCCAGATCGGCGACACCGGCCGCATCAAGGTCGACACCGGCGCCGTCATCGAGATCCGCGACTGCCAGAAGCCGGTGCCGGGCGTGTACGTCCACAAGGGCGTCGTCCAGGTGGGCGAGGTCACCGTCGGCGCCAAGGCCCACGCCTCCATCGACGGCCGCCGCCGCACGGCCATCGCCCGCGCCCACTCGGCCACCCACCTCACCCACCAGGCGCTGCGCGACGCCCTCGGCCCGACGGCCGCCCAGGCCGGCTCCGAGAACCAGCCCGGCCGCTTCCGCTTCGACTTCGGCTCCCCGTCCGCCGTACCGACGGCCGTGATGACCGACGTCGAGCAGAAGATCAACGAGGTGCTCGCCCGCGACCTCGACGTGCGCGCCGACGTCATGGGCATCGACGAGGCCAAGAAGCAGGGCGCCATCGCCGAGTTCGGCGAGAAGTACGGCGAGCGCGTGCGCGTCGTCACCATCGGCGACTTCTCCAAGGAGCTGTGCGGCGGCACCCACGTGCACAACACCGCCCAGCTGGGCCTGGTGAAGCTGCTCGGCGAATCGTCCATCGGCTCCGGCGTGCGTCGTATCGAGGCCCTGGTCGGCGTGGACGCCTACAACTTCCTCGCCCGCGAGCACACGGTCGTCGCCCAGCTCCAGGAGCTCATCAAGGGCCGCCCGGAGGAGCTTCCGGAGAAGGTCTCCGCCATGCTCGGCAAGCTCAAGGACGCCGAGAAGGAGATCGAGAAGTTCCGCGCCGAGAAGGTCCTCCAGGCCGCCGCCGGTCTCGCCGGGTCCGCCAAGGACGTCCACGGCATCGCCCTCGTCACCGGCCAGGTCCCCGACGGCACCACTCCGGACGACCTGCGCAAGCTGGTCCTCGACGTGCGCGGCCGCATCCAGGGCGGCCGGGCCGTCGTCGTCGCCCTGTTCACCGTGAGCAACGGCAAGCCGCTCACGGTCATCGCCACCAACGAGGCCGCCCGCGAGCGCGGCCTCAAGGCCGGTGACCTGGTCCGCGCCGCCGCCAAGACCCTCGGCGGCGGCGGTGGCGGCAAGCCGGACGTCGCCCAGGGCGGCGGCCAGAACCCGGCGGCCGTCGGCGAGGCCGTCGACGCCGTCGAGCGGCTCGTGGCGAACACCGCCAAGTGAGCGAGGACCAGCGGGACGCCCCGGCGCTGCGCCGGGGCCGCCGACTCGCCGTCGACGTGGGAGACGCCCGTATCGGGGTCGCCTCGTGCGACCCCGACGGGATCCTCGCCACTCCGGTGGAGACCGTCCCCGGACGCGATGTTCCGGCGGCGCACCGCCGACTGAAGCAGCTCGTCGAGGAGTACGAGCCGATCGAGGTCGTGGTCGGTCTTCCCCGCTCCCTCAAGGGGGGCGAGGGCCCGGCCGCGGTCAAGGTCAGGGGCTTCGCGCAGGAGCTGGCCCGCGGCATCGCGCCCGTCCCGGTGCGCCTGGTCGACGAGCGGATGACCACGGTCACGGCGAGCCGGGGACTGCGTGCCTCCGGCGTCAAGTCCAAGAAGGGCCGCTCGGTCATCGACCAGGCCGCCGCTGTGATCATCCTCCAGCAGGCACTGGAATCCGAACGGGTGTCAGGCAGACCACCCGGCGAGGGCGTCGAAGTGGTCATCTGATCGCGATACGGTAACGTTCCGCGCGATGCGGACGGTGTTCGAACAGCCGCCGCACGGAGAGAGGCGGGACGGGAGCCGTGGTCTTCAGGTGGCCGCGTGCCCGTTGCCTCGCGGCTCTAGGGGATCGATGACTGAGTATGGCCGGGGCCAGGGCTCCGAACCGTGGCATCCGGACGACCCGTTGTACGGGGACGGCGGATGGGGCGGACAGCAGACCCAGCAGGGTCAGCAGTCCCCCTACGGCGGCCAGCCACAGCACTATCCGCAGCAGCCGCAGACGCAGCAGCAGTACGGCGACTGGGGCACCGGCGAGCAGCACGGGTACGACGGGCAGCAGTACCCGCAGTACGACCAGCGGCAACAGCAGCAGTACGACCAGCAGCAGTACGACCAGCAGCAGTACGCCCCTCAGCAGCAACAACCGCAGTACGACCAGAACGGCTGGCCCACGGGCTCCTACCCGCAGGACCCCTACGCCGCCGGTCCGACGGACCCGTACGCGCAGCAGTCAGGGACGTACGGCGGGGAGCAGCCCGACTACTACGGCACCCCCGACGCCTACCCGCCGCCGGAACCACCCGGTCGCCGCAGCGCCGAACCCGAGCCGAGCACGGACTGGGACCCGGGCCCCGACCAGGGCGAACACGCGTTCTTCGCGGGTGGCGGCGACGACGATGACGAGCCGGGCGACCGGCGCGGGCGCGGCGAACGCCAGGGCCGGGGCGGCAGGGAGAAGAAACGACGCAGCGGCCTGGCCTGTCTCGTGGTGGTCGTGGTCTTCGGCGGCGGCCTCGCCGGTGTCGGCTACTTCGGCTACCAGTTCTACCAGGATCGTTTCGGCAGCGCCCCGGATTTCGCGGGGGCCGGCAACGGCGAGCAGGTGACCGTCACCATCCCCAAGGGCTCCGGCGGGTACGCCATCGGCCAGGAGCTCAAGAAGATGGGCGTGGTCAAGAGCGTCGACGCCTTCGTCGCGGCCCAGTCCGCCAATCCGCAGGGCAAGAGCATCCAGGACGGCGTCTACACGCTGGAGAAGGAGATGTCGGCCGCGAGCGCGGTCGAACTGATGCTCAGTCCGAAGAGCCGTAACAGTCTGATCATCGCGGAAGGCAGGCGCAACGCCGTCATCTACGAGGCGATCGACGAACGCCTCGGCGTCAAGGCGGGCACCACCGCCGAGGTGGCCGAGACCGAGTGGAAGACCCTGGGTCTGCCCGACTGGGCGGTGAACCACGAGAACGTCAAGGATCCGCTGGAGGGCTTCCTCTACCCGTCCAGCTACTCCGTCGCCGAGGGCCAGAAACCCAAGTCCGTGCTGAAGCAGATGGTGGCCCGTGCCACCGAGAAGTACGAGGAGCTGGACTTCGAGGGGAAGGCCGAGAGCCTCGGTCTCGAAGGGCCGTGGGAGCTGGTGACGGTCGCGAGCCTGGTCCAGGCGGAGGGCAAGACCCACGACGACTTCCGCAAGATGTCCGAGGTGATCTACAACCGCCTCAAGACCACCAACACCGAGACGAACCAGGAACTTCAGTTCGACTCGACCTTCAACTACCTCAAGGGCCAGAGCGAGATCGACATCTCCGAGTCGGAGATCAACAGCAACCCCGACCCGTACAACACGTACACCAACAAGGGCCTGCCGCCCGGTCCGATCGGCAACCCGGGCGAGGAGGCGCTGAAGGCCGCGCTGAACCCGACGGGCGACGGCTGGATGTACTTTGTCGCCACGGACGGCGTGAACAAGACCGAGTTCGCCAAGACCATCGAGGAGCACCAGAAGCTCGTCGACAAGTTCAACGCGTCGAGGGGCAACTGATGTCCGCCGCCCGCCGGGCCGCCGTACTCGGCTCACCGATCGCCCACTCGCTCTCCCCGGTGCTGCACCGCACCGCCTACGCCGAGCTGGGCCTGGAAGGCTGGACGTACGACCGTTTCGAGGTCGACGAGAAGTCCCTGCCCGGCTTCTTCGACACGCTCGGGACCGAGTGGGCGGGACTGTCGCTGACCATGCCGTTGAAGCGGGCGGTGATCCCGCTGCTCGACTCGATCAGCGAGACCGCGGCCTCGGTCGAGGCGGTCAACACGGTCGTCTGCACGCCGGACGGCCGCCGGACCGGCGACAACACCGACATCCCCGGAATGGTCGCCGCCCTGCGCGAGCACGGCATCGACAAGGTGGAGTCCGCCGCCGTCCTCGGCGCGGGCGCCACCGCCTCCTCCGCGCTGGCCGCGCTGGCCCGGATCTGCTCGGGCGAGGTCACGGTCTACGTCCGCAGCGAGGCCCGGGCGGCGGAGATGCGGCAGTGGGCCGAGCGGCTCGACGTCGCGGTGCGCATCGCCGCCTGGGACGCCGCCGAGCAGGCGCTGCACGCCCCGCTGGTCGTCAGCACCACCCCGGCCGGTGTCACGGACACCCTCGCCAGGGCCGTTCCGGAGCGTCCGGTGGCCCTTTTCGACGTGCTCTACGACCCGTGGCCGACCGCTCTCGCCGCCCGCTGGTCGGCGTACGGGGGCGCCGTGGTCAGCGGGCTGGACCTGCTGGTGCACCAAGCCGTGCTCCAGGTGGAGCAGATGACGGGGCGTTCACCGGCTCCGCTGGACGCCATGCGAAAAGCGGGCGAGCGGGCTCTCGGGGCCCGCTAAGATCCACCCTCGGTTCCGCAGGGGGCGGAACAGGGGAGGGGAGCGCGTTCCATGTCCGCAGGCATGCCGCTGGCGTCGGTGAAGTCCCAGATATTCGAGTCCGTGCTGGGTTTCCTGCCCGACTGGGTGCAGATCACGGTGCTGGCCCTGATCGTGCTCGCCGTCGTCGCGTCCTGGGGTGTCAAGATCAAACGCAAGATCGCGTACCGTCGAGCCGTCCGCAACGGGCAGCCGATCCACGCGGCGGCCCAGCACGGTCAGGGCAGCGGCGCGGACCACCTGGGCCAGTACGCACCGCCGCGGCAGGGCAGCGGGGCCGACCACCTGGGCGCCTCCGCACCGCGGCCGAGCGGCGCCGACTTCCTCGGCGCCCACGCGCCCCGGCCCCGCCAGGGCGACGGCCCGGCCTGATCATTCCACCGCCCGGCCCATGCTCCCGCCCGTCCGCCTGATGGACCGGCGGCCGGACACCCGGCCCGGACATGGGAGGATCGGAGGTGGCGGACCGGGGCCGCGCACCCTGTCACGCCACAGCCGTACGCGAAGAGGCGTGTACGCAGGGCACCACCGGGGCGCGAGCATGGAGGAGCACCGTTGAGCAGGTTGCGCTGGCTGACCGCGGGTGAGTCGCACGGTCCCGCACTCGTCGCGACGCTGGAGGGCCTTCCCGCCGGCGTGCCGATCACCACGGACATGGTGGCGGACCACCTCGCGAGGCGGCGGCTGGGCTACGGCCGCGGCGCCCGGATGAAGTTCGAGCGCGACGAGGTCACCTTCCTCGGCGGCGTCCGGCACGGTCTGACCATGGGTTCCCCGGTCGCGGTCATGGTGGGCAACACCGAGTGGCCGAAGTGGGAGCAGGTCATGGCGGCCGACCCGGTCGACCCGGAGGTGCTGGCCGGCCTGGCGCGCAACGCCCCGCTGACCCGTCCCCGCCCCGGCCACGCCGACCTGGCCGGCATGCAGAAGTACGGCTTCGACGAGGCCCGCCCGATCCTGGAGCGCGCCTCGGCCCGCGAGACCGCGGCCCGCGTGGCGCTGGGCGCGGTGGCACGGTCGTACCTGAAGGAGACGGCCGGCATCGAGATCGTCAGCCACGTCGTCGAGCTGGCCGCGGCCAAGGCGCCGTACGGCGTCCACCCGACCCCCGCCGACGTGGAGCGGCTGGACGAGGACCCGGTGCGCTGCCTGGACGCGGACGCCTCGAAGGCGATGGTCGCCGAGATCGACCAGGCCCACAAGGACGGCGACACCCTCGGCGGCGTGGTCGAGGTACTGGCGTACGGTGTCCCGGTCGGCCTCGGCTCCCACGTCCACTGGGACCGCCGCCTGGACGCCCGCCTGGCCGCCGCCCTCATGGGCATCCAGGCCATCAAGGGCGTCGAGGTCGGCGACGGCTTCGACCTCGCCCGCGTCCCCGGCTCGAAGGCGCACGACGAGATCCTCGCCACCGACGAGGGCATCAAGCGGGCGTCGGGCCGCTCCGGCGGCACCGAGGGCGGCCTCACCACCGGTGAACTGCTGCGCGTACGCGCGGCGATGAAGCCGATCGCCACCGTGCCGCGGGCGCTGAAGACCGTGGACGTCGTCACCGGCGAGGAGGCCGCTGCCCACCACCAGCGTTCCGACGTGTGCGCCGTGCCGGCCGCCGGCATCGTCGCCGAGGCCATGGTCGCCCTGGTCCTCGCGGACGCGGTCGCGGAGAAGTTCGGCGGCGACAGCGTCACCGAGACCCGCCGCAACGTGACGTCGTACCTCGAGAACCTGGCCATCCGATGAGCTCACCGGTCATCGTGCTGGTCGGCCCGATGGGCGTGGGCAAGTCCACCGTGGGACGGCTGCTCGCCGAGCGGCTGGGCGTCGGCTACCGGGACACCGACGACGACATCGTCACCGCTGAGGGCAGGACCATCGCCGACATCTTCGTCGACGAGGGCGAGCCCGCCTTCCGCGCCGTCGAAAAACGCGCGGTGCGCACCGCGCTCACCGAGCACGAGGGCGTCCTGGCGCTCGGCGGCGGCGCGATCCTCGACGCGGACACGCGCGCACTGCTCGCGGGACAGCGGGTCGTGTACCTCTCGATGGACGTCGAGGAGGCGGTCAAGCGCACCGGTCTCAACGCCGCCCGCCCCCTCCTCGCGGTCAATCCGCGCAAGCAGTGGCGCGAGCTGATGGAGGCCCGCCGGCACCTGTACGAGGAGGCCGCCACGGCCGTCGTACCGACCGACGGCCGCACACCCGAGGAAGTCACCGAGGCGGCCCTGAACGCACTGGAGTTGAAGGACGCATGAGCAGCGAGGCAGTGACGCGGATCGCCATCGGCGGCACGGCGGGCACCGACCCCTACGAGGTCCTGGTGGGCCGTCAGCTCCTGGGCGAACTCGGCGGGTTGATCGGCGAGAAGGCCAAGCGGGTCGCGATCGTGCATCCCGAGGCCCTCGCCGAAACCGGCGACGCGCTCCGTGCCGACCTGGCCGGCCAGGGCTACGAGGCGGTCGCCGTCCAGGTGCCCAACGCGGAGGAGGCCAAGACCGCCGAGGTCGCCGCCTACTGCTGGAAGGCGCTGGGCCAGTCCGGCTTCACCCGCACCGACGTCATCGTGGGCGTGGGCGGCGGCGCCACCACCGACCTGGCCGGATTCGTCGCCGCGACCTGGCTGCGCGGAGTCCGCTGGATCGCGATCCCGACCACCGTGCTCGCCATGGTGGACGCGGCCGTGGGCGGCAAGACCGGTATCAACACGGCCGAGGGCAAGAACCTGGTGGGCGCCTTCCACCCGCCCGCCGGCGTGCTGTGCGACCTGGCCGCCCTGGACTCCCTCCCGGTCAACGACTACGTCTCCGGACTCGCCGAGGTCATCAAGGCCGGCTTCATCGCCGACCCGGTGATCCTGGACCTCATCGAGTCCGACCCCCGGGCCGCCCGCACCCCGTCGGGCCCGCACACCGCGGAACTGATCGAGCGCTCGATCCGGGTCAAGGCGGAGGTCGTCTCGTCCGACCTGAAGGAATCGGGTCTCCGCGAGATCCTGAACTACGGCCACACCCTCGGCCACGCCATCGAGAAGAACGAGCGCTACAAGTGGCGCCACGGCGCGGCGGTCTCCGTCGGCATGCACTTCGCCGCCGAACTGGGCCGCCTCGCGGGCCGCTTGGACGACGCCACCGCGGACCGTCACCGCACGGTCCTCGAATCGGTCGGCCTCCCCCTGCACTACCGCTACGACCAGTGGCCCAAGCTGCTGGAGAACATGAAGGTCGACAAGAAGTCCCGCGGCGACCTGCTGCGCTTCATCGTCCTCGACGGCCTCGCCAGGCCCACGGTGTTCGAAGGCCCGGACCCGGCCGTGCTGCTCGCCGCGTACGGCGAGGTCGGGGAGTAGCCCCGGGCACTCATCACCGCCCCCGGCCGTTCACACAACGACGGCAGGGGGCGGTACCGTTCGGTAGCACGCGGGGCGCCCCCGCTGCCGACACCCCATCGCCTGTACGAGACGGAGTGGCACCGGATGCAGCACGCAGTGGGTTCTCCGCTGCCGCCGCCCCACCAGCCGGGGCACGGACCGGCCGTCGGCTGGTCACCGGCCGCACACCACCCGGGCCAGCACCCGGGAGCGCACCAGGGACCCGCCCCTGTGCCCGTGCCTCCTCCGGCACCGGGCTATCCCGCGCCCCCGCCCGGGCCCACCCCGCCCCCCGCGGGCCCGCGGCACGCCTCGATGCCCCCGCCGCCGGACACCACCGGCCACGTATCGCTGCCGCCCGGCGGCCCGGTCGCCATGCCCAGGCCACCGCAGGCTCCCGCGGCCCCCGACCCGGCCGGCACGATCATCGCCGTGCTGCTCATAGGCCCCGCGGGCGCCGGCAAGACGAGTGTGGCCAAGTACTGGGCGGACCACCGTCAGGTCCCGACGGCCCACATCAGCCTCGACGACGTACGCGAGTGGGTCCGCTCGGGGTTCGCCGACCCGCAGTCCGGGTGGAACGACCACTCGGAGGCGCAGTACCGCCTGGCCCGCCGCACCTGCGGCTTCGCCGCCCGCAACTTCCTGGCCAACGGGATCTCGTGCATCCTCGACGACGCGGTCTTCCCCGACCGGCCGGTCGTGGGCCTCGGCGGCTGGAAGCGCCACGTCGGCCCCGGTCTGCTGCCGGTCGTCCTCCTCCCCGGCCTGGACATCGTCCTGGAACGCAACGCGGAACGTTCCGGCAATCGACGCCTCACCGACGAGGAGGTGGCCCGTATCCACGGCCGGATGGCCGGCTGGTACGGCTCGGGTCTCCCCATCATCGACAACTCCCAGCTGGGCATACCGGAAACGGCCCGCATCCTGGACGACGTCCTGGCCCGCGCGATAGCGAGCCCTCCGCAGTGGTGAACGCGAGGCTCCTGTAGCCGTCCCGTGTCGTGACAGCACCGGTGCCGGGGTGTCACTTCCCCGCGCTCGCGGGGCGCCGCCGCGCCCACCCGTGCCGCCCCGGCGGCACGACTGCCCGCAGCCGGGTATCGCAGGTGCAGTCGCAGGGCCGCACCGCCACACCCCCGGCCCCACGACGCAACCGCACGCGCCCCCGCAGCACCCCCACTCGGCCCCGTTCGACCGGCGACATCCGGCCACCGCTCCTACGCTCGAAGAATGTCAGAGGTCTACGCGGTCCGCCGGACGCGGCTACGGGAATGCTGCAACGCGGGCGGCAGCGCGGCGGCGCTGGTGTCCCGCCCCGCCAACGTGCGCTACCTCGCCGGCGCAGCCCCCGAAGGCGCCGTGCTGCTGCTGGGCAGGACCGAGGACCTGCTGGTCTGCGCCGGCCCGCCCGAGGACCGCTCACCGCAGAGCCGCCCCGACGAAGCCCTCCGTGTGCACGTCGTACCCGGCATCGGCGGCGACGCCGCCCTCGCGGCCGCCGACCTCGCCGTCGGCCAGGGCGTCGACTCCCTCGCCGTCGAGGAGCACCATCTCACCGTCACCCGCCACCACGCGATCCGCGACGCCGCCCCCCGCCTCCGCCTCGCCGGCATCGGCTGTGCGGTCGAACAGCTCCGCATCGTCAAGGACGAGGAAGAGATCTCCTGCCTCCGCATCGGCGCGGAGATCGCCGACCAGGCCCTCGGCGAACTCCTGGAGTCCATCCTCGTCGGCCGCACCGAACGCCACCTCGCCCTGGAACTCGAGCGCCGCCTGGTCGACCACGGCGCCGACGGCCCCGCCTTCCCCACCTCCGTCGCCACCGGCCCGAACGCCGGCCGCCCCGGCCACCGTCCCACCGACCGCCGCGTCGAGGAGGGCGACTTCCTCTCCGTCTGCCTCGGCGCCACCTACCGCGGCTACCGCTGCGAGATCGGCCGTACGTTCGTCATCGGCACGGCTCCCGCGGACTGGCAGATCGAGTTGTACGACCTGGTCTTCTCCGCACAGCGCGCCGGCCGCGAGTCCCTCGCCCCCGGCGCCGCCTGCCGTGACGTGGACCGCGCGGCACGCCACGTCCTGGACTCAGCCGGGTACGCCGAGGCGCTCCCCGTGCTCACCGGTCACGGCGTAGGACTCGAAATCGACGAGGACCCTCAATTGACCCCCGCGGCCATGGGTAAACTGGACGCTTGTGTGCCGGTCACCGTCGAACCGGGGGTTCACCTCCCGGGCCGGGGCGGAGTCCGGATCGATGACACGCTCGTCGTACGCCCCGAGGCGGACGGCGGACCCGAGCTACTCACCATCACGACCAAGGAGCTGCTCGCGCTCTAGCCCCGCGCTGGGCGCAGGCGCACACTCCGGCCGTCGTCCACGTCAGTCCAGTCCAGGAGATTCCGCAACCGTGGCTTCCACGAACGACCTCAAGAACGGCATGGTGCTCAAGCTCGAAGGCGGCCAGCTCTGGTCCGTCGTCGAGTTCCAGCACGTCAAGCCCGGCAAGGGCCCGGCCTTCGTGCGCACCAAGCTCAAGAACGTGCTCTCCGGCAAGGTCGTCGACAAGACCTTCAACGCCGGCGTCAAGGTCGAAACGGCCACCGTCGACAAGCGCGACATGCAGTTCTCCTACATGGACGGAGAGTACTTCGTCTTCATGGACATGGAGACCTACGACCAGCTCATGGTCGACCGCAAGGCCGTCGGCGACGCCGCCAACTTCCTCGTCGAGGGCTTCACCGCCACCGTCGCGCAGCACGAGGGCGAGGTGCTCTTCGTCGAGCTCCCGGCCGCCGTCGAGCTGACGATCCAGGAGACCGAGCCGGGCGTCCAGGGTGACCGCTCCACCGGCGGCACCAAGCCGGCCACACTGGAGACCGGCTACCAGATCCAGGTCCCGCTCTTCATCACCACCGGTGAGAAGATCAAGGTCGACACCCGCACCAGCGACTACCTCGGCCGGGTGAACAGCTAACCGTGGCTGCCCGCAACACGGCCCGCAAGCGCGCCTTCCAGATCATCTTCGAGGGCGACCAGCGCGGCGCCGGGGTCCTGACCGTCCTCGCCGACTGGGTCCGGCACGCCCGGTCCGACACCCGGCAGCCGCCGGTGAGCGAGTACACGATGCAGCTCGTCGAGGGCTACGCGGAGCACGCGCAGCGCATCGACGAGCTGCTCGCCCAGTACTCGGTCGGCTGGACGCTCGACCGGATGCCGGTCGTCGACCGCAGCATTCTGCGACTGGGCGCCTATGAGCTGATCTGGGTCGACGAGACCCCGGACGCCGTTGTCCTCGACGAGATGGTGCAGCTGGCCAAGGAGTTCTCGACGGACGAGTCGCCCTCGTTCGTGAACGGGCTGCTGGGCCGGCTCAAGGAGCTGAAGCCGTCGCTTCGCCGCGAGGCGTAAGCGGTCCGGCGTTCTTGTGCCTGTGCGCCGTAGGGGCGCGGCCGTGCAGACGGCTGCGCGTCGTCCGTGGTCGATCGCGCCCACGCGGCGGAGCCGTACATCGATACAGCCCCGCGCCCTTCGGGGCGTTGCCCTCACGGCGTGGAAAAGCCGCCGGGGTGGCCGGAACCCGTAAGGTTCCGGCCACCCCGGCGGCACGTTTCTGCGTACCCGCGGAGCGGTTACGCCTCCTCGTGCGCGGCCACCGCGCGGCGCGCGTCCGCGTCCAGGACGCCCCAGTTGATCAGCTGTTCGGTGAGGACCGAGGGCGACTGGTCGTAGATGACGGCGAGGGTGCGCAGGTCGTCCTGGCGGATCGAGAGCACCTTGCCGTTGTAGTCACCGCGCTGCGACTGGATCGTCGCCGCGTACCGCTGCAGCGGGCCCGCCTTCTCGGCCGGCACCGTGGCCAGCCGCTCCAGGTCCAGGACCAGCTTCGGCGGCGGCTCGGCGGCGCCGCCCGGGGTCGTACCCGGCAGCAGCTCCTGCACCGGGACCCCGTAGAAGTCCGCCAGCTCCGCGAGGCGCTGCACGGTCACGGCGCGGTCGCCGCGCTCGTACGAACCGACCACGACCGCCTTCCAGCGGCCCTGGGACTTCTCCTCGACACCGTGGAGGGAAAGGCCCTGCTGGGTGCGGATCGCCCGGAGCTTGGCCCCGAGCTGTTTGGCGTATTCGCTGGACATATAGCTCCCCGGCACTGTGTCGACGCGGCTCTGGCTGGTTTCCATGCCGCGCGGCTGGTAACTCACTGTGAGGTTACGCAGCGTTACTCTCGTGCGTCAAGCCGAATGGTCCACACCGACTCTTCCGTGGTAGCGAAGATCGGCTACGCCATTGGAGTGATCGAGGGTGTCGCTCCGCGGGAATCACGGCCTGATAGTCTGAGCGACGCAATCCGACGTCCTTTAAGATCCGTCCCGTGAGGCGGAGAAGGAGGTCCGTGTCACATGGACAAGCAGGACACGCAGAACACGCAGTCCGATGCGCGGCCCGTTCTCGAAGGCCCCGACATCGCGCGGGTACTGACCCGCATCGCCCACGAGATCGTCGAACGCGCCAAGGGCGCCGACGACGTGGTGCTCCTCGGCATCCCGACCCGAGGCGTCTTCCTCGCCCAGCGGCTCGCCGCCAAGCTGGAGCAGATCACCGAGCGCAAGGTCCCGGTCGGCTCGCTGGACATCACCATGTACCGCGACGACCTGCGCATGCACCCACCGCGTGCGCTGGCCCGCACCGAGATCCCCGGTGACGGCATCGACGGCCGACTGGTCGTCCTCGTCGACGACGTGCTCTTCTCCGGCCGCACCATCCGCGCCGCCCTCGACGCGCTGAACGACATCGGGCGCCCCCGCGCGGTGCAGCTCGCCGTCCTCGTCGACCGCGGCCACCGCGAACTGCCCATCCGCGCCGACTACGTCGGCAAGAACCTCCCCACGTCGCTGCGGGAGACGGTCAAGGTCCTGCTCGCCGAGGAGGACGGTCGCGACACCGTGCTGCTCGGCGCCAAGCAGACCGCCCAGTAGCACCGCGGAGCGCACGCCGACGGCGTGCGCCGGCCCGGCACGCCCACGCGCGTACCCGTCTGCCCGATTTCGCCTCATTGAACTGCCTTACGGAGCCTGACAGATGCAGCGTCATCTCATCTCGGCCGCCGACCTCACCCGCGACGACGCCGTCCTGATCCTCGACACCGCCGAGGAGATGGCCCGGGTCGCCGACCGGCCGATCAAGAAACTCCCGACCCTGCGCGGCCGGACCGTCGTGAACCTCTTCTTCGAGGACTCCACGCGCACCCGCATCTCCTTCGAGGCCGCGGAGAAGCGCCTGTCCGCGGACGTCATCAACTTCACCGCCAAGGGCTCCAGCGTGTCCAAGGGCGAGTCCCTGAAGGACACCGCCCAGACCCTGGAGGCCATGGGCGTCGACGCCGTGGTCATCCGGCACGGCGCCTCCGGAGCCCCGTACCGCCTGGCCACCTCCGGCTGGATCGACGCCGCCGTCATCAACGCGGGCGACGGCACCCACCAGCACCCCACCCAGGCCCTCCTCGACGCCTTCACCATGCGGCGCCGGCTGGTCGGCCGGGACGCCGGACTCGGGAAGGACCTGTCCGGCCGGCGCATCACGATCGTCGGCGACGTCCTGCACAGCAGGGTCGCCCGCTCCAACGTCGACCTGCTGCACACCCTCGGAGCCGAGGTCACCCTCGTCGCTCCGCCGACCCTGCTGCCGGTCGGCGTCGACAGCTGGCCCTGCGAGGTGTCGTACGACCTCGACTCGACGCTGACCAAGTCCGACGCGGTGATGATGCTGCGCGTCCAGCGCGAGCGGATGAACGCCGCGTTCTTCCCCACCGAGCGGGAGTACTCGCGCCGCTACGGCCTCGACGGCGACCGCATGGCGCGGATGCCCGGGCACGCCATCGTGATGCACCCCGGCCCGATGGTCCGCGGCATGGAGATCACCGCCGAGGTCGCGGACTCCGACCGCTGCACCGTGATCGAGCAGGTCACCAACGGAGTCTCCATCCGGATGGCCGTCCTCTACCTGCTGCTGGGCGGCAACGAACCCGCCGTGACCCACGCCCGTACCACCGAGGAGAAGTAAGAACCATGAGCAAGATCCTGATCCGTGGTGCGAGGGTGCTCGGTGGCGAGCCGCAGGACGTACTGATCGACGGCTCCGTCATCGAGGCGGTCGGCCAGAACCTGCCCGCCGAGGGCGCGGAGGTCGTCGAGGCCGACGGCAAGGTCCTGCTGCCCGGCCTGGTCGACCTGCACACCCACCTGCGCGAGCCCGGCCGTGAGGACTCCGAGACCGTGCTGACCGGCACCCGCGCGGCGGCGAGCGGCGGCTACACCAGCGTCTTCGCCATGGCCAACACCTTCCCGGTCGCCGACACCGCCGGCGTCGTCGAGCAGGTCTGGCGGCTCGGCCAGGAGTCCGGCTACTGCGACGTGCAGCCCATCGGCGCCGTCACCGTCGGCCTGGAGGGGAAGAAGCTCGCCGAGCTGGGCGCCATGCACGAGTCCGCGGCCGGCGTCACCGTCTTCTCCGACGACGGCAAGTGCGTCCACGACGCCGTGATCATGCGCCGCGCCCTGGAGTACGTGAAGGCCTTCGACGGGGTCGTCGCCCAGCACGCACAGGAGCCGCGGCTGACCGAGGGCGCCGAGATGAACGAGGGCGTCGTCTCCGCCGAGCTGGGGCTCGGCGGCTGGCCGGCCGTCGCCGAGGAGTCGGTGATCGCGCGGGACGTGCTGCTCGCCGAGCACGTCGGCTCCCGCGTCCACATCTGCCACCTGTCGACCGCCGGCAGCGTCGAGATCGTTCGCTGGGCCAAGTCCCGCGGCATCCGCGTCACCGCCGAGGTCACCCCGCACCACCTGCTCCTCACCGACGAGCTGGTCCGGTCGTACAACCCGGTCTACAAGGTCAACCCGCCGCTGCGCACCGAGCGGGACGTCATGGCGCTGCGCGAGGCGCTCGCCGACGGCACGATCGACATCGTCGCCACCGACCACGCCCCGCACCCGCACGAGGACAAGGACTGCGAGTGGGCCGCCGCCGCCATGGGCATGGTCGGCCTGGAGACCGCGCTGTCAGTGGTGCAGGAGACCATGGTCGACACGGGTCTGCTGGACTGGGCCGGCGTCGCCGACCGCATGTCCTTCACACCCGCGCGCATCGGACGGGCCGAGGGCCACGGCCGCCCCGTCTCGGCAGGTGAGCCCGCCAACCTCACCCTCGTCGACTCGGCATACCGTGGCCTTGTGGACCCCGCGGGCTTCGCCTCGCGCAGCCGCAACACCCCGTACGAGGGCCGCGAGCTGCCGGGCCGTGTCACGCACACCTGGCTCCGGGGCAAGGCCACGCTCGTCGACGGGAAGCTCACGTGACACCTGTACTCCTGCTGGCCGCCGAGAAGGAATCGGCGGAAGTGACCGACTGGGCCGCCCGGATCGGCTGGGTCGTCGGACTCGCCCTCTTCGTGGCGCTCGTCTACTGGCTGATGCGCGAGGGCTGGAAGTGGCGCGGCACGCTCCAGGGCGACCTGCCCGAGCTGCCGGGCGCGCCGGACGACCCCGGTCCGGCGAAACTGACGATGAGCGGCCGTTACCACGGCTCCACCACCGCCGGTCAGTGGCTCGACCGCATCGTGGCGCACGGTCTGGGCACCCGTAGCCGGGCCGAGCTCACGCTGACGGACGCCGGACTGGACGTCGTACGACCCGGTGCGAACGACTTCTTCGTCCCGGCCCACGCGCTGCGCGGGGCCCGGCTCGACAAGGGCATCGCCGGCAAGGTCCTCACCGAGGGCGGCCTGCTGGTCGTCACCTGGGCGCACGGCGACCGGCTGATCGACTCCGGTTTCCGCTCCGACCACGCGGCCGAGCACAACGAATGGGCCGAGGCCCTGAACCAGATGATCAACAAGACGGAAGGCGCACGATGACAACCTCCACCAGGGGAACCACCAAGGTTCCCGCCGTACTCGTCCTGGAGGACGGCCGGATCTTCCGCGGTCGTGCCTACGGGGCGGTGGGGGAGACCTTCGGCGAAGCGGTGTTCTCCACCGGCATGACCGGCTACCAGGAGACCCTCACCGACCCGTCGTACCACCGCCAGGTCGTGGTGATGACCGCCCCGCACGTCGGCAACACCGGCGTCAACGACGAGGACGCCGAGTCGAAGCGGATCTGGGTCTCCGGCTACGTCGTGCGCGACCCCGCGCGCACGCCCTCCAACTGGCGCTCCCGGCGCTCGCTGGACGAGGAGCTCGACGCGCAGGGCGTCGTCGGCATCAGCGGCATCGACACCCGCGCGCTCACCCGGCACCTGCGCGAGCGCGGCGCCATGCGCGTCGGCATCTTCAGCGGCGACGCCGTGCGCGACGACGCCGCCCTGCTGGCCCGCGTCAAGGAAGCGCCCGAGATGGAGGGCGCCGACCTGTCCGCCGAGGTCGCCACCACCGAGCCGTACGTGGTCCCCGCGATCGGCGAGAAGAAGTTCACCGTCGCCGCCGTCGACCTCGGCATCAAGGGCATGACCCCGCAGCGCATGGCCGAACGCGGCATCGAGGTGCACGTCCTGCCGGCCACGGCGACCGTGGACGACGTCTACGCCGTGAACCCGGACGGCGTGTTCTTCTCCAACGGCCCCGGCGACCCCGCCACCGCCGACCACCCGGTCGCCCTGATGCGGGCGGTCCTGGAGCGCGGCACCCCGCTGTTCGGCATCTGCTTCGGCAACCAGATCCTGGGCCGCGCGCTCGGCTTCGGCACCTTCAAGCTGAAGTACGGCCACCGCGGCATCAACCAGCCGGTGCAGGACCGTACGACCGGCAAGGTCGAGGTCACCGCGCACAACCACGGCTTCGCCGTCGACGCCCCGCTGGACAAGGTCTCCGACACCCCGTTCGGCCGCGCCGAGGTGTCCCACGTGTGCCTGAACGACAACGTGGTGGAGGGCCTCCGGCTGCTCGACCGCCCGGCCTTCAGCGTCCAGTACCACCCCGAAGCGGCGGCGGGCCCGCACGACGCCGCCTACCTGTTCGACCGCTTCACGTCTTTGATGAGCACAGTCCCGATGGAGGGCCAGCGTGCCTAAGCGCACCGATATCCAGTCCGTCCTGGTCATCGGCTCCGGTCCGATCGTCATCGGCCAGGCCGCCGAGTTCGACTACTCCGGCACCCAGGCGTGCCGCGTCCTCAAGGCCGAGGGCCTGCGCGTCGTCCTGGTGAACTCCAACCCGGCGACGATCATGACCGACCCGGAGATCGCCGACGCCACCTACGTCGAGCCGATCACCCCCGAGTTCGTCGAGAAGATCATCGCCAAGGAGCGGCCCGACGCCCTGCTGCCCACCCTGGGCGGCCAGACGGCCCTCAACACCGCGATCTCCCTGCACGCCAACGGCGTCCTCGACAAGTACGGCGTCGAGCTGATCGGCGCCAACGTCGAGGCCATCAACAAGGGCGAGGACCGCGACCTGTTCAAGGAGGTCGTCGAGGAGGTCCGCAAGAAGATCGGCCACGGCGAGTCCGCCCGGTCCCACATCTGCCACTCCATGGACGACGTCCTCAAGGGCGTCGAGGAGCTCGGCGGCTACCCGGTCGTCGTCCGCCCGTCCTTCACCATGGGCGGCGCCGGTTCCGGCTTCGCGCACGACGAGGAGGAGCTGCGCCGCATCGCCGGCCAGGGCCTCACCCTCTCGCCGACCACCGAGGTGCTCCTGGAGGAGTCCATCCTCGGCTGGAAGGAGTACGAGCTGGAGCTGATGCGCGACAAGAACGACAACGTCGTGGTCGTCTGCTCCATCGAGAACTTCGACCCCATGGGCGTGCACACCGGCGACTCGATCACCGTCGCGCCCGCGATGACGCTGACCGACCGCGAGTACCAGGTGCTGCGCGACGTCGGCATCGCGATCATCCGCGAGGTCGGCGTCGACACCGGCGGCTGCAACATCCAGTTCGCGGTGAACCCCGAGGACGGCCGGGTCATCGTCATCGAGATGAACCCGCGCGTGTCGCGGTCCTCGGCGCTCGCCTCCAAGGCGACCGGTTTCCCGATCGCCAAGATCGCCGCCAAGCTCGCCGTCGGCTACACCCTCGACGAGATCCCCAACGACATCACGCAGGAGACCCCGGCCTCCTTCGAGCCGACGCTCGACTACGTGGTCGTGAAGGCCCCCCGGTTCGCCTTCGAGAAGTTCCCGAGCGCCGACTCCACCCTCACCACCACCATGAAGTCGGTCGGCGAGGCCATGGCCATCGGCCGCAACTTCACCGAGGCCTTCCAGAAGGCGCTGCGTTCGCTGGAGAAGAAGGGCAGCCAGTTCACCTTCGTCGGCGAGCCCGGCGACAAGAGCGAGCTGCTGCGCGAGGCCGTCCGGCCGACCGACGGCCGGATCAACGCCGTCATGCAGGCCATCCGCGCGGGCGCCACGCCGGAGGAGGTCTTCGAGTACACGAAGATCGACCCCTGGTTCGTCGACCAGCTCTTCCTGATCAAGGAGACCGCCGACGAGCTGGCCGCCGCCCCCGAGCTGACCCGCGAGCTGCTCGCGGAGGCCAAGCGGCACGGCTTCTCCGACCAGCAGATCGGCGAGATCCGCGGCCTGCGCGAGGACGTCGTCCGGGAGGTCCGGCACGCGCTCGGCATCCGCCCGGTCTACAAGACGGTCGACACCTGCGCCGCCGAGTTCGCCGCGAGGACGCCGTACTTCTACTCCTCCTACGACGAGGAGACCGAGGTCGCGCCGCGCGAGAAGCCGGCCGTCATCATCCTGGGCTCCGGCCCCAACCGCATCGGCCAGGGCATCGAGTTCGACTACTCCTGCGTCCACGCCTCCTTCGCGCTGAGCGACGCCGGGTACGAGACCGTGATGGTCAACTGCAACCCGGAGACCGTCTCCACGGACTACGACACCTCCGACCGGCTGTACTTCGAGCCGCTCACCCTGGAGGACGTGCTGGAGATCGTCCACGCCGAGCGGCAGGCCGGACCGGTCGCGGGCGTCGTCGTCCAGCTCGGCGGCCAGACTCCGCTGGGCCTGGCGCAGGCGCTGAAGGACAACGGCGTGCCGATCGTCGGCACCTCCCCGGAGGCCATCCACGCCGCCGAGGACCGCGGCGCCTTCGGCCGGGTCCTGGCGGAGGCCGGCCTGCCGGCCCCCAAGCACGGCACCGCCACCACCTTCGCCGAGGCCAAGGCCATCGCCGACGAGATCGGCTACCCGGTCCTCGTCCGCCCGTCCTACGTGCTCGGCGGACGCGGCATGGAGATCGTCTACGACGAGACCCGGCTGGAGTCCTACATCGCCGAGTCCACGGAGATCAGCCCCTCCCGGCCGGTCCTGGTCGACCGCTTCCTCGACGACGCCATAGAGATCGACGTGGACGCCCTGTACGACGGCGAGGAGCTCTACCTCGGCGGCGTCATGGAGCACATCGAGGAGGCCGGCATCCACTCCGGCGACTCGGCGTGCGCCCTGCCCCCGATCACGCTGGGCGGCTTCGACATCAAGCGGCTGCGCGCCTCCACGGAGGCCATCGCGCGCGGTGTCGGCGTGCGCGGTCTGATCAACATCCAGTTCGCGCTGGCCGGGGACATCCTCTACGTGCTGGAGGCCAACCCGCGCGCCTCGCGCACCGTCCCCTTCACCTCGAAGGCGACCGCGGTGCCGCTGGCGAAGGCCGCCGCGCGGATCTCGCTGGGCGCCACCGTCGCCGAACTGCGCGCCGAGGGCCTGCTCCCGGCGAACGGCGACGGCGGCGAGCTGCCGCTGGACGCGCCGATCTCCGTCAAGGAGGCCGTGATGCCGTGGTCCCGCTTCCGGGACATCCACGGCCGCGGCGTCGACACCGTCCTCGGCCCGGAGATGCGCTCCACCGGCGAGGTCATGGGCATCGACTCCGTCTTCGGCACGGCGTACGCCAAGTCGCAGGCCGGCGCCTACGGACCGCTGCCCACCAAGGGCCGCGCCTTCATCTCGGTCGCCAACCGCGACAAGCGCTCGATGATCTTCCCCGCGCGCGAGCTGGTCGCCCACGGCTTCGAGCTGATGGCCACCTCCGGCACCGCCGAGGTCCTCCGGCGCAACGGCATCAGCGCCACCGTGGTGCGCAAGCAGTCCGAGGGCACCGGTCCGAACGGCGAGAAGACCATCGTCCAGCTCATCCACGACGGCGAGGTCGACCTCATCGTCAACACCCCGTACGGCACCGGTGGCCGCCTCGACGGCTACGACATCCGTACGGCCGCCGTGGCACGGTCCGTACCCTGCCTGACGACGGTCCAGGCGCTCGCCGCCGCGGTCCAGGGCATCGACGCGCTCAACCGCGGTGACGTGGGCGTCCGCTCACTCCAGGAACACGCGGAACATCTGACCGCGGCCCGCGACTAGCAGCTCCCAGGGGGACACCGGAAACGGTGTCCCCCTCTTCACGAGGACACCATGTACAAGATTCTCTTCATTCTGCTCTTCCGGCGGATGGACCCGGAGCAGGCCCACCACCTGGCCTTCCGCTGGATCCGCCTGGTCGCGCGCGTCCCCGGCCTGCGCACCTTCGTCGCCGCCGTGCTCGCCCCCCGCCACAAGGAGCTGCGCACCGAGGCCCTCGGGCTGCGCCTGCACAGCCCCTTCGGCCTCGCCGCCGGCTTCGACAAGAACGCCGTCGGCGTCGACGGCATGGCGATGCTCGGATTCGACCACGTCGAGATCGGCACGGTGACCGGGGAGCCGCAGCCCGGCAACCCCGGGAAGCGGCTGTTCCGTCTGGTCGCCGACCGGGCCCTGATCAACCGCATGGGCTTCAACAACGAGGGGTCGCTCGCCGTCGCGGCCCGCCTGGCCTCCCGCACGCCCGTCTTCAGGACGGTCGTCGGCGTCAACATCGGCAAGACCAAGGCCGTACCGGAGGCCGAGGCCGTCGCCGACTACGTGAAGTCCGCCGAGCGGCTGGCGCCGTACGCCGACTACCTGGTCGTCAACGTCTCCTCCCCGAACACACCCGGACTGCGCGACCTCCAGGCCGTGGACCACCTGCGCCCGCTGCTCGCCGCCGTCCGCGAGGCCGCCGACCGGACCGTCCCGGCCCGCCGGGTGCCGCTGCTGGTGAAGATCGCCCCCGACCTCGCCGACGAGGACGTCGACGCGGTCGGCGACCTCGCCGTGGAACTCGGCCTGGACGGGATCATCGCCACCAACACCACCATCGCGCGCGAGGGACTCGGTCTGACGTCCTCACCCGCCCTCGGCCAGGAGACCGGCGGCCTCTCCGGCGCCCCCCTCAAGGCGCGCTCCCTGGACGTGCTGCGCCGCCTCTACGCGCGCGTGGGCGACCGGATCACCCTGGTCGGCGTCGGCGGCATCGAGAACGCCGAGGACGCCTGGCAGCGCATCCTGGCCGGTGCCACGCTGGTCCAGGGATACAGCGCCTTCATCTACGAAGGCCCCTTCTGGGGCCGCGCCATGCACAAGGGGCTCGCCGCGCGGCTGCGCACCAGCCCGTACGCCACGCTCGCCGACGCGGTGGGCGCCGACGTGAGGACGACGGTATGACCGGCCCGGAACCCTTCGGCGCGCGGCTGCGCCGCGCGATGGACGAGCGGGGCCCGCTGTGCGTGGGCATCGACCCGCACGCCTCCCTGCTCGCCGAGTGGGGCCTGAGCGACGACGTCACGGGCCTGGAGCGGTTCAGCCGCACGGTCGTCGAGGCGCTGGCCGACCGGACCGCGGTGCTCAAGCCGCAGAGCGCCTTCTTCGAGCGCTTCGGCTCGCGCGGGGTCGCCGTCCTGGAGACGACGGTGCGCGAGGCGCGGGAGGCCGGGGCGCTGGTCGTCATGGACGCCAAGCGCGGCGACATCGGCTCCACCATGGCCGCCTACGCCGAGTCCTTCCTGCACAAGGACGCTCCCCTGTTCTCCGACGCGCTCACCGTCTCGCCGTACCTCGGCTACGGCTCGCTGAGCCCGGCCGTCGCGCTGGCCCGGGAGACCGGCACCGGGCTGTTCGTGCTGGCGCTGACGTCCAACCCGGAGGGCGGCGAGGTCCAGCACGCGATCCGCCCCGACGGGCGCACCGTCGGGGCGACCGTGCTCGGGCACCTGGCCGTCGAGAACGCCGGGGAGGAGCCGCTCGGATCCTTCGGCGCGGTGGTCGGCGCGACGCTCGGCGACCTCTCCTCGTACGACCTGGACATGGGCGGGCCGATCCTCGCGCCCGGTATCGGCGCGCAGGGTGCCACGGCGGCCGATCTTCCGGCGGTCTTCGGCGGCGCGGTGCGCAATGTCGTACCGAACGTCAGCCGGGGAGTGTTGCGCCACGGTCCCCGCGCGGTCGCTCTGCGTGACGCCGCGGAGCGGTTCGCGGAGGAGATCAGGGCCGCCGTGACGCCGGCCTGAAGCGGCCGACGAGGGAATCCGTGGTCGTCGGACTCTGGATACATCCTCAAATCCAGGGGAATATGTCTTAAATGTCCGTCCTGACGAAGGCTGACCAGGACTTTTCCGCAGTTCTCGCTGACTCCGGCGGAGTTGGCCGCTAGTCTCCGACGGAGAGTGAACGGGCGAGTGTGTGGCTCGTGGCTCCCCTGGTGTGGGGCGACTAGGTTCCTCACCGGTCCGTATCCGACAGTTCGACATCCGAGGTGACGTAGGCGTGGCTCTTCCGCCCCTTACCCCTGAACAGCGCGCAGCCGCGCTCGAAAAGGCCGCCGCGGCTCGCCGGGAGCGGGCCGAGGTCAAGAATCGACTCAAGCACTCCGGCGCCTCCCTTCACGAGGTCATCAAGCAGGGCCAGGAGAACGACGTCATCGGCAAGATGAAGGTCTCCGCCCTGCTCGAGTCCCTGCCGGGCGTGGGCAAGGTCCGCGCCAAGCAGATCATGGAGCGACTGGGCATCTCCGAGAGCCGCCGCGTGCGTGGTCTCGGTTCCAACCAGATCGCCTCCCTGGAGCGCGAGTTCGGCAGCACCGGTTCCTGAGTACGGGCCAGTCCGGGGCCTGCGTCCCGGACATCCCGTGATTGCTGGAATAATCGCTGCATGACTGAACGTCCGCGGCTGACCGTGCTCTCCGGCCCTTCCGGGGTCGGCAAGAGCACGGTCGTCGCCCATATGCGCAAGGAACACCCCGAGGTCTGGCTCTCGGTGTCGGCGACGACCCGTACGCCCCGCCCCGGGGAGCAGCACGGAGTCCACTACTTCTTCGTCACCGACGAGGAGATGGACAAGCTGATCGCCAACGGCGAGCTGCTGGAGTGGGCCGAGTTCGCCGGCAACCGTTACGGCACCCCCCGCGCGGCGGTGCTGGAGCACCTGGAGGCGGGTGTGCCCGTGCTGCTGGAGATCGACCTCCAGGGCGCGCGGCAGGTCCGTGAGTCCATGGCCGAGGCTCAGCTGGTGTTCCTGGCTCCTCCCTCCTGGGAGGAGCTCGTGCGCAGACTCACGGGCCGGGGCACCGAGTCGCCCGAGGTCATCGAGCGCCGGCTGGGTGCCGCGAAGACCGAGCTGGCGGCCGAGCCGGAGTTCGACACCACCCTGGTCAACACCGCCGTCGAGGACGTGGCCCGCGAGCTGCTAGCCTTGATGAACGTCGTGTGATCGTGAGCAATCGTTCACCGGTCACGCCGACTGAATCTTTCCCATCCATCGGAAGGTAGAGCGTGTCCTCTTCCATCTCCGCGCCCGAGGGCATCATCAACCCGCCGATCGACGAGCTCCTCGAGGCCACGGACTCGAAGTACAGCCTCGTGATCTACGCGGCCAAGCGGGCCCGCCAGATCAACGCGTACTACTCGCAGCTCGGTGAGGGCCTGCTCGAGTACGTGGGTCCCCTCGTCGACACCCACGTCCACGAGAAGCCGCTCTCGATCGCCCTGCGCGAGATCAACGCGGGCCTGCTGACCTCCGAGGCGGTCGAAGGCCCCGGTCAGTAATCGGTCGGTAAGTCGTACCAGCTGATTGCAGCTGACTTTTCCACAGGCCCGGCAGCACGTTGCCGGGCCTGTGGTGTCTCATGGGGGTGGTCGCACATTTCCGAAATCCGGGGAGAGACGGTGGACAAGCCGAAGGTCGTTCTGGGGGTCAGTGGCGGCATCGCCGCGTACAAGGCCTGTGAGCTGCTCAGGCGGCTGACGGAGTCGGGACACGACGTCCGGGTCGTCCCCACCGCCTCCGCGCTGCACTTCGTCGGCGCCGCCACGTGGTCCGCGCTCTCCGGCAATCCGGTCTCCACCGAGGTCTGGGACGACGTCCACGAGGTGCCGCACGTGCGCATCGGGCAGCACGCGGACCTGGTGGTCGTCGCCCCCGCCACCGCGGACATGCTGGCCAAGGCGGCCCACGGCCTGGCCGACGACCTGCTCACCAACACCCTGCTCACCGCCCGCTGCCCGGTGGTCTTCGCCCCCGCCATGCACACCGAGATGTGGGAGCACCCGGCCACCCGGGAGAACGTGGCCACCCTGCGCCGCCGCGGCGCCGTCGTGATCGAACCGGCCGTCGGCCGTCTCACCGGCGTCGACACCGGCAAGGGCCGGCTGCCCGACCCGGGTGAGATCTTCGAGGTCTGCCGCCGGGTGCTGGCCCGCGGCGTCACCGAGCCCGACCTCCGGGGCCGGCACGTCGTCGTCAGCGCCGGAGGCACCCGCGAGCCCCTCGACCCCGTCCGTTTCCTCGGCAACCGCTCCTCAGGCAAGCAGGGCTACGCCCTCGCCCGCACCGCCGCCGCCCGCGGCGCCCGCGTCACCCTGATCGCGGCCGACACCGCCCTGCCCGACCCGGCGGGCGTGGACCTCGTCCGGGTCGGGACCGCCGTGGAGCTGCGCGAGGCCGTCCTCGGCGCCGCCGCCGACGCGGACGCCGTGGTGATGGCCGCGGCCGTCGCCGACTTCCGGCCGGCCGCCTACGCCACCGGCAAGATCAAGAAAAAGGACGACCAGGAGCCCGAGCCCGTCACCCTGGTGCGGAATCCGGACATCCTCGCCGAGATCTCCGGTGACCGGGCGCGCGCCGGACAGGTGATCGTCGGCTTCGCCGCCGAAACCGACGACGTGCTCGCCAACGGCCGCGCCAAGCTGAAGCGCAAGGGCTGTGACCTGCTGGTGGTGAACGAGGTGGGGGAGCGCAAGACCTTCGGCTCCGAGGAGAACGAGGCCGTGGTGCTGGGCGCCGACGGCAGCGAGACCCCCGTCGCGCACGGCCCGAAGGAAGCCCTGGCCGAAACCGTGTGGGACCTGGTGGCCGAACGCCTCGGATGAGTGATTCATTCGTCGTCCGGTTCCCCGGAACCCGCCCGTTCGGGGCGTGGCGCCTCTGGCCAACCCCGCCCCGCATGGGCAGAATGCCCGTGCCGCAGGTCACAGCGCTCTCGCGAGACGAGACAGGGGGGCCCGCGGCGAAGCGCGACCGATAAACTGTTCCACGGACGGCGTACGGGTGCAGCCCCCGCCGTCCGCCAATGATCAGCCAGCAGCCGCTGCAACCCCAGGGAGCGTTGTGTCCCGTCGTCTGTTCACCTCGGAGTCCGTGACCGAGGGTCACCCCGACAAGATCGCTGACCAGATCAGCGACACCATTCTCGACGCGCTCCTCCGCGAGGACCCGACCTCCCGGGTCGCCGTCGAGACCCTGATCACCACCGGTCTGGTGCACGTGGCCGGTGAGGTCACCACCAAGACGTACGCGGACATCGCGACGCTGGTGCGCAACAAGATCCTGGAGATCGGCTACGACTCCTCGAAGAAGGGCTTCGACGGCGCCTCCTGCGGCGTGTCGGTGTCGATCGGCGCGCAGTCCCCGGACATCGCGCAGGGCGTCGACGCAGCCTATGAGGCCCGCGTGGAGGGCGACGACGACGAGCTCGACCGGCAGGGCGCCGGCGACCAGGGCCTGATGTTCGGCTACGCGACGGACGAGACGCCGACGCTGATGCCGCTGCCGGTCTTCCTCGCGCACCGCCTGGCCAAGCGCCTGTCCGACGTGCGCAAGAACGGGACCATCCCCTACCTGCGCCCGGACGGCAAGACCCAGGTCACCATCGAGTACGACGGCGACAAGGCGGTCCGTCTGGACACCGTGGTCGTCTCCTCCCAGCACGCCTCCGACATCGACCTGGAGTCGCTGCTCGCCCCCGACATCCGCGAGTTCGTCGTGGAGCCGGAGCTGAAGGCGCTCCTGGACGAGGGCATCAAGCTCGACACCGAGCAGTACCGGCTGCTGGTGAACCCGACCGGCCGCTTCGAGATCGGCGGCCCGATGGGCGACGCCGGCCTCACCGGCCGCAAGATCATTATCGACACCTACGGCGGCATGGCCCGCCACGGCGGCGGCGCCTTCTCCGGCAAGGACCCGTCCAAGGTGGACCGCTCGGCGGCGTACGCGATGCGCTGGGTCGCCAAGAACGTCGTCGCGGCCGGCCTCGCCTCCCGCTGCGAGGTCCAGGTGGCCTACGCCATCGGCAAGGCCGAGCCGGTCGGCCTGTTCGTCGAGACCTTCGGTACCGCCACGATCGACACCGAGAAGATCGAGAAGGCCATCGACGAGGTCTTCGACCTCCGCCCGGCCGCGATCATCCGCGACCTCGACCTGCTGCGCCCGATCTACGCCCAGACCGCCGCCTACGGCCACTTCGGCCGTGAGCTGCCCGACTTCACCTGGGAGCGCACCGACCGCGTGGACGCCCTGCGCAAGGCGGCGGGGCTGTAAGTCCCGCCCCGCGTCTCCCCGAGGCCCGGCGGCCCCTTCCGAGGGGCCGCCGGGCCTCGGCGCGTACGGAGCGCCGTACCTGCCCGTGCACGCCGCACGAGTGAGTCCCGCACCCGCGGTGCAGCGACGCCACCGCCCGGTGCGAAGGGCACGGATGCTTCCGGGCGGCCCCCTCGCAGGTGCGGATCCCGCTGACGGTCCTGGACCGGTACGGCCGAGTGGCCCGAGGCGGAAGCGCCTTCGGGCCTCCGCCCGTACCCGAGGCCGATCCCGGGTCCGGCGCCGCTGTCAGTCGTGTTTGGTAAGAATGCAGGCGTGAGCAGCGAGAACGGACAGCAGGAGGGCGGCGCGCAGGGCGCGCCGCCCGAGCAGCTCGCGCTCATCCGGGAGAGCGTGCGCAAGGCCAGGGCGCCCCGGGCCAAACCGCGCACCTGGCGCGGCGCCGCGCTCGCCGAGGAGCTGCCCGTCGCCCGGGTCCTCGTCGACAAGGGCGTGCTCCACCTCGACCGCTACTTCGACTACGCCGTGCCCGAGGAGCTGGACGCCGACGCGCAACCGGGGGTGCGGGTGCGGGTACGGTTCGGGGCCGGACGGCACCGGGTGCGGGAGGGGCGGCGTGAGGGCGGCGGGCTGATCGACGGGTTCCTCGTCGAGCGCCTCGCCGAGTCCGACTACCCGGGGCCCCTGGCGGCACTGGCGCAGGTCGTCTCGCCCGAACCGGTGCTCGGCGAGGAGCTGCTGGGCCTCGCCCGCGCGGTCGCCGACCGGTACGCGGGCAGCCTCGCCGACGTCCTCCAGCTCGCCGTGCCGCCGCGCAGCGCCCGCGCGGAGCGACGGCCCTCGCCCGACCCGCTGCCGCCACCCCCGGCGCCCGCACCCGACTCCTGGGAGCGGTACGAGCAGGGGCCCGCGTTCCTGGAGTCCCTGGCCTCGGGAGGCGCCCCACGGGCCGTGTGGAACGCGCTGCCGGGGCCGCGGTGGAGCGAGGAACTGGCCCGGGCCGTCGCCGCGACCCTGGCCTCCGGGCGCGGCGCGCTGGTCGTCCTGCCGGACGGAAGGACCGTGGCCCGCGTCGACGCGGCGCTCACCGAACTGCTGGGGGAGGGGCGGCACGCGGTCCTCACCGCCGACGCCGGACCGGAGAAGCGGTACGCGCGGTGGCTCGCCGTGCGGCGGGGCTCCGTACGGGCCGTCATCGGGACGCGGGCGGCGATGTTCGCGCCGGTGCGGGACCTCGGACTGGTCGCCGTCTGGGACGACGGCGACGACAGCCACAGCGAGCAGCACGCCCCGCAGCCGCATGCCCGCGAAGTGCTGCTGCTGCGGGCGGCGCAGGACAGGTGCGGCTTCCTGCTGGGCAGCTGGAACTGCACCGTGGAGGCCGCCCAGTTGGTGGAGACCGGCTGGGCCCGGCCGCTGGTCGCCGGGAGGGAGCGGGTGCGGGCCGCCGCGCCGCTGGTGCGGACCGTGGGGGACGGGGACCTCGCCCGTGACGAGGCCGCCCGCGCGGCGCGGCTGCCGAGCCTCGCCTGGCAGGCCGCCAGGGAGGGGCTGCGGCACGGGCCGGTGCTCGTGCAGGTGCCCCGCCGTGGCTATGTGCCGCGGATGGCGTGCGCCGGCTGCCGGGCTCCCGCGCGGTGCCGGCACTGCTCCGGGCCGTTGCAGGCACAGGGGGCCGACGACCTGCGGTGTGAATGGTGCGGGCGCGAGGAGGGCGGCTGGCACTGCCCCGAGTGCGGCGGGTTCCGGTTGCGGGCCCAGGTGGTCGGGGCGCGGCGGACCGCCGAGGAGCTGGGCCGGGCCTTCCCCGCGGTCCCGGTGCGGACCTCGGGGCGCGAGCACGTGCTGGACACGGTGCCGGGGACACCCGCGCTGGTGGTGAGCACACCCGGCGCGGAGCCGGTGGCCGAGGGCGGTTACGCGGCGGCGCTGCTGCTGGACGGGTGGGCCATGCTGAGCCGGCCCGATCTGCGGGCCGGCGAGGACGCGTTGCGCCGCTGGATCGGCGCGGCGGCGCTGGTCCGGCCGCAGCCGGCGGGCGGCACGGTGGTCGTGGTCGCCGAGCCGACCCTGCGTCCCGTGCAGGCGCTGGTCCGGTGGGACCCGGTCGGGCACGCGGTACGGGAACTGGCCGAGCGGGGCGAACTGGGGTTCCCGCCGGTGTCCCGGATGGCGGCGGTGTCGGGGCCGGGTGAGGCGGTGGCCGAGTTCCTCCGCGCGGTGGAGCTGCCCGCGCGGGCGGAGATCCTGGGTCCGGTGCCCCTGCCGGTCACCCCGGCGGGCCGCCCGCGCCGGCCGGGCGCACCGCCCCCCGGCGAGCACTGGGACCGGGCACTGGTCCGGGTACCTCCCGGCAGCGGCGCCGCACTGACCGCCGCGCTGAAGTCCGCCCAGGCGACACGCACGGCCCGGGGCGGGAAGACCCCCGTATGGATCCGGATCGACCCCCCGGACATCGGCTGAACCCGCCGGGACGCGCCGCGCCCTCCCGGAGGCGGGGCCACCCGGGGGGGCGCGGCGGGGGGGCGCGCGCGGGGTGGGTGTGTTTTTTTTTACACCCCCCCGCGGGGGGCGGCGCGCCCCCGGGCGGGGGGGGGTGCCTCCCGGGAGGGCGCGGCGGGGTGCGGCGAGCGGGGGCTCAGCCGTTGCGGGGGGAGGGTAAGGCCGTCGGGCGTGGGTCGTCGAGGAGGGACGGACTGCCGGCCGTGGGCTGGGTCGGCATGGAGTGGGCCGCGGGGACCGTCGGCACCGCGGTGACGCCGGCGACCGCGTTCACCGTGCGCGTGCCCGGCGCCTCCGCGGCGGCCTCGGCGGCCGCGGACGCCTGGGCGGCGGTGCGACGGGCGCCGTAGCGGCGGTGGACCGCCTGCTTGGTGACCCCGAGCGCCGAGCCCACGGCGTCCCACGAGAAGCCCAGGGAACGGTCGAAGTCCACGGCCGCCGTGACCAGGGTCTCGACACTGTCCCGCAGCTCCTGGGCGAGACGGACCGTGGGGGCGGGGGCACGTCCGTAGACGACGAAGCCCGTGGAGGGGCCGGAGCGGCGCGGGCGGTAGACGTTGCCCAGCTGGGCGGTGAGTGTGCGCAGCGCGTCCACCTGCCGGCGGACCCGCTCGATGTCCCGCACCAGCAAGTGCAGGCTGGCCCGAGCCTGGGCGTCGTGGGTTGCGTGGTCGGCCATGAACAAGCCTCTCGAACCGGCGTGAAAGGAATCGAGCCCGTGTCGGGGCCCGTGGTCAACTCTTTCTTGACCAACGCGGGATCGCTCCGCTGGTCACGGGGTGGGGGCGTGGCGGCATATGCGCACGCCCCCGGCGGGGGTGTGCGCCTCGGCCTTCGGCCTCGGCGTGTCTCCCCACCGCGTACCACCCGTTTCCAGTGGGTCCAGAGGCGGACGTTTGCCGTGGGGCTGCCTCGCCGTCGGCGGCTCTCCCCGCACGGGTGGTTCCGTCGACACCCCCATAGACTGGTGCGCCGCCCTTGCCCGTCCTCGCCCGAGAGGCCCCAAGCACCCCATGAAGCTCGTCTTCGCCGGTACCCCCGAGGTCGCCGTTCCCGCACTGGACGCTCTTCTCGCCTCCGGGCGGCACGAGGTGGCCGCCGTCGTCACACGGCCCGACGCGCCCGCCGGACGGGGGCGCAGGCTCGTCGCCTCCCCCGTCGCCGAGCGGGCGGAGGAGGCCGGGATCGAGGTACTGAAGCCGGGCAGGCCCAGGGACCCGGAGTTCCTGGAGCGGCTCAAGGAGATCGCGCCGGACTGCTGCCCCGTCGTCGCCTACGGCGCCCTCCTCCCCAGGGCCGCCCTCGACATCCCCGCCCGGGGCTGGGTCAACCTGCACTTCTCGCTGCTGCCCGCCTGGCGCGGCGCCGCGCCCGTGCAGCACGCCATCATGGCCGGCGACGAGATCACCGGCGCCGCCACCTTCCTCATCGAGGAGGGTCTCGACTCCGGGCCCGTCTACGGCACCGTCACCGAGGAGATCCGCCCCACCGACACCAGCGGCGACCTGCTCACCCGGCTCGCCTTCGCCGGCGCCGGGCTGCTCGCCGCCACCATGGACGGCATCGAGGACGGCGCCCTGAAGGCCGTGCCGCAGCCCGCGGACGGCATCAGCCTCGCCCCCAAGGTCACCGTCGAGGACGCCCACGTCGACTGGGGCGCCCCGGCGCTGCGCGTCGACCGGGTGGTGCGCGGCTGCACCCCCGCGCCCGGCGCCTGGACCACCTTCCGGGGCGAGCGCCTCAAGATCGTGCAGGCCGCCCCCGTACCGGATCTGGCCGACCTCGCGCCCGGGCAGCTGTCCGTCGGCAAGAACAACGTGTACGTGGGCACCGGTTCGTACGCCGTGGAGCTGCTGTGGGTGCAGCCCCAGGGCAAGAAGCCGATGCGGGCGGCGGACTGGGCGCGCGGGGTGCGGATCGCCGCCGGGGAGACCGTCGGCGCCTGACGCCCCGGGACCTTCACGACGTAGGCTGGACCGCGCACTTCACCCCACATCCGGAGCACTTTTTCGTGAGCGACCAGCCCCGTCGGCCCCGCAGGCCCGCCAAGCCCTACCGCCGGCCCGAGAAGGACCCCGTCCGCATCCTCGCCTTCGAGGCCCTGCGGGCCGTCGACGAGCGGGACGCGTACGCCAACCTCGTCCTGCCCCCGCTGCTGCGCAAGGCGCGGGAGAACGGCGACTTCGACGCACGCGACGCGGCACTCGCGACCGAGCTGGTGTACGGCACGCTGCGCCGTCAGGGGACGTACGACGCGGTCGTCGCCGCCTGTGTCGACCGGCCGCTGCGCGAGGTGGACCCGCCGGTACTGGACGTGCTGAACCTCGGCGCGCACCAGCTGCTCGGTACGCGGATCCCGACGCACGCCGCCGTGTCCGCCACCGTCGAGCTGGCCCGGGTGGTGCTCGGCGACGGCCGCGCCAAATTCGTCAACGCCGTGCTGCGGAAAATCGCGCAGGACGATCTCGACGGCTGGCTGGAGCGGGTCGCGCCGCCCTACGACGAGGACCCCGAGGACCACCTCGCCGTCGTGCACTCGCACCCCCGCTGGGTCGTCTCCGCGCTGTGGGACTCCCTCGGTGGTGGACGCGCCGGCATCGAGGAGCTGCTGCGGGCCGACAACGAGCGGCCCGAGGTGACCCTGGTCGCCCGTCCCGGGCGGGCGACGACCGCCGAACTGCTCGACGAGGAGGCCGCCGTCGCCGGCCGTTGGTCGCCGTACGCGGTGCGGCTCACCGAGGGCGGGGAGCCGGGCGCCGTCCCGGCGGTCGCGGAGGGCCGGGCCGGCGTGCAGGACGAGGGCAGCCAGCTCGTCGCGCTCGCGCTCGCCGACGTGCCCGTCGAGGGACCCGACCGGATGTGGCTGGACGGGTGCGCCGGACCGGGCGGGAAGGCCGCGCTGCTCGGCGCGCTCGCCGCCGAGCGGGGCGCCGTGCTGCTGGCCTCCGAGAAGCAGCCGCACCGGGCCGGTCTTGTGGCGAAGGCGCTCGCCGGGAACCCGGGACCGTACCAGGTCGTCGCCGCCGACGGGACGCGCCCGCCGTGGCTCCCCGGAAGCTTCGACCGGGTGCTGGTCGACGTGCCGTGCACCGGGCTGGGCGCCCTGCGCCGCCGCCCCGAGGCGCGCTGGCGGCGCCGCCCGGAGGATCTGGACGGCTTCGCCCCCCTCCAGCGCGGGCTGCTGCGCACCGCCCTGGAGTCCGTACGGGTCGGCGGTGTCGTCGGCTACGCCACGTGCTCCCCGCACCTCGCGGAGACCCGGGCCGTGGTCGCCGACCTCCTCAAGCAGTACCCGGACACCGATCTGATCGACGCCCGGCCGCTGCTGCCCGGCGTACCGGATCTGGGCGAGGGCCCCGACGTACAGCTGTGGCCGCATCTGCACGGCACCGACGCGATGTACCTGGCCCTCATCCGCCGGACCGGCTGACGCTCTCCTCGGGCTCCCTCACCTCGCCGCCGTCCTCGTGGGCCAGCGGGTGCGGCCACCACACCTTCGGGCCGACGTCCAGGAACAGGGACGTGACCAGCACCGACCGCACCACGAAGGTGTCCAGGAGCACGCCCAGGGCGACCGCGAAGCCGATCTCGGCGAACGCGACCATGGGCAGCGTGCCGAGGGCGGCGAAGGTGCCGGCGAGGACCAGGCCCGCCGAGGTGATGACGGCTCCCGTGGCCGCGAGGCCGGTGACCACGCCCGGCCGGGTGCCCTGGCGGATGGCCTCCTCGCGGATGCGGGTGGTCAGGAAGATGTTGTAGTCGATGCCCAGCGCCACCAGGAAGACGAACACGAACAGCGGGAAGTCGGTCGACTCGCCCGCGTAGTCGAAGACGTGCCGGAAGGCCAGGGCGCTGAGGCCGAGCGCCGCCGCGAACGACAGGATCACCGTCGCGATCAGCAGCAGCGGGGCGATCAGGGCGCGCAGCAGCGCGCACAGGATCAGCAGGACGACCACCAGCACCAGCGGGATGATCAGCATGTTGTCGTGGGTGGTCGCCCTGTCCATGTCCAGCAGCGCCGCCGTACCGCCGCCGACCCGGGCGTCGGCGTCCGGTACCGCGTGGACGGCGTCACGGACCCGCTCCACGGTCTGCTTGGCCGCCTCGCTGTCCGACGGGGCGGTCATGGTGGCCTCGAAGAGCACCTTGCCCTCGAACGACGGCTTCGTGCCCGGGGGCAGTCCGAGGGACTCCGGCACGACCCCCTCCGTACCGGCGACCGCGCGGCCGACCTGTTCGGCCTGCGCCCGGTTGCCGACGACGACCAGCGGATCGCCGCTGCCGGCCGGGAAGTACCGCGCGGAGACCTCCTGCCCGGTGATCGAGTCCGGTTTCCCGGTGAACGCGTCCGCGTTGCCGATGCCCTCCGCGCGGAGCTGGATCAGGCCCAGCGAGCAGATCGCCAGCACCACCGCCGTCACGCCCCAGATCAGGCGCGGGCGGCGGGCGATGCCGCGGCCGGTGCGGGCCCACACGCCCCGCTCGGCCGGGTCGGGGGCGCCGTGGTGCGGGATCACCGGCCAGAAGATCCACCGGCCGCAGATGACCAGCAGCGCCGGGAAGAGCGTCAGCATGGCCAGCAGGGCGACCGCGACACCGATCGCGGCGACCGGGCCGAGGCCCCGGGTGGAGTTCATCTCGGCGGTCAGCAGCACCAGCATGCTCAGGACGACGGTCGCGCCGGAGGCGAGCACCGCCGGGCCCGCGCGGTGCAGGGCCAGCGCCATCGCCTCGTGCCGGTCCTCGTGCCGGCGCAGCTCCTCCCGGTAGCGGGCGACCAGCAGCAGGGCGTAGTCGGTGCCCGCGCCGAAGACGAGCACGGTGAGGATGCCGGCGCTCTGCCCGTTGACCGTCAGGCCCGCGTACTCGGCCAGGAAGTAGATCAGGGCCTGCGCCGTGAACAGCGCGCAGATCACCGCGAGCAGCGGCGCCAGCAGCAGGGTGGGGCTGCGGTAGGTGATCAGCAGCATCACGACGACGACGGCCATCGCGGACAGCAGCAGCGTGGAGTCGATGCCCTCGAACGCCTCGGCGAAGTCCGCCGACGTGCCGCCGGGGCCGGTGATGTGCACCGCGAGCCCGTCGCCGCTCTCGCCGACGTCGTCCCGGACGGCGTCGACGGCGGGTCCGATCCGCTCCCAGCCCTGTGCGTCCATCGTGATCGGCACGAAGATCTGCGCGGCACGGGGGCCGGCCTCCCGGTCGAAGGCCGGGCCGCGGGTCTCGTCACCCCTGATGCCGTGGTCGCTCAGCCGCTTGAGCTGCTCCACGTCCTCGGCGATCCGCGCCCGGTCGGCGGCCGTCAGCCCGCTGTCCCGCGCGTAGACCACGATCGCGGGGATCTGCTCGGGCCGGAAGTCCTCGGAGATCTCCAGCACCTGCGTGGACTCGGCGGACCCCGGCAGCCAAGAGGCCGCGTCGTTGTCCTGTGCATCGGCCAGCTTCTGGGCGAACGGCGCCACCGAGAACAGCACCACCACCCACAGACCGAGCACCAGCCATTTGGAACGCCGCCCGCACACCAGCCGCGCGACACCTCGGCCACCTGTCACAGCCACCTCCGCAGCAGCGCCCCGCAAAGGGCGCGGGACAGTAACATCCACGGCTCCGCCGCGTGGGCGCGACCGGCCGCGACCGGCCCGCAGGCCACGCACGACCGTCCCCGCACGGGACCCATGCGCACAACCCCCGGAGGGCATGGCAGTCTTGACGCATGGCCCCGCAGATCAGCCCCAGCATCCTGTCCGCCGACTTCGCCCGCCTCGCCGACGAGGCGAAGGCGGTGGAAGGAGCCGACTGGCTCCACGTCGACGTCATGGACAACCATTTCGTCCCGAACCTCACGCTCGGTGTGCCGGTCGTGGAGTCGCTCGCCCGGGCGACGGACACTCCGCTGGACTGCCATCTGATGATCGAGGCCCCCGACCGATGGGCGCCCCAGTATGTGGAGGCGGGGGCCGGTTCGGTCACCTTCCATGCCGAGGCGGCCACCGCGCCCGTGCGGCTCGCCCGGGAGATCCGCGCCAAGGGCGCCCGTGCCTCCATGGCGCTGAGGCCGGCGACCCCCGTCGAGCCGTACGAGGACCTGCTCCCCGAACTCGACATGCTGCTGATCATGACGGTCGAGCCGGGATTCGGGGGCCAGGCCTTTCTCGACATCATGCTTCCGAAGATTCGCCGCACCCGCGAGTTGATCAACAAGCACGGTCTCGAGCTCTGGCTCCAGGTCGACGGCGGGGTCTCGGCGTCCACCATCGAGCGGTGCGCGGACGCCGGCGCCGATGTCTTCGTCGCGGGTTCCGCCGTGTACGGGGCATCGGACCCGGCCGAGGCGGTACGTGCATTGCGCAACCAGGCGGAGGCCGCGACGGCGAAGGCGTCGTGGGCATGCGACCACTGAGCGTCAGGAACGTGAACGGCGCCCGGCAGGGCTGATCGACCGCGCCGGATCTGCAAGGATGAACGGCGAATCCAGAGTGTGAACAGCAGTGAGGAGATCGCCGTGTCGGGTATGTCGGCGGGCCGGTCAGCCATGCGGATGGGACCCGCTGAGCTGGTGCAGGCGGCGGCCATGGCCCGCCGCTTCTACCTCGAGGGCAAATCCAAGATCCAGATCGCCGAGGAGTTCGGCGTCAGCCGCTTCAAGGTGGCCCGGGTCCTGGAGACCGCCCTCGAACGGGATCTCGTACGGATCGAGATCCGCGTGCCGGCCGAGCTGGACGCCGAGCGCTCCGACGCGCTCCGCGCCCGCTACGGCCTCAGGCACGCCGTCGTGGTCGAGTCCCCGCCCGAGTCCGAGGAGACACCCGACCCCGAGAACCTGGGAGAGGTGGCCGCCGACCTGCTCGGCGAGCTGGTCGACGAAGGGGACGTGCTGGGTCTGGCCTGGGGCAGGTCCACCATCCACATGGCGGCGGCCCTGGACCGGCTGCCGCCCTGTACGGTCGTGCAGCTCACGGGCGTGTACGACGCCGGGACCGCCGAGCGCGGCTCGGTGGAGGCCGTGCGGCGCGCCGCGCAGGTGTCGGGCGGCGACGCCCACCCCATTTACGCGCCGATGCTGCTGCCGGACGCGGCCACCGCTCAGGCACTGCGCCACCAGACCGGCATCGCGCGGGCCTTCGAGTACTTCGACAAGGTCACCGTCGCCTGCGTCTCCATCGGTTCCTGGGAGCCGGGCATCTCCACGGTGCACGACATGCTCAGCGACGAGGAGCGGGCGCACTACGCCTCCCTCGGTGTCGCCGCGGAGATGTCCGCCCACCTCTTCGACGTGGAGGGGCGCCGGGTCGGCCGGGACCTGGGGGAGCGGTGCATCACGGTCAAGACCGACCAGCTGCGCCGGGTCCCCGAGGTCGTCGCGATCGCGGGGGGCCAGCGCAAGGGGCCCGCGATCGACGCCGTACTGCGCTCCGGCCTCGTCACCAGCCTGGTGACGGACACATCGGCCGCGGACTACCTGATGACGGCGGGGACCGCCCCGCGGTCCGCCCTCAACCGCGCGGACCCGGACGGTCCCTGACGCCGGGTGGGACGGGGCGGGCCCGCCGGCACCGGCATCACGGTGCCGCGACGGGCCCCGCTCCCGCGCCCACCGGCCGGACCGTGCGCAGTCCGGCGGACGGTACGGCGGGGCCGTGCCGCAGGTGTCCTCGGTGCCGGGGCCGATCGGCGTCTTGTCGGTCCTGTCCGTCGTCTCATGGCGCAGGGGGGAGAGGTGTCCTCCACCGCCGGCACGCCGGTTTCCGATGCCGAGGCGGCGGACCGCCTCGCTCACCGCGGCGCCGGCTCTTGGAGGATCCTCCGAGCAGGGCTCTGACCAGCCTGGACGATCTGCCCGGGGCTGGCATTCCGGTCGTCATGGGACAATGAAGTACGTGCTCTTCCCCCTGGCTGACCTGTCCGGGGGCCACCTCTGATCGACTGGGATGTGCAGCACGTGCGTTTCCTCAACGACATCCAGCCCGCGTACGACCTGACGTACGACGACGTCTTCATGGTGCCGAGCCGCTCCGCGGTCGGCTCGCGGCAGGACGTGGACCTCAGCTCGCCGGACGGCACCGGCACCACCATCCCGCTGGTCGTCGCGAACATGACCGCCATCGCCGGACGCCGCATGGCCGAGACCGTGGCCCGTCGCGGTGGACTCGTCGTCATCCCGCAGGACATCCCGATCGAGGTCGTCACCGAGGTCGTCTCCTGGGTGAAGGGCCGCCACCACGTCCTGGACACCCCGATCGTGCTGGCCCCGCATCAGACCGTCGCCGACGCGCTCGCCCTGCTGCCCAAGCGCGCGCACAACGCGGGCGTCGTCGTCGACGACGGACACCGGCCGGTCGGCGTGGTCACCGACACCGACCTGTCCGGAGTGGACCGCTTCACCCAGCTCGAGGAGGTCATGTCCAAGGACCTGATCCTCATCGACGCGGACATGGACCCGCGCGAGGCCTTCAACACCCTCGACGCGGCCAATCGCCGCTACGCGCCCGCCGTGGACGAGGACGGCCGTCTGGCGGGCATCCTGACCCGCAAGGGCGCCCTGCGCGCCACCCTGTACACCCCGGCCACCGACGCGCGGGGCGGGCTCCGCATAGCCGCCGCCGTCGGCATCAACGGCGACGTGGCGGGCAAGGCCCGGCAACTGCTGGACGCCGGCGTCGACACGCTCGTCATCGACACCGCGCACGGGCACCAGGAGTCGATGATCGGCGCGCTGAAGCTGGTTCGCGACCTCGACCCGCGGGTGCCGATCGTCGCCGGCAACGTCGTCGCCGCCGCGGGCGTCCGCGACCTGATCGAGGCCGGCGCCGACATCGTCAAGGTCGGCGTGGGCCCCGGCGCCATGTGCACCACCCGCATGATGACCGGCGTCGGCCGGCCCCAGTTCTCCGCCGTCCTGGAGTGCGCCGCCGAGGCGAGGAAGTACGGCAAGCACGTGTGGGCCGACGGCGGTGTCCGGCACCCGCGCGACGTGGCGATGGCCCTCGCGGCCGGCGCGTCCAACGTGATGGTCGGCTCCTGGTTCGCCGGGACCTACGAGTCCCCGGGCGACCTCCAGCACGACGCGGACGGCCGCCCCTACAAGGAGTCCTTCGGCATGGCCTCCGCGCGTGCCGTGCGCAACCGCACCTCCGAGGAGTCGGCGTACGACCGCGCCCGCAAGGGACTGTTCGAGGAGGGCATCTCCACCTCCCGCATGTTCCTCGACCCGGCCAGCCCCGGCGTCGAGGACCTGATCGACTCGATCATCGCGGGCGTCCGCTCCTCCTGCACCTACGCCGGGGCCGGATCGCTCGAGGAGTTCGCCGAGAAGGCCGTCGTCGGCGTCCAGAGCGCCGCCGGCTACGCCGAGGGCAAGCCGCTGCACGCCAGCTGGAGCTGACGGCTCCTCACTCCCGTCCGGCCCCCGTCGACCCCGCCCCGGGGCCGACGGGGGCCGGCGCGCAACGGTCGAAAGCCCTCGCGCAACGAACACCCGCGTCCCCGCCGGTAACGCAATGATCTTGCGGGGGTGCGCAAGGTTGCTGCATTTCAGGAGCAACGAAGAACCTCGTAGGGTTACGCGCTGTACGTGGTGCGGCGAGGACCCCGCTCGACGGGTCCCGGCTGTCGCGGGACGCCGTCGGTCCCTGCCGCGGAAGACCGGCAGCGACGAAGGAGTCAGCGCGTGCTCGACCAAGGCGCACCCCCGCACAACGGCCACCCCGCCGCCCCGCTGTCCCCGGGCGTCGCCGCGCGCCTCATGCGCCGCAAGCCCGTGGAACGCCTGGTCGCGGAGGGTGGCCAGGGTGAGGGCGGCTCGCTGCGGCGCTCCCTCGGACTGTGGCAGCTGACCATGATCAGCATCGGTGCCACCCTCGGCACCGGTATCTTCGTCGTCCTCGGCGAGGCGGTTCCCAAGGCCGGTCCGGCCGTCACCCTGTCCTTCGTCATCGCCGGTCTGACGGCCCTCTTCTCCGCCCTCTCCTACGCGGAGCTGGCGGGCGCCATCCCGGTCTCCGGCTCCTCCTACTCGTATGCGTACGCAACGATGGGTGAGCTGATCGCCTGGGTCTGCGGCTGGTGCCTGATGCTGGAGTACGGCGTCTCGGTCGCCGCCGTCGCCGTCGGCTGGGGCGAGTACCTGAACGAGCTGCTCGACGGCACCATCGGTGTCACCATCCCGGCCGCGCTCTCCGCCCCGCCCGGCGACGGCGGCGTCTTCAACCTGCCCGCGCTGATCGTCGTCCTGCTCGCCATGGCGTTCCTGATGGGCGGCGCCCGCGAGTCCGCCCGCGCCAACACGATCATGGTCGTCGTGAAGATCGGCGCCCTGGTGCTGTTCTGCGCCATCGGCGTCCAGGGCTTCCGCTCCGGCAACTACGAGAACTTCATGCCGCTCGGCATGGCCGGCGTCAGCGCCGCCGGGGCGACGCTCTTCTTCTCGTACATCGGCTTCGACGCCGCCTCCACCGCCGGCGAGGAGGCGAAGAACGCCCAGCGCGACCTGCCCCGCGCGATCCTGCTGTCGCTCGCCGTCATCACCGCGCTGTACGTCCTGGTCGCCGCCGTCGCCGTGGGTGCCAAGCCCTGGCAGCACTTCACCGACTCCGAGGCCGCGCTCGCCCAGATCATGCGCGAGGTCACCGGCCAGAGCTTCTGGGGCACCCTGCTGGCGTTCTGCGCCGTCATCGCCATCGCGAGCGTCGTCCTGACCGTGCTCTACGGCCAGACCCGCATCCTGTTCGCCATGGCCCGGGACGGGCTGGTGCCCAAGGCGTTCGCCAGGGTCAGCCCGAAGACCGGCACGCCCCGCACCAACACCGTGATCGTGTCCCTGTTCTGCGGCGTGCTGGCCGCCGCCGTCCCGCTCGGCCAGCTCGCCGACGCCACCAGCATCGGCACCCTGTTCGCCTTCGCGCTGGTCAACGTGGCCGTCGTGGTGCTGCGCCGGACCCGTCCCGACATGCCCCGCACCTTCCGGGTGCCGCTGTCCCCGGTCCTGCCCGCCGTCGGCCTCGCGTTCTGCCTGTGGATGATGGGCAGCCTGTCCACCGTCACCTGGGTGGTCTTCGGTGTCTGGATGGCCGTCGGCCTCGTGTTCTACTTCCTGTACGGCTACCGCCGCTCCCGGCTCGCCGCCCCCGCCGCACCAGAAACGAAGTGAACGACCCGCAGTGCTGAACGATCTCGACGAACGCATCGTGCACGCCCTCGCCGAGGACGCCCGCCGCTCCTACGCGGACATCGGCCAGCTCGTCGGCCTGTCCGCGCCCGCCGTGAAACGGCGCGTGGACCGGCTGCGCGCCACCGGGGCCATCACCGGATTCACCGTACGGGTGGACCCGGCCGCCCTCGGCTGGGAGACGGAGGGGTTCGTCGAGATCTACTGCCGCGGCAACACCTCCCCGGAGACCATCCAGCGGGGCCTGGAGCGCTACCAGGAGGTCGTGGCCGCCTCCACCGTCACCGGTGACGCGGACGCGGTCGCTCAGGTCTTCGCCTCCGACATGCGCCACTTCGAACGGGTCCTGGAACGCATCGCGGGCGAGCCGTTCGTCGAGCGGACCAAGTCCGTGCTGGTGCTGTCCCCGCTGCTGCGGCGGTTCTCGTCGGGATCGCCCGCCTGAGACGCCGCACGCCGTAGTATCGGTGTCATGACCTGGCGACATTGATCCACCGATCGCGCCTCCCGAGGGCCGCCTCGGACGCCGTACGTCCTCCACGTCCGGTGTCCGAACCGCCCTTACGGGAAGGCCTCATGACTCCCACGCCCACGCGTGCCTCCGACGTCCGCGTGCGACGGCTGACGACCACGCTGTACGGCTACGCGTTCCTCGAAGACTTCATCCTGCTCTACCCGGTGTACGCGCTGCTGTTCAGCGACACCGGTCTGTCCGTCTGGCAGATCTCGTCCCTGTTCGCCCTCTGGTCGGTGACCGGCGTGCTGCTGGAGGTCCCCTCCGGCGCCTGGGCCGACGCCGTCTCCCGCCGGCTGCTGCTGTGGCTCGGCCCGCTGCTGACCGCCGCCGGCTTCGCCCTGTGGGTGCTGCTCCCGTCGTACGGCGCCTTCGCCGTCGGCTTCGTGCTGTGGGGCGCCGGCGGAGCGCTCGGCTCCGGCGCGCTCGAGGCCCTGGTCCACGACGAACTGGAACGGCTCGACGCGGCCGCCCGCTACGCCCGGACCATGGGCCGGGCCCGCGCGGCCGGACTGGTCGCCGTCATGGCGGCGATGGGACTCGCCGGCCCCGTGTTCGCCCGGGGCGGCCACACCGCCGTCGGGGCCGCCAGCGTGCTGGTGTGTCTGCTGGCGGCGGCCACGGCACTCCGCTTCCCCGAGCACCGCACCCCGGGGACCGGACACGGGAGCTGGACGGCGGCCCTGCGCGCCGGACTCGCCGAGGCCCGCGCCGACCGGTCCGTACGCGGGGCGCTGCTGCTCGTCCCGGCCGTGAGCGCCGTCTGGGGAGCCCTCGACGAGTACACGCCGCTGCTGGTGCGGGGGACCGGTGCCGCCGACGGGACGGTGCCCTGGCTGCTCCTGCTGATCTGGGCCGGTGCCACCGTGGGAAGCCTGCTGGCCGGGGAGGGCGAGCGGTTCGGCACGGGCGGGCTGGCCGCGCTGCTGGCCGGCGCCGGCCTCGCCCTGGCCGTCGGCGCGGCCGAGGGCACTCCCTGGGGGCTGGGTCTCGTCGCCCTCGCCTTCGGTGGCTTCCAGGCGGCGACCGTGCTGGCCGACGCCCGTCTCCAGCGACGCATCGAGGGCACCGGCCGCGCCACCCTCACCTCGGTGGCGGGCCTGGGCACGGAGCTGGCGACGGTCGCGGTCTACGGCGGCTACGCGCTGATCGCCTCGGGCGGCGCGCACAGCACCGCTTTCGCGGTGTTCGCGGTGCCGTACCTGGCGACGGCTGTGCTGCTGCTCGCCGGGGCTGCCAAGGCGCGACCGTGAGGGCATGTGCCGCCGCCCCCGTGTTCCCGTGGGCAACCGCCGCAGCACGCCTCCGCTCCCGGGGGCAGTCGTGCCTCCCAGTGCCTTGAATGCCTGGGAGGTGCCCCCAGGGCGGCACGGGTGGGCGGTGGAGGTACCTCCCGCTCATGAGGCCCCGCTCGAGCGAAGCCGGGAGTGGGGGGCACCCCGCAAGCGCCGGGCCGCGCGGGCACCCCCGGCCCACATCCACGCGGAGCCCTCCGTACGGCGCCGGGCCGCGATCCCACCGCGCCCACCGACGCCGTGGGGACAGGACCCGCGCAACGAATCGCCGCCACCCCCGGACCGGACGCAACGAACCGCTCACCGACGCGCAACGGCTCCGCCTTGTCCGCCCGAGCCGGCCGACCGTACCTTCTAACTGGCCCCCCGAACCCCCGCGTACCGACGAGGAACACACATGCGCACCGCCCTGCTCCAGAGCTCCGGACGGCCCGGATCCGTCGCCGAGAACCTCGAGGTCCTCGACGAGGCGGCCGGCCGTGCCGCCGCCGCGGGCGCCGGGCTGCTCGTCACCTCGGAGCTGTTCCTCACGGGGTACGCGATCGGCGACGACATCGGCCGGCTCGCCGAGACCGCCGACGGCGACGCGGCCGACGCGGTCGCGGAGAGCGCCGCCCGGCACGGCCTGGCGGTCGCCTACGGCTACCCCGAGCGGGACGGCGAGCGCGTCTTCAACTCCGTGCAGCTGATCTCCGCCGACGGCACCCGCCTCGCGAACCACCGCAAGACCCACCTCTTCGGCTGCTTCGAACGCGACCACTTCACACCGGGCGAGCGGCCCGTCGTCCAGGCCGAGCTGAACGGCCTCACCGTCGGCCTGATGATCTGCTACGACGTCGAGTTCCCGGAGAACGTGCGCGCCCACGCCCTCGCCGGCACCGACCTCCTGCTGGTGCCGACCGCGCAGATGCACCCGTTCCAGTTCGTCGCCGAGCACCTGGTGCCGGTGCGGGCCTTCGAGAACCAGATGTACGTGGCGTACGTCAACCGGGTCGGCCGCGAGGGCGAGTTCGAGTTCGTCGGGCTGTCCACCCTCGCCGGACCCGACGGAGTGGCCCGCACCCGTGCCGGCCGCCGGGAGGAACTGGTCCTCGCCGACGCCGACCCGGTGTTCCTCGCCGCCTCCCGCGAGGCGAACCCGTATCTGACCGACCGCCGCCCCGGCCTCTACGGGTCCCTCGTCTGAACACCCCGCCCCCCGCTTCACCTGTGCAAGGAGTCCGTACCCCATGACGTCCACCGTGCCCAACGCGATCGAGCACGCCGACGAGCAGCAGCCGCCGATCACCATGTTCGGCCCGGACTTCCCGTACGCGTACGACGACTTCCTCGCCCACCCGGCGGGCCTCGGACAGGTACCGGCGACCGAGCACGGCACCGAGGTCGCGGTGATCGGCGGCGGCCTGTCCGGCATCGTCGCCGCGTACGAGCTGATGAAGATGGGCCTCAAGCCCGTCGTCTACGAGGCCGACAGGATCGGCGGCCGGCTGCGGACCGTCGGCTTCGACGGGTGCGACCCCTCGCTGACCGCCGAGATGGGCGCGATGCGCTTCCCGCCGTCCTCCACGGCGCTCCAGCACTACATCGACCTGGTCGGACTGCGGACCCGTCCCTTCCCCAATCCCCTCGCCGAGGCGACGCCGTCCACCGTCGTCGACCTGAAGGGCGAGTCGCACTACGCCGAGACCCTCGACGACCTGCCCCAGGTCTACCGGGACGTCGCCGACGCCTGGGCCAAGTGCCTCGAAGAGGGTGCCGACTTCTCCGACATGAACCGCGCCCTGCGCGAGCGCGACGTCCCGCGCATCCGGGAGATCTGGGCGAAGCTGGTCGAGAAGTTCGACAACCAGACCTTCTACGGCTTCCTCTGCGACTCCGAGGCCTTCAAGTCCTTCCGCCACCGCGAGATCTTCGGCCAGGTCGGCTTCGGCACCGGCGGCTGGGACACCGACTTCCCCAACTCCATCCTGGAGATCCTCCGCGTCGTCTACACCGAGGCCGACGACCACCACCGCGGCATCGTCGGCGGCTCCCAGCAGCTGCCCCTGCGCCTGTGGGAGCGCGAGCCGGAGAAGATCGTCCACTGGCCGTACGGCACCTCACTGAAGTCCCTGCACAGGGACGGCGAGCCCCGCCCGGCGGTCACCCGGCTCAACCGCACCGCGGGCAGCCGGATCACGGTGACGGACGCCGACGGCGACATCCGTACCTACCGGGCGGCGATCTTCACCGCCCAGTCCTGGATGCTGCTGTCCAAGATCGCCTGCGACGACTCGCTCTTCCCGATCGACCACTGGACCGCCATCGAGCGCACCCACTACATGGAGAGCTCCAAGCTCTTCGTGCCCGTGGACCGGCCGTTCTGGCTCGACAAGGACGAGGAGACCGGCCGGGACGTCATGTCGATGACGCTCACCGACCGGATGACCCGTGGGACGTACCTCCTGGACGACGGCCCGGACAAGCCCGCCGTCATCTGCCTCTCCTACACCTGGTGCGACGACAGCCTGAAGTGGCTGCCGCTGTCCGCGAACGAGCGGATGGAGGTCATGCTGAAGTCGCTCGGCGAGATCTACCCCAAGGTCGACATCAGGAAGCACGTCATCGGCAACCCGGTGACCGTCTCCTGGGAGAACGAGCCCTACTTCATGGGCGCGTTCAAGGCCAACCTGCCCGGCCACTACCGCTATCAGCGCCGCCTGTTCACCCACTTCATGCAGGAGGCGCTGCCCGAGGACAAGCGGGGCATCTTCCTCGCCGGTGACGACATCTCCTGGACGGCCGGCTGGGCGGAGGGCGCCGTCCAGACCGCGCTGAACGCGGTCTGGGGCGTCATGCACCACTTCGGCGGCGAGACCGATCCGACCAACCCGGGCCCCGGCGACCTCTACGACGAGATCGCCCCGGTGGAGCTCCCCGAGGACTGAGCCCGCTTCCCCGCCGCCGGATCAGTCCGGCAGCGGGGTGAGCAGCATGCGGCCGGCGAAGCCCACCGCCGTGTCCAGGCGTTCGGTGAATTCCCCGGCGACGTCCGGCAGCCCGCGCAGCGCCCACAGGGCGCGGGCCGCCGTCCAGGCCGCGTCCCGGGCGCGCTCCAGGCTCCACGCGCCCAGCAGATGGGTCAGCGGGTCGGCGATCCGCAGCAACTCGGGGCCCGGGGTCAGCTCCTCGCGGATCCGGTCCTCCAACGAGAGGAGGAGATCGCCCACTTGGTCGAACTCGTCCTCCAGATCGACGGGTTCGCAGGCGAGCGTGCGACAGGTGTCCACGACGGCGAGCGCGAGATCGTGGCCGATGTGCGCGTTGATGCCCGCGAGCGCGAACTGCAGCGGACGTACGCCGGGATGCCGGCGGAACTGGAACAGCGGACGCCAGCAGGCCGGTGGCCGCCGCTCCTTCGGCACCGCGTCCACCGCCGCCAGATAGCGCTCCGCGAACCGCACGTCCAGCGTGATCGCCGCCCGCGTGTCCGGGAAACGGCCCGCGTCGATCCGCCGGTCCACGGCCTCCGTGACGGTGAGGTAGACACGGTTGAACACCGCGACCCCGTCCCGCGCGGGCAGGGCCGCGTCGAGCGCACGCATACGGGAGATGACCCCGTCCACAGGTGTGAGGACTTGTTCGCATCGCGGCATGAGCGCAGAGTCGCACCTTTAGGCTGGGACCAGTGGCGGCGGGCCCGACGCTTCCCCGGAACGGGGGAACGCGCCCGTCGTGGGGGAGGGGAGCAGCACCGTGTCAGGCTCGCGTGCCCGGCGCCTGTCCGCGCGGAGGGCCGAGCGCCGGCGTGCCGCCCGGCGCGGCGCGATGGTCGCGGCGGCCTCCGTGGTGGTCGCGGTCGGCACCGCCACCGGGATGATGTCGGCGGTCGGTGACGGGCGCGGCGCGGACGAGGCCCGTCCCGGGGTGACCTCGTCACCACGCCTGGAACCGCTGCCCGTCGTGCCCCCGCCGTCACCCTCCCCGTCGGCGACGAGGTCCCCTTCACCCACGGCGAGTCCGGAGAAGAAGGCGAGCCCGAAGGCGTCCGCGACCGGGGCCGGGAAGAAGCGGCGGGCCGCCCCCGTGTCCACCCGTCTCTACCGCCACCCCGAGTCCCAGGTGCTGGACTGGGTGCGGGAGCACCCCGACGACCCGCGCCGCGCGGTCATCGAGTCCCGGATAGCCGACCGGCCGGCGGCCGTGTGGTTCGCGGACTACTCCCCGGACTCGATCACCTCCCGGGTGCGTGCCGTGGTGTCGGGCGGCGCGGCGCAGGGCCGGGTGCCCGTGCTCGTGCCGTACGCGGTTCCCGACCGCGACTGCGGCGGGCACTCCCAGGGCGGGGCGCCCGATCCGGCCGCCTACGACGCCTGGATCGACCGGTTCGCCGCCGGACTGGGCGACAGCGAGGTCATCGTGATCCTGGAGCCCGACGCGATCGCCCTGTCCGAGTGCCTCTCCGCCGGGCAGCGCGCCGACCGCTTCGCCTCGCTGGCCCGGGCCGGCCGGGTGCTGAAGGAGGCCGGTCCCCGGGCGCGGGTCTACTTCGACGCCGGGCACTCCGGCTGGAACGCCCCGGCCGAGCAGGCCGCCCTGCTGCGGCAGGCCGGGGCCGCCTCGGCCGCCTCCTCCGACGGCGTCTTCAGCAACGTCTCCAACTTCCACGCCACGGCCGACGAGATCGCCTACGACCGTGCCGTGCTGGACGCCCTCGGCGGCCCGCCGGGCCTCGGCGCGGTGATCGACACCAGCCGCAACGGCAACGGTGCCCCGTCGGACGGCGCATGGTGCGACCCCGCGGGCCGCAAGCTCGGCCGGACCCCGACGCTGAGCACCGGGGAGGCCGGCATCGACGCCTACCTGTGGGTGAAGCTGCCGGGGGAGTCCGACGGCTGCAAGGGGGCGCCGGGCACCTTCACCCCGTCGTACGCCTACGACCTGGCGCGCTGATCGCCCCCGGTGCCGTCGGTGTCGTAGGAGGACGTGCCCTCGTCGAGCAGCGGCTCCTGCGTCTTGAGGTGGGCGGGCGCGAAGGCGCGCAGCGCGTGGTAGCCGGTGATGACGACCAGCGTGCCGAGCGCGATACCGCTGAGCGAGAAGGTGTCGGTGAACTCGATCGAGACATTGCCGACGCCGATGATGATGCCCGCCGCGGCCGGTACGAGATTCAGCGGATTGCGCAGGTCCACCTTGGCGTTGGTCCAGATCTGCGCGCCGAGCAGGCCGATCATGCCGTACAGGATGACGGTGATCCCGCCGAGCACCCCGCCCGGGACGGCCGCCACGACCGCGCCGAACTTCGGGCAGAGACCGAACAGCAGGGCGAAGCCGGCGGCGGCCCAGTACGCGGCCGTGGAGTAGACGCGGGTCGCGGCCATCACGCCGATGTTCTCGGAGTAGGTGGTGTTGGGCGGGCCGCCGACCGCGGTGGACAGCATGGAGCCGACGCCGTCGGCGGAGATGGCCGTGCCGAGCTTGTCGTCGAGGTTGTCGCCGGTCATCTCGCCGACCGCCTTGACGTGCCCCGCGTTCTCGGCGATGAGCGCGATGACCACCGGCAGGGCGACCAGGACCGCCGACCACTCGAAGGACGGGCCGTGCAGGGTGGGCAGTCCGATCCAGTCGGCCCGGCCCACGCCGGACAGGTCCAGGCGCCAGTGGTCGGTGACCTGGCCGCTCGCGTCCGCCGAGTGGATCCGGCCGAAGACCCGGTCGAGCGCCCAGGACAGGACGTACCCGAAGACCAGCCCGAGGAAGATCGCGATCCGGGACCAGAAGCCGCGCAGACAGACCACGGCCAGACCGGTGAACAGCATCACGAACAGGGCGGTCCACTGGTCCTGCGGCCAGTAGGTGGAGGCGGTCACCGGTGCCAGGTTGAAGCCGATGAGCATCACCACCGCGCCGGTGACGATCGGCGGCATCGCGGCGTGGATGATCCGCGCTCCGAACCGCCGCACCGCGAGACCCACCAGGAACAGCGCGGCCCCGACCACGAACACGGCGCCGGTGACGGTGGCGCTGGAGCCGCCGTCGGCCCGGATGACCGCGGCGACGCCGACGAAGGAGAGCGAGCAGCCGAGGTAACTCGGCACCCGGCCGCGGGTGGCGAGCAGGAAGACGGCGGTCGCGACCCCCGACATCATGATCGCCAGGTTGGGGTCCAGACCCATGAGCACCGGGGCGACGAAGGACGCCCCGAACATCGCCACGACGTGCTGGGCACCCAGACCCGCCGTGCGCGGCCAGGAGAGCCGTTCGTCGGGGCGGACCACCGCGCCGGGGGCCGGGGTGCGGCCGTCCCCGTGGAGTGTCCACCTGACGCCGAGATCCATGGGCTGTCGCTTTCGTTCGTATGTGCAGCGTGTCCGGACCATTGTGAGGGCTGGGCAGCAGTGCTTCGTACGGGTGGGCGGGCGCGGCCGGCCCGGCTGAGCGTCTGCTTAGGATGAGGGCGCACCGCTGTTCGATGGAGAGCGGCACTCATTCCGTACGTCCCAGGAGTCCCACCCGTGACCGCCGAAGCCCCGCTCGCCCCCGCCCTGCTCCACGGCCGGCTGGTCCCCGTGACCGTCCACTTCGACGACCTCGACGCGCTGGGGCTGCTGCACAACGCCCGTTATCCGCTGCTCGTCGAGCGGGCGTGGACCGAGCTGTGGCAGGAGAAGGGCGTCCGCTTCGACGGCGACTGGGTGGCGGCCGGCGACGCCTGCAACGCGGTCCGGGAACTGCGCATCGGCTACGAGGCCCCGGTGACCCGCGCCGGTACGTACGCGGTCCACCTGTGGCTGGAGCGGCTCGGCACGACCGGACTCACGTACGGCTTCCGCTTCTGCTCGGCGGACGGGGCGGAGACCTACGCGCGGGGCAGCCGGGTGCTGGTGCGGCTGGACGCCACGACCCTGCGCCCGGCGCCCTGGAGCGAGGCGTTCAGGGACGGGGCTCGGGAACTGCTGCGTCCGGACGCGTGACCTTCGTACGGTCTCCCGCGCGCAGCACGCTCGCGAAGCCCGCGATGCCGCACGACAGCACCGTCACCAGGACGAACGACACCACCAGGCTGGTCGCCTGGGCCAGCAGCCCGATCGCGCTCGGGGCGATCAGCCCCGAGGTGTAGGTGATGGTCGCGACGCCCGCGATCGCCAGGCTCGGGTTGGCGCCGCTGCGGCCGGCGGCGGCGAAGCACAGCGGCACGACCACCGCGATGCCGAGCCCCATCAGCGCGAACCCGCCCATCGCCGTCGCGGGGTGCTCGGCGAACACGATCAGCAGTCCGCCCAGCAGGGCGACGACACCGCTCGCGCGGACCGTGCGCACGGCGCCGTAGCGGTCCACCACGTGGTCCCCGGCGATCCGGGCGACCGCCATGGTGAGCGTGAAACCGGTGGTGCAGGCCGCCGCGAGACCGGCCGAGGTCTCCAGCTGGTCGCGCAGGTAGACCGCCGACCAGTCCAGGCTCGCGCCCTCCGCGAACACCGCGCAGAAACCGATCGCGCCGATGAGCAGCGCGGAGCGGGGCGGCAGCGCGAACCGCGGCGGCGGCTCCTCGTCCTCGGCGGGCTGCAGGTCGAGCACCCAGGTACAGGCGGTCACGCCCACCACCGTCAAGGCGGCGGCCGCGAGCGCGTGGTGCAGCCGGGCGTCCGTGCCGAGGTGGGCGGCGAGCGTGCCGGCCGCCGAGCCGACCAGGGCGCCGGCGCTCCACATGCCGTGCAGCCCGGACATGATCGACTTGTCGAGCCGGTTCTCCACCTCCACGCCCAGCGCGTTCATCGCCACGTCGGACATGCCGGCCGTGGCGCCGTAGACGAACAGGGTCAGACAGAGGGTCAGCAGGTTCGGGGCGAGTGACGGCAGGATCAGCGCGAGCGTCCACAGCGCGATCAGACCGCGCAGCGCCGTGCGGGCGCCGAACCGGTGGCTGATGCTTCCCGCGAGCGGCATCGCGACGGACGCCCCGAGCGCGGGGAAGGCGAGCGCGAGGCCCAGCTGCCCGGCGCTCACCCCGGCGTGGTCCTGGATCCAGGGGACGCGGGTGGCGAACGAGCCGGTGACGGCGCCGTGCACGGCGAACACGGCGGCCACGGCGTACCGCGCCCGCCTCACATCGAGCTGTCGATGGACCACTGCGCTCATTGTCCCGCCCCTCCCGGTCGTCGGTCTCCGCACGCGCCGCCGTAAACTATCAGGAACCCTGCCTGAAAGATAAGGGGTGTCGACCGGTCCCCGCGCACCGCGCCGTCGGTCCTCGCACCGACCGGTTCCGCCGATCTGGAAGGATCCCGGCATGGCCGCATCCCCGAGCACCGCCAGAGCCATCAACGACCGGCTCGCCCTGCGCCTGCTCCAACAGGAAGGCCCGCTGACCGCAGGGCAGTTGAAGCAGCTGACCGGGCTGTCCCGGCCGACCGTCGCCGACCTCGTCGAGCGGCTCACCGCGGCCGGACTCATCGCGGTGGCCGGTGAGGCGGGAGAGCAGCGGCGCGGCCCCAACGCCAAGCTGTACGGCATCGTCGCGGACCGGGCGCACCTGGCCGCGCTGGACGTCCGCACCGAGGGCGTCACCGTGGTCGTGTCGGACCTCGTCGGCGGCGTACTGGCCGAGGCCGCCCTGCCCATCACCGGGGACGCGGGGACCGGACCGGCGGTCGAACAGGCGGTCGCGCTGGTCGAGCGGACGGTGAAGGAGGCGGGCGCCGACCGGCTGCACACCGTCGGGATCGGGGCGCCCGGGCTGATCGACCCCGCGAGCGGCGAACTGCGCGACTCCACGGGCCTGCCCGAGTGGCACCGGCGCCTGGTCGCCGCGCTCCAGGAACGGTTCCCCGAGGCCCGGGTCAGCGTGGAGAACGAGACCAACCTGGCCGCGCTGGCCGAGCAGCGCGACGGAGCGGCCCGCGACCGGGACACCTTCGTCCTGCTGTGGCTGGGGCACGGCACCGGCGCCGCCGTGATCCTCGACGGGATCCTCCGCAAGGGCGCCTCCGGCGGTACGGGCGAGATCGGCTTCCTCCCCGTCCCGGGCACCCGCGGTCTGCCCTCGGCCACCGACTGCGGGGGCGGCTTCCACTCCCTGGTGGGGGCGGCGGCGGTCGCGGAGCTGGCGGAGGAGCACGGCGTCGTGGCGGAGCCGGGGACCGAGCCGCCGGCGGCGGGTGCGGTACGGACGGCCGTCGCGGCGGCCGGACCCGCCTCCCCCGAGGCACGCTTCCTCGACACCCTGGCCGACCGGATCGCGGTGGGCGTCGCCTCGGTGGTCGCGCTGCTCGATCCCGGCCACGTGGTCCTGGGCGGTGAGGTCGGCCAGGCCGGCGGCGAGGTGCTCGCCGCGCGGGTGCGGGACCGTCTGGCCGCCCTGTCACCCCTGCCCGCCGACGTACGGCCCAGCACCCTGGGCGGCGGCGCGGTGCTCCGCGGAGCCCTCCTGACGGCCCGCGACCAGGCCCAGGACGAACTGTTCGGCGCGCCCGGGCACTAGCCTCCGCTCACGGCCCGGCCGGCCGCTGAACACCGCCGGCCGGGCCGGGCCGGACCGTTCCGGAGATCCCGGCGTCGGAGCCCGGCCGCGGGCGGGTTCGGCCGGGCAGGTGACCCGCCCTGTCCGGTCGCGGCCGGGCCGGCCGCTTGGCCGCCGCGGCGGGGGAGGGAGGCGGCCGTCCCGTTCACCGGTGTGTGACGCCGGCTCCGAACCGCTTCGTCAGGTACTCGTCGAACGTGCCCCTGCCGACCGCCCGCTCCGGGGCGAGGTGACCGCCCTCGCGGAAGGCGTCGTAGGCCGCGCCGCGCAGCGGGACCTTCACCACCGCGCGGCGGCGGCCCGTGGCCTTCAGATACGCGCGGGCCAGGGAGTCGAACGTCCGGATCTCCGGACCGCCCATGTCGTCGACGCGGCCCGCCGGCGCGCCCCGGGCCAGCTCGGCCAGGCGGTCCGCGACCTCCGTGACGTCGACCGGCTGGTCCTTCACCCGGGCGGGCAGCAGCAGGACCGGCAGCTTCGCCATGCCCTGGAGCACCGTGAGGACCAGGTCGTGGAACTGGGTCGCGCGCAGCACCGTCCAGCCGATCCCGGAGTCCTCGACCAGCCGCTCCACCGCCAGCTTGGACTTGTAGTAACCGAACGGCACCCGGTCGACACCGACGATCGAGATGTACGCGAGGTGCCCCACCCCGGCTCGCCGGGCCGCCGCGATCAGGTTCCGCGCGGCCTCCTCGTCGCCACCGCGCGATGACGTCGCGCAGTGCACGATCGTGTCCACGCCCGCGACGGCCTCGTCCAGTCCGCTCCCGCCCTCGCGCAGATCGACGGCGTACGGCCGTGCGTGCCGGCTGAGCACCCGCACCTCGTGCCCGCCCGTCCGCAGCCGTTCGGCGACGTGCCGGCCGAGCGTGCCGGTACCGCCGGTCACCAGGATCGTGGTCATGCTGTTCCGTCCCTTCGGACCCCCGGGGCTCCCCGACGGAGCACCCCACGTCGGCCGGGACGGATCGACCACCGGCGGATGTGACATCGGTCCCGGGACCCGCCCCGTACGGAGTCCAGCTTCTCCGGGTCCGGCGCCGGGCGCATCCGCGCGTGGTGAGGCCCGGCGGCGGGCAAGGGCCGTCGTCACCGCCGCCGGGCCGGTCCTACGGGGTCAGCAGGTTCCCTGGACCCGCCGGACTCCCCATTCGCCGGTGGTGCCGGGCTCCTCGCCCTGTGTCACCACTGTGCCTTCCAGGCGTGCCCCCCGTGGGAGACCACGCTGCCCCCGCCGTACGCGATCGAGGCGTTCCAGGCCGGGCCGGCGCAGTTGCCGGGCTCACCGGGCGGAGTCGTCGAAGTGGCCGCCGGTCTCGTCCCAACCGCCCACCGAGATCAGTGTCTTGATGTCCGGGTGCTGCTTCTTGACCTTGTTGAACAGGTCGAAGTGGCCCTGGTAGGGCAGTTGCGGGTCCATCTCCGCGCCGACCACGCCCGGTCACGTCATCCCCGTGGCCGGGTTGGCGGCGAGCAGCAGGCCGGCGGCGGCGGAGGCGAGCGGCGCGGGTCCCGCTCCGGGGCGCGAGGGGGGCGGCACAGTGGGTTCCTCTCCACGGAAGGTGGCTCGGACCCTAAGAGGACTAGACCACAACGTCAATAGGTATGGACCAATTCGGCGGACCGTCAGGCGGGCGTCACGGCGGGGAAGTTGTTCCTCGCGCGACTCTCGGCGGTCTCCGCGTCACTTCCTGTGAGCCACTCCACAGCCCTCGCCCGCATGGACGACGGCCGGTCGTGGCACACTGGCCCTGTACCAGTAGCAGCGCACTCCGGGGTCGGTGAAAGTCCGAACCGGCGGTTACAGTCCGCGACCCGGTCGCCTCCAGCGACCGGTTGACCAGGTGAAATTCCTGGACCGACGGTTAAAGTCCGGATGGGAGGCAGTGCGCGGCGGGCGGGCATCCATGCGCGCCGCCGTACCGGTTCGCCGTGTGGGCGAGCCCTGTCCGGCGTCGCTCCCGGTGTCCTCGTCCGCGGTTTCTGTCGTCATCGACAGCCCCGGAGTCCGTGCCCGAAGAGGCAGGAGGACCCGGGAAGTGTTCACCGGAATCGTCGAAGAGCTGGGTGAGATCACCGCCGTCGAGACCCTCGACGACGCCTGTCGCTTCCGGCTGCGCGGCCCCGTCGTCACCGAAGGCGCGAGGCACGGCGACTCCATCGCCGTCAACGGCGTCTGCCTCACGGTCGTCGAGCACGAGGGCGACGAGTTCACCGCCGACGTCATGGCGGAGACCCTGAAGCGCTCCAGCCTCGGCGTCCTCGCCGTCGGCTCCCGCGTCAACCTCGAACGCCCCACGGCCGTCGGCTCCCGCCTCGGCGGCCACATCGTCCAGGGGCACGTCGACGGCACCGGCAAGATCCTCGAGCGCGAGCCGTCGGAGAACTGGGAGATCGTGAGGATCTCCCTGCCCGCCGGCCTCTCCCGCTACGTAGTGGAGAAGGGCTCCATCACCGTCGACGGCATCAGCCTCACCGTCGTCGAAGCCGGACCCGACTTCTTCACCGTCAGCCTGATCCCCACCACCCTCGCCCTGACCACGCTCGGCATCAAGCAGCCCGGCGACCCGGTCAACCTCGAGGTGGACGTCATCGCCAAGTACGTCGAGCGGATGCTCGGCGACCGCGCCACCGGTGAGGGGGCGGCCCGGTGAACTGGCTCAACTCCGAGGCCTTCACCCTCTTCGACCAGCACATCAAGTGGTCGGACATGATCGGCAACGTGGTCGGTCTGATCGCCCTCGCCCTCGGCTGGCGCCGCTCCATCTGGACCTGGCCCGCCCAGTTCGTCTCCGGGCTGATCCTCTTCACGGCCTTCGCCACCGCCCACCTCTCGGGCAGCGCGGGCAAGCAGGTCGTCGTCATGCTGGTCGCAGCCTGGGGCTTCTGGCAGTGGAACCGCGGCCGGCGGCAGGCGCAGGACGGCTCCGTCGCCGTACGGTTCGCGACCAACCCCGAACGACTTCTCCTCCTGGGGGCCGCGGCCGTCGGCACCCTCGCCGTCGGCGGGCTGTTCACCCTCTACCCGTCCCTGTCCTGGGACCCCTGGCCGGACGCCTACATCTTCGTCGGCACCATCGTCGCCATGTACGCGCAGGCCCGCGGCATGGTCGAGTTCTGGTTCGCCTGGCTGCTCGTCGACCTCGTCGGCGTCCCCCTGAACTTCGCCAACGGCTTCGCCTTCTCCGGTTTCGTCTACGTCATCTACGGCGCGCTCGTCCTGTGGGGACTGCGCGACTGGTGGCTGCGCTCCCGCGACGCGCGGCCCACTCTGGAAGGAGCGCCCGCATGAGCACGGCACCGATCCTGTACAGCACCGACGGCGTCGAGGACCTCATGCTCGACCCCGTCGAGCAGGCCGTCGCCGACATCGCGGCCGGCCGCCCGGTCGTGGTCGTCGACGACGAGGACCGCGAGAACGAGGGCGACCTCGTCGTCGCCGCGGAGAAGATCACCCCCGAGATCGTCGCCTTCATGATGAGCGAGTGCCGCGGCATGATCTGCGCCCCCATGGAGGGCGAGGAGCTGGACAGGCTCGGCATCCCGCTGATGGTGGAGAACAACACCGAGTCCATGCGGACCGCGTTCACCGTCACCGTGGACGGCTCGGGCGCCCACGGCGTGACCACCGGCATCTCCGCCGCCGACCGCGCGACCACGCTCCGGCTGCTGGCGAGCGGCACCGCGCGGGCCGACGACTTCGTCCGCCCCGGCCACATCTTCCCGCTGCGCGCCCGCTCCGGCGGCGTACTGGTGCGCAACGGCCACACCGAGGCCGCCGTCGACCTCGCCCGCCTCGCCGGTCTGCGCCCGGCCGGCGCCATCGTCGAGATCGCCGGCGAGGACGGCACCATGCTCCGGCTGCCCGAGCTGATCCCGTTCGCCCGCAAGCACGGCCTGACGATCATCTCCATCGAGGACCTGATCGCCTACCGACGCTCCGCCGAACCCACCGTCCGCCGCGAGGCCGAGGTCCACCTGCCCACCTCCCACGGCACCTTCACCGCGTACGGCTACCGCTCCACCGTCGACGGCGTCGAACACGTCGCCCTCGTCCACGGCGACATCGGCGACGGCGAGGACGTCCTCGTCCGCGTCCACTCCGAATGCCTCACCGGCGACGTCTTCGGCTCCCGGCGCTGTGACTGCGGCCCCCAGCTCGACGCCTCCCTGGACCGTATCCAGGCCGAGGGCCGCGGAGTCGTGGTCTACCTGCGCGGACACGAGGGACGCGGCATCGGCCTGATGTCCAAGCTGCGCGCCTACGAACTCCAGGAGCGCGGCCGGGACACCCTCGACGCCAACCTCGAACTCGGCCTGCCCGCCGACGCCCGCGACTACGCCGCCGGCGCGCAGATCCTCACCGACCTCGGCGTCCGCGGCGTCCGCCTGATGACCAACAACCCCGACAAGTCCGACGCGCTCGTCCGCCACGGCATCGAGGTCACCGGACGCGAGCCGATGCCCGTCACGGCGAGCGAGCACAACCTCCGCTACCTGCGCACCAAGCGGGACCGGATGGGCCACGACCTGCCCTGGCTGGACACGCCGACCGTGCCCGCCTGCGGCAACCAGTAACGAGAACCACCGAGGAGAGACGTGAGCGGCAAGGGTGCACCGGAGTTGTCCGTACGCAATGTGGGGGACCTGCGGGTCGCCGTCATCGCGGCGCAGTGGCACGAGAAGGTGATGGACGGACTGGTGGACGGCGCCCTGCGCGCCCTGCACGACCTCGGCATCGACGAGCCGACCCTGCTCCGGGTCCCCGGCAGCTGGGAACTCCCGGTCGTCGCCAAGGTCCTGGCAGGCCGCGGCTACGACGCCGTCGTCGCCCTCGGCGTCGTCATCCGGGGCGGCACGCCCCACTTCGACTACGTGTGCCAGGGCGTCACCCAGGGCCTCACCCAGGTGTCGGTCGACACCGGCGTGCCCGTCGGCTTCGGTCTGCTCACCTGTGACGACGAGGAGCAGGCCCTCGACCGCGCCGGACTGCCCGGCTCCAGCGAGGACAAGGGCCACGAGGCGGTCACCGCGGCCGTGGCGACCGCGGCCTGCCTGCGTTCAGTATCCGAACCCTGGCGGTGAGCAGGCCCCGTCACCGCGTAGGGTAAGGACCACCATGTCCAAGAAGACGTTCGAGGAGCTCTTCACCGAGCTCCAGCAGAAGGCCGCCCACGGCGACCCCGCCACCTCCCGCACCGCCGAGCTGGTCGACAAGGGCGTCCATGCCATCGGCAAGAAGGTCGTCGAGGAGGCCGCCGAGGTCTGGATGGCCGCCGAGTACGAGGGCAAGGAGGCGGCCGCCGAGGAGATCTCGCAGCTGCTGTACCACGTCCAGGTGATGATGGTCGCCCGCGGCATCTCCCTCGACGACGTCTACGCCCACCTGTGAACCCTTCCGTTCACGCCGCACCCCCTCACACGAAGGAAGCCGACCTCATGCTGCGCATCGCCGTCCCCAACAAGGGTTCCCTGTCCGGCCCTGCGGCGGAGATGCTGCATGAGGCCGGCTACCGGCAGCGCCGCGAGTCCAAGGAACTGCGGATCGTCGACCCGGCGAACGAGGTCGAGTTCTTCTACCTCCGTCCGCGCGACATCGCCATCTACGTCGCCTCCGGGCAGCTCGACATCGGCATCACCGGCCGCGACCTGCTGATCGACTCCGGTGCCGAAGCCGAGGAGATCCTCCCCCTCGGCTTCGCCCGCTCCACCTTCCACTACGCCACCAAGCCGGGCACCATCGGCGGCCTGGCGGACCTGAAGGGCAAGACGGTCGCCACCTCGTACGAGGGCATCGTCGCGGGGCACCTCGCCGACAACGGCATCGACGCCTCCGTCGTCCACCTCGACGGCGCCGTCGAGACCGCCATCCAGCTCGGTGTCGCCCAGGTCATCGCGGACGTCGTCGAGACGGGCACCTCGCTGCGCAACGCCGGCCTGGAGGTCGTCGGCGAGCCGATCATGCAGTCCGAGGCCGTCGTCATCCTCCCCCGGGCTCGCACACACTCGCCCGGGAGGACCCCCACCACCGGCGCGGACGGCGAGGAGCCCAAGGTGCGGCAGTTCCTGCGCCGCCTCCAGGGCGTCCTGGTCGCCCGGACGTACGTGATGATGGACTACGACTGCCGCGTCGAGCAGCTCGAGAAGGCCGTCGCCCTCACCCCGGGCCTGGAGTCCCCCACCGTGTCCCCGCTGCACAACGAGGGCTGGGTCGCCGTCCGCGCGATGGTCCCGTCCAAGGAGGCACAGCGGATCATGGACGACCTGTACGACATCGGCGCCCGCGCCATCCTCACCACGGCCATCCACGCCTGCCGCCTCTGACCGGGCCCGGAGCATCACCATGTCCGACGCGACCGCGGGCCGGCTGCCCGAACTGCCCGTCACCTTCCGCCCGGGCCGCACCCGTGCGGTGCTGCTCACGGCCGGCACCGCGCTCTTCGTGGTCATCACCCTGATCGCGCTGCTGCTGGACCAGCTCAGTCCGGGGGAGCGGATCAGCTTCGTGTTCACCGCCGCGCTGCTGGCCGGCGTGCTGTTCCTGCTGGCCCGGCCGAAGGTCGTCGCCGACGGGACGGGCGTCACCGTCGTCAACATCGTGAGCCGGCGCCGCCTGGAATGGGCGGAGGTCCTGCGGGTGAATCTCCGTCCCGGTGATCCCTGGGTCTTCCTCGACCTCAGCGACGGCACCAGCCTGCCCGCGCTCGGCATCCAGCCGGGCATCGCCAGACAGCGGGCCGTCGCCGACGCGCGGGCCCTGCGGGCGCTCGTCGAGGCCCACTCCACGGCCGGGCCCGAGGCACCCAGGAGCTGACCCGGGGCCGCCCCTCCGGAACGGTTCGGGGCCGGGCTCCGGGAAGCGCCGGGGACGTCCACCTGACGCAGTCGCCCATGTCTTGATTAATCTGGTGGGCGGAAGGCGCGAGGACCGCGCCTTCCGCCCCTGCCGCCCCGCCCGGTGCACAGGGGCTCCAGCTACCCGAGGAGTGACCCTCTCCGGCGATGGACGGATCGTCCTGTAGTACCTGCGCCGCCCCCTGCCGACGAAGCGCGGACCCGTTCCACGAGGTCCGCGCCCATGCGGAGGCGGCGGCATCATGACCACCCCCTTGCTGCTTCTCGCAGCCGCTTTCCTGCTGATCCTGGCCAACGGATTCTTCGTGGCCGCCGAGTTCGGCCTGGTCACCGTCGAGCGACCGGACGCCGAACGGGCCGCCGCGGGCGGCGACCGGCGCGCCCGCCGGGTCGTCGAGTCGCTGAGGGAACTCTCCTTCCAGCTCTCCGGCACCCAGCTCGGCATCACCATCACCTCCCTCGTCGTCGGCATGCTGGCCCAGCCCGCGCTGGCCGCACTGCTGCACGGCCCCTTCACCGGCATCGGCATACCCGAGGGCGCGGTCCCCGGTGTCTCCGTCGTCGTCGGCATGCTGCTGGCCTCCGCCGTGCAGATGGTGATCGGCGAACTCGTGCCGAAGAACTGGGCGGTGTCCCGCCCCCTGCAGGTCGCCCGCTTCGTGGCCGGCCCGCAGCACGTGTTCGCCCGGCTCTTCCGCCCGGTCATCGCCGGGCTGAACGCCGTGGCCAACCGCCTGGTGCGGGCCCTGGGCCTCGAGCCCGCCGAGGAACTGGCCTCCGCCCGCACCCCCGGTGAACTCGTCTCCCTGGCCCGGCACTCCGCGCAGGCCGGCACCCTGGAACAGGACACGGCGGACCTCTTCGTCCGCACCCTGTCCCTCGGCGAACTGACCGCACAGCACGTCATGACGCCGCGCGTGAAGGTCAGCGCCCTGCAGTCCTCGGCGACCGCCGAGGACGTGGTCAATCTGACCCGGGCCACCGGTCTGTCCCGCTTCCCCGTCTACCGGGAGCGGATCGACGAGATCGTCGGCATGGTGCACCTCAAGGACGCCCTCGCGGTGTCCGTGCGCGACCGGCTGCGCACCCCCGTGGGCCGCATCGCCCGCCCGGCGCTGCTCGTCCCCGAGACCCTGCCCGTACGGCCGCTGCTCACGCGGCTGCGCAGCGAGCAGCCCATCGCGGTCGTCGTCGACGAGTACGGCGGCACGGCCGGCGTCGTCACGCTGGAGGACATCGTCGAGGAGATCGTCGGCGAGGTGCGTGACGAGCACGACGGACAGGACCTCCCCGAACTCGTCCCCGCCCCGCCCGAGGACGGCAACCCCGCCTGGGACGTCGACGGCGGCGTCCGGGTCGACACCCTGCTGCGCGTAGGCCTGGAGGTGCCCGAGGGCCCCTACGAGACGGTGGCCGGCCTGGTCGCCGATCTGCTCGGCCGGATCCCGGCCGTCGGCGACCGCGCGGAGCTGCCCGGCTGGCGGCTGTCGGTCCGTAGGGTCGGTCACTACCGTGCCGAACGCGTCCGCCTGGTCAGAACGGCCCCGCTGCCCCTGGTGGAGGTGGCCGGATGAGCGTGCTGCAACTCCTCTTCGCCGCGCTGCTCGTGCTCGCCAACGGCTTCTTCGTCGGCGCCGAGTTCGCGCTCGTGTCGGTCCGCCGCAGCCAGATCGAACCGCTCGGCACCGCCCGCGCCCGCCAGGTGCTGTACGGCCTGGAACACCTGCCGCAGATGATGGCGGCGGCCCAGTTCGGCATCACCGTCTGCTCGCTGACCCTGGGCGCCGTCGCCGAACCGACGGTCGCTCACCTGCTGGAGCCGGTCTTCGCGTGGATGCACCTGCCGCACGGCGTGATCCACCCGCTCGGCTATGTCATCGCGCTCGCCGTGGTGGTCTTCTTCCACCTCGTCATCGGCGAGATGGTCCCGAAGAACCTGGCGATGGCGGCCCCCGGGAAGGCCGCGCTGTGGCTGAGCCCCGGCCTGGTCTGGTTCGCCCGTCTGTGCAAGCCGGTCACGATCGCGCTCGGCGCCTGCGCCCAGGCCGTCCTGCGGCTGTTCCGCGTCGAACCGAAGGACGAGGTCGAGGCCGTCTTCACCAGCGAACAGCTCAACCGGCTGGTGGAGGACTCCGGCCAGGCGGGTCTCCTCGACCCCGAGGAGGCCGAGCGCCTGGAGGACGCGCTGGAGCTGGGCTCCCGCCCGGTGACGGACGTCCTGCTGGACCGCGAGTCGCTGGTGACGGTCACGCCCGCGGTCACCCCGGGACAGATCGTGGAGCTCACCGCCCGCACCGGGTACTCCCGGTTCCCGGTGGCCGCGGACAGCGGTGCCTTCATGGGCTACCTGCACGTCAAGGACGTACTGGACCTGGAGGACTCCGACCGTGCCGTCCCGCAGCGCCTGTGGCGGCCGATGACGACCCTCCGCCCCGAACTCCCCCTGGACGACGCCCTCACGGTGATGCGCCGCGCCGCGACCCACCTGGCCCAGGTCTGTGACGCCTCCGGCAGGACAGTGGGCCTGGTGGCCCTGGAGGACGTCCTGGAACTCCTGGTGGGCGAGGTACGCGACCCCGCCCACCGAGAGGTGACGGTCACCCCCCAGAGGGCGAGCGGAACCCCGGAGGAGGCCCTGACCACCTGACCGCGGGCAACCGCGCCACCTCAGCTGCGGGCAGCCGTGCCTCCCCCAGTGCCCCAAGGGCCTGGGAGGTACCCCCAGGGCGGTACGGGTGGGCGGTGGGGGCGCCTCCCGCTCACGGGGGTCCTCCCCGCTCGAGCGAAGCCGAGAGCGGGGAGTCACCCCTCCAGCGGGGCGAGCCGACACCCGCCCCCCCGTCAGCCCGCCCACCGGGGCCTCACGACCCCGGTGGGTCCGTCGGCCCCCGCCCCGACAGCACCTCCCCATACGCCTGCATCAGATCCGGCAACCGCAACGTGGCCAGATCATCCCGAGTCAACGCCCCCGGATACACCGACAACCGCAGATCCCGGTAAGCGCAGCTCTTCTCGTACAGCGTCCGCAGGAACCGCCCGTTCCCCAGCTCGTCGATCCACCCCTGATCCACCACATGCCCGGCGATCGACCGCAGCTCGTCCAGCGCCTCCTCGTCCCACACATCCCCGTTCTCCTCCGCCAGCACCTCACCGATCGAGGTCAGCTCCAGCGGCCGGTACGAGGGAAAGTCCACCCGCGTGGTGAACCGCGACGACAGCCCCGGGTTCGCGGTCAGCAGCCGGTCCATCCCCTCCGGATACCCGGCGAGGATCACCACCAGATGATCCCGGTTGTCCTCCGCCCGCTTCAACAGCACCTGAAGCGCCTCGTCCCCGTACGCGTCCCCCTTGCCGTACCCGGAGTTGGACAGGGAGTACGCCTCGTCCACGAACAGCACCCCGCCCAGCGCGGAGTCGATCAGCTCATTGGCCTTCACCGCGGTCTGCCCCAGATACTCACCGACCAGATCCGCCCGCTGGGCCTCCACCAGATGGTCGCCGCCGAGCAGCCCGAGGGCGTAGAACACCCGGCCGAGGATGCGGGCCACCGTGGTCTTGCCGGTCCCGGACGGTCCGGAGAAGACGAAGTGGCGTTTCGGCGGCTGTACCGGAAGCCCCTGCCCGGCCCGCAGCCGCGCCATGTTCAGCTGCGCCGACAACGCTTTGACCTGCCGTTTCACCGGCTCCAGGCCCACCATGCGTTCCAGTTCGGCGAGTGCCTCCTCCAGTAACGCGGGGTCCGTGGGGCCGGTGGGCAGCGGTGACGCCCCGGCGCCCGCCCGCTCCCGCACGCCCGGAGCGGTGACCGGAGGAAGGGGACCCGGCACGGGCTCGGGTTCGGACAGCCGCAGGTCACGCCCCTCGGTGCCGAACAGAGGGTCGAGCATGTCGGGGCCGTCCATGGCATCCTGCCCGGCCCCGGTGAGTGTGATCGCGGCGAGATCGGCGGAGTCGTCGTACCCGTCGCCCTCGGCGATCGCGGCGAGCCGGGCGGAGGTGTCCATGAAGGCCGGATCGACCCGGTGCACGGCCCGGTACAGGGGGAGCGCGGCGGCGCTGCGGCCGGTGCCCTCATGGGCGCGGGCCAGCCAGTAGCGCAGCTCCTTGCGCTGCGGCTGTTCGCTGCGGCACCGCATCAGCGCCGCCGACAGCAGCGGTTCGGCCTGTCCGTACATCTCCAGTCGCACCCGTGCCATGCCGCCGAACAGGCCGGCCTCGATGCCCAGCATCGGGTCCTCGACGAGGGAGTCCGTGTGCCGGACCAGCTGCTCCCAGTCCTTGACCAGGTAGGCGCGGCAGGCGTGCAGGAAACGGACCTGCGGATCGGTGTCCACCGGGGGCAGTCCGGCGAGCGCCCGGTCCAGTTCGGGGACATGGCGTCCGTCCAGCCAGTGGGAGGCGTGCGCCAGCAGCAGATCGCGAGGGCTCTCCAGTACCGGCTGCACCCACCAGCCCAGCCAGTACCAGGAGTTGAGGGTGCGGCGGTGCCGGGTGCGCTGCTCGCCGAAGCGCTCCCGGTGCCGGAACATCCTGAGCAGCGCGGTCGTCGTGTCGACGCGCAGCGCGTGCAGACCCAGCCAGCCGTCGGCCATCCCGGGGTCGATCCGCACCGCGGCCCGGAACTCCTCCTCCGCCTGCGGATAGGCGCCCATCGTGTAGGCGTCCACGCCTCGCAGCCAGGCGAGGTCGGCCGGGGCCTGCGGGCTCTGCGTGCCGAAGTCCATCACGTCCCCCACGAACCGTGCCCCCGTCGGTGTGCCGGCCGGTCCTCGCCCGTCGGCTCCCGTTGGTCGAACCGCTGTGCCGCGGACCGGAGTTGCAAGGTGCGCGAAGCGGCGTCCGTAGGTCGCACCGAGGGCATCGTACCTGCGGCGGCGTCACGTCCGTAGGGTGCCGTACACGCCGAAGGGTGAGGTGGGAGGGGGAGCGCGGACCCCGTGCGGTGACCCAGGGTGATCGTCATATGCCGCTGAGCGCCCGAAAAATGCGCGGAGGGCAGAACGAAGCCCCCGATCACGGGGGAACAACCGGGGGCTTCGCGTCTGCCGGCGGCTCCGAAGGGCCGCACATTGAGAACGTAAGACCTGTACGCGCCCCCGGTCAAGCCGAGTTGGGGTACTCCGGCAACTTGTCCGGGACCACTCTTCACGAGTTCACCACAACACGGATGACTCGTCACCGTGTGTGAGGGGAGGGGGTGAATCACCCGCCCCGGCAGGCCCGGGAAGCAGCTCGTATCCCTGGGGGCGCTGCCGCACCAGAAGGCCGGCGAAGGGCCGTGAGGGATCGCCGGTGAAGTGCTCGTGTTCCGCGCGGATCCAGCCGTCCCAGAACTCCCGCTGCTCCGCTCCGTCGCGGGTCCGTCCCCGTGACCAGGACTCCTCCCGGGGGAGATCCATCCACAGCAGCAGCGCCAGATACGGGCGCAGCGCCCGGCGTCCCGCGCCGACGCCCTCCACGACGATCACGGGGGCGGGCGGCAGCGGGCGGGGCGGTCCGAAGCGGCGGGTCCGCCAGTCGTAGGGGGAGTAGTGCGCGGTCTCGCCGCGGCCGAGCGGCTCGATCACCTGGCTCAGCAGCCGCCCGGTCCAGTCGAACAGTTCGGTGTGGCTGGCGATGTCGTCGAGCCGCAGCACCGGAGCGCCCCCCAGCGCCTCGGCCAGCCGTACGGCGAACGTCGACTTCCCCGAGCCGGCGTGTCCGTCGACACCGACGAGCCGGACCGGGCCGCACGAGGGGGCGAGCCGGCGGATGCGGGAGGCGAGATCGTGAATGGCTGGTTCCTGGGGCGGGGAAGGGGGAGGAGGGCTTACTGGAGCACTCTAGGCCCCCGGACGGACGAGCCCCGGATGCCCGGACGGAGAAGCCCTCAAGCCTTTGAGCCCTCGGCCGGACAGGCCTGCCGCGGGTCCCGCCATTGGTCGAGTCCCATGTTGGTCGGGCGCGGTACGGCCGGGGTGCTGGCAGGATCCGCCCGGCTGCGTTCATAGTTGGCGCACCCGCTCCGTCCGGCGGACGTACACCGTCCGGCCGGCCGTGCTTTGGTCCTGTCCCGACTCCGACACCTGGGGGTCCTCCACCCATGAGCAGAGCCGAACTGCCGTCCCGCAGAAACCTCCTGGCCGCGGCGGTCGTCGCCGCCGTCGCCGGGAGCGTGGGCCCGGCGTCCGCCGGCACCCTGACGGCCGGCACCCCGGCCGGACGCGCCACCGGCACCGCCGGCCGGACCGCCGCCCGCCCCGTCGACAACCGGGCCTGGATCTCGTACACCGACTGGCGCGGCGGCACCGTCGACGGGACCCGCGCCGTCGCCGGTGTCCGCCCCGGCCTCGTGATCGCGAGGCCCGCCGGCACCACGGACTACACCGACCCGCACACCGGCCGCACGGCCGCCTGGGAGTACGCGACCTGGACCTCGCCCGTGCACCGTCTCAGGGTTCCGGCGACGGAGGTCATCGCCTCCTGGAACGCGCACACCCCCGAGGGCACCTGGCTCCAGATCGGGCTGAAGGGAACGTACTCCGACGGCACGGACACCCCCTGGTACGTCATGGGCCGCTGGGCCGCCGGCGACCAGGACGTCCGGCGCACCTCGGTGGACGGCCAGAGCGACGGGAAGAGCACCGTCTGGACGGACACGCTCTCCGTGGACGACGCCGCCTCGGGCCTGCGCGTCGTCTCGTACCGGCTGCGGCTGACCCTCCACCGCCGCCCCGGCACCCGGCTCACCCCGACGGTGTGGCGGCTCGGCGCGATGGGCTCCGACGTCCCCGACCGGTTCACCGTCCCCGCCTCGGAGCCCGGCCTCGCCGAGGAGCTGATCGTCCCGCGCTACTCGCAGGAGATCCACAAGGGCCGGTACCCGGAGTACGACAACGGCGGCGAGGCCTGGTGCAGCCCCACCTCCTCGCAGATGATCATCGAGTACTGGGGCGGGCGGCTCACCGAGGAGCAGCTGTCCTGGGTCGATCCGTCCTACACCGACCCGCAGATCTGCCACGCGGCCCGGTACACGTACGACCACCAGTACGCCGGCTGCGGCAACTGGCCGTTCAACGCCGCCTACGCGGCCACCTTCGAGGGCCTCCAGGGCGTGGTCACCCGCCTCGGCTCCCTCACCGACCTGGAGACGCTGGTCGCCGCGGGCATCCCGGCCATCACGTCGCAGTCGTTCCTGGCGGAGGAGCTGACCGGGGCGGGGTACGGCACCTCCGGGCATCTGATGACGGTGATCGGCTTCACCACCGACGGCGATGTGATCGCCAACGACCCCGCCTCGGACGACAACGAGGCCGTGCGCCGTGTCTACGAGCGGCGCGAGTGGGAGAACATCTGGCTGCGGACCAAGCGGTACAACGCCTCCGGGAAGGTGGTCTCCGGTACCGGAGGAGTCTGCTACCTCTACTTCCCGGCACGGCCGACCCCGCGGCAGCGCAGGGCGCTCGCGGCGGTGGGCGTGCGCTGAGCCGGTCCGGCCGACGGGCCCCGGGCGGCCGGGGCCCCTGTCGTGTGACCGATGTCTCGGCCGCGAAAGCCGCTCACGGTGGCAAGGTGGACGTCAGTCGCAGGGGGAGTCCACCGCACCACAGAGACCAGCGAGAAGCCATGACCACGAACGCAGCCACCGTCACTCGTGCCCGCACCGGCGGCCCCCGGGAGGACGGCCCGAAGATCCTCGAACACGCCATGGGATGGACCCTCGTCGTGGTCCTCGCGATGTTGGTGACCCAACTGGGACTGCTGTAACCCGAGGTCACGGGGATGCCGGTCCGGGCCTTCGGGGCGACCTGACATACTGCGGCGGGATGTCCCACCGCCCGCAGGAAGACCTGGGTCGAAATTGAACATCAGCCGGCAGCCCGCCGTACGCCCCGCGGCGCGCGGTACCGAGCGTTCGTCCGCGCGTCGCGCCGAACTCATCGCCATCGGGCGGAGGTTGTTCGCGGACACGTCGTACGACGCGCTCTCGATGGACGACATCGCACGCCAGGCGCAGGTCGCCAAGGGGCTGATCTACTACTACTTCCACTCCAAGCGCGGCTACTACCTGGCGATCATCGAGGACTCGGTGGCCGGCCTGGTCGCCTTCGCCGCCGGCGGGGCCGGACTGCCGCCCGTGGAGCGGGTGCACCGCACCATCGACAGCTATCTGCGGTACGCCGAGCACAACCAGGCCGCCTACCGCGCGATCGTCAGCGGCGGCGTCGGCTTCGACACCGAGGTGCACGCGATCCGGGACGGGGTGCGCGAGGCCATCGTCGCGACCGTCGCCGAGGGCGCCTACGGCCGCACCGACATCGCACCGGTGGCGCGGATGGGGCTGCTGGCCTGGGTGTGCAGCGTGGAGGGTGCCGCGCTCGCGTGGATCGACCGCGGTGAACTGTCCCGCGAGACCATGAGCGAGCTGCTGGTGAAGATGCTCGGCGGGGCCCTGCGCGCCATCGAGGAACTGGACCCCGCCCACCCGGCACCGGCGCCCGCCCGCCGCGACGGCTGAGACGGATCCGGGCAGCGGCTTGGACGCGGGGACGCCGAGACCCTTGAGCCCCGCGATGGCCGCCGAACCGTGGAAGTCCGCCTTCGGGATGCCGTCGTACGAGGTGAGCGCCGAGTGCGGGCCGGTGGGCCCGGCGCGTCCCGGGCGCCGATGAAGTCGTACGTCATCGGGTTGTACCAGTCGACGTACTGGGCGGCGCCCGCGTCATCGGCCGCGTCGATCCTTCCGCCCGGGGTGGCGTCCGCCGTGATCGCCGCGGTGACCAGGTCGCCGCAGCCGAACGTGGCACGCAGCGCCGACATCAGGTTCCGGAAGGCGTCCCGGCCGCTGGTGTCGCAGGTGGCGCCGCAGGTGTTCGGGTCCTCCCGGATGCGGGTGAGCCTGTCCGCGGAGCTCGGCGTCCCGATGTTCTTGACGTAGTACTCGCGGTCGTAAGTGCCCCATTCGGTGAAGTACCCGATGACCTTGGAACCGGCGGCCTCCTGAGCCGAGGTCGCGGTCGCGGCCGAGGCGCCCGCGCCGGCGAGCAGTCCGGCGCCGAGCACGGCGGCGCATGCGGCGGACACGAGCGCCCGCAGGGTGCGGGGACGGTGGGGGATCGCATCCGGTTGTCTCCCCGTGAGGGAGGGGAACGCGAGTCGATGGTCATGAACGCGATGACCCGATGGAGCGAAACACCAGGAGGACTGGACCAGTTGGTCAATGGTGCGGACCGATCGTGACGGAGAGGGGTTTCTTGAAGTGAGCGGTCGTTAACAAGTGACTTGCTGCGGCCGATCGGGCATACTCGCAGCGCACAGCCGCTGGTCAGCAGCTTCCGAGACCCGGGAGTGCGAGCATCGGCCAGGCACCGATACGACCCCGGCGGAGCCGCCTCCACCCAAGGCGCACGCCGATGTGCCCGAACAGGGAGGAGAGCGTCGCCATGCCCGACCGCGCCCCGCAGCCGGTGGACCGGCAACTGCCCACGGACGAGGCCCGGGACCTGATCTCGCTCGTCCGCGACATCGCGCAGCGCGAGGTCGCCCCGCAGGCGGCCGAGGAGGAGGACGCGGGACGCTTCCCCCGCGAACTGTTCACCCTGCTCTCCGAGTCCGGACTGCTCGGCCTGCCCTACGACGCCGAGTACGGCGGCGGCGACCAGCCGTACGAGGTCTACCTCCAGGTCCTCGAAGAGCTCGCCGCGGCCCGCCTCACCGTCGGCCTCGGTGTCAGCGTGCACACCCTGGCCTCCTACGCGCTCGCCGCCTACGGCGCCAAGGAGCAGCAGGCCGAGCATCTGCCCGCGATGCTCGGCGGCGGCCTGCTCGGCGCCTACTGCCTCTCCGAGCCCGCCTCGGGCTCCGACGCGGCCTCCCTGCGCACCAGGGCGGTGCGCGACGGGGGCGACTGGGTGATCACCGGCACCAAGGCATGGATCACCCACGGCGGCATCGCCGACTTCTACACCGTGATGGCCCGCACGGGTGAGGAGGGCCCGCGCGGCATCACCGCGTTCCTGGTGCCCGGTGACGCCGAGGGGCTGAGCGCCGCCGTGCCGGAGAAGAAGATGGGGATGAAGGGCTCGCCGACCGCCCAGGTCCATCTCGACGGCGTCCGGGTCCCCGACGCGCGGCGGGTCGGAGAGGAGGGGCAGGGCTTCGCGATCGCCCTGTCGGCGCTGGACGGCGGCCGGCTCGGCATCGCCGCCTGCGCGATCGGCCTGGCCCAGGCGGCGCTGGACGAGGCGCTCGGCTACGCGACCGAGCGGCGGCAGTTCGGCAAGCCGATCGCCGACTTCCAGGGACTGCGGTTCATGCTCGCCGACATGGCCACGCAGATCGAGGCGGGGCGCGCGCTGTATCTGGCGGCGGCCCGGCTGCGCGACGCGGGGCGGCCGTTCGCCAAGCAGGCCGCCATGGCCAAGCTGCACTGCACCGACACGGCGATGCGGGTCACCACCGACGCCGTGCAGATCCTCGGCGGCTACGGCTACACCGCGGACTTCCCCGCCGAGCGCTACCTGCGCGAGGCCAAGGTCCTGCAGATCGTCGAGGGCACCAATCAGATCCAGCGCATGGTCATCGCCCGCCACCTCGCGGGCCCGGAGACCCGCTGAGCGGGTCGGGCCCCCGCCAGGGCGCGGCGAGCCGGGTCCACTCCGGGTCCTGCCGCCCGGGCAGCGTGCGGCCCCGGTCGGCCCAGGCCCGCATGAGATCGCGGTAGATCGGCGGATCCGGGAGCCGGGGCGGCGCGGGTGCGACCGCCTCCGTGGGCGGTGGCACGAGGACATGGCGTTGACGCCCGGTCGTCGAGTGCGTGGGGGTCGTCATACCCGGGCAACGCGGGAGCGGCCGGGCGGTCACCGACCCCCTGAACAGGACGTGCGTTCGCGGCCGTCCCACGCGGACGAGGGCGCCGTCCCACGCGGACGAGGGCGGCGTACGACGCCGCCCTCGTACCGGCGCGTGCTCAGGCGGCGTGCCGCCGCATCGCCGGAACCCGGATCGGACGCGAGCCCGGACCGCCGACGTGCGAGAAGGGCTGGGTGCGCCAGTCGAGTCCCTGGGGGAGCGTCAGCAGCAAGGCGGTGTCCTGCTCCTGGGGAGTGACGGATTCGTCGGCCGGCCGTGCCTCGGAGGCCCGGCGGCCGGTGCCGGCGCAGACCGTGAGCCCGAACGGGTTCCACGGTGAGGCGCACAGCGCGTGCTCCGGCAGGACGTCCTCATCCGCGAGCAGGGCGATGGGCTGCGCGCAGTCCGGGCAGACGACCCGGTACATCTCGAAGGTGTCGTAGGCGTCGGGTTCCTCGTCCGGGGCGTCGGGTTCGACGTACTCCGGATCGAGCTCGACGACCGGCTGCTGCCGCTTGGACGTGGTACGACCAAGGCGCTTAAGACTCTGCATTGGGTTCTCCCCCTCGGGCTGGGCCGTGAAGGCACTGCGGCCTCGACCACAGCAAGCACTTCCCGTCCCCCCTCCGGGGTAATCACGGGAACATCACGGAGACCGTCCGACAGGTGTGGCATTCGTCACATGCCACGTGCGGGTGCCCCGTGCGGGGGCTTTGTCCCCCCGGACCGCGCGCGGCGGTTCCCGGCACATCACGAACCGGGTATGACCCGGGCGGCTCAGGTATCCGAGGAGATCAAGCGCACTGTAGGTTCTTGCGCCATGGAGGAGCTGGACCGACAGATCGTGCAGCTGCTCGTCAAGGACGGGCGGATGAGCTACACAGACCTGGGCAAGGCCACGGGCCTGTCCACGTCGGCCGTGCACCAGCGGGTGCGCCGGCTGGAACAGCGTGGCGTCATCCGCGGCTATGCCGCGGTCGTCGACCCGGAGGCCGTCGGCCTGCCCATGACCGCCTTCATCTCGGTCAAACCCTTCGACCCCAGCGCCCCCGACGACATCGCGGACCGTCTCGCCGGCGTCCCCGAGATCGAGGCCTGCCACAGTGTCGCGGGCGACGAGAACTACATTCTGAAAGTGCGCGTGTCCACACCGCACGAACTGGAGGAACTGCTCGCCCGCGTGCGCTCACTGGCGGGTGTCTCCACCCGTACGACGGTGGTCCTCTCCACCCCGTACGAAGCCCGCCCGCCGCGCATCTGAACGCCGCGCATTGCCGGCCCTGGACGAACCTCGTCCTCGAACGCCGGAGGGGCTGCTCTTCAGCCCCTCCGGCGTTCGAGGAG
>NZ_JBHYVC010000021.1:0-114269 GCF_042749965.1 Streptomyces sp. NPDC059454 | reverse complement strand
GGCCGGGGCCGACGGAAGCGGCAGAGACCGCCCTCAGTCCAGGTCGTCGAAGACGTCCGCGAAGTCCAGCCCGGGTATGCGGGAGACCGCGGGAGCCGTCACCCGCGCGGCGAAGTCCTCGCGCCGGTGCCCGGCTCCGGCGTCCGGGTCGTACACGTCGTCGTGGACGACGACCCACACCGTGACCTCGCCCGGCACCTCGTCGCGTACGCCCCAGTCGTCGGCCAGCGCGGTGATGATGTTCAGCCCCCGGCCGCCGTGTGCCGTGACCGACGGAGTGGCCGGAGCCGGACGGGTCGGGCCGCCGCCGTCCGTGACCTCCACGACGAGCCGTCCGCACGGATCCACCCGCCAGGCGGCGCGTACGTCCCCGTCCCCGGCCAGGGCCTCGCCGAGAGGCCGGCCGTGTTTGCACGCATTGCTCAGCAGCTCGGAAAGGATCAGTACGGCATCGTCGACGACCGAGTCCGCCACCCCGCCGTCGCGCAGCTGTGCGCGCATACGGCGCCTCGCCTCCCCCACGCCCGCAGGGCCGTGGGGCACGGCCATGCTCGACGACGTGGGCACCTCCTGTGCCACCACCAACGCCACCCCCGAGACCTCCTTCGCCCCACGCCACGGTGTGGATGCCCCATGGGCCCGAACCGGAAACCGGCCGGCCCGTGAGCGGTGACGCACTCCAAGCGATCGAATACGCACCGAACGCGCCGGAGCACTACCCGTAGCCATGTGGCTGGATTTCGTCGCTGTGGCCGAGATGTGAGGATGCGCCCGGGTCGGGCACGAGGTCAAGACTCGTGCGAGCTGATCCTGGGTCCAGTGGTGCCAGTGGTGCCAGTGGTGCCAGTGGTGCCAGTGGGACCGGTGGCGCGCCGCGCGGTCAGCGGCCGAGCTGATCGAGCACCGCGCGGGGGCGGTTGGTGATGATGGCGTCCACGCCGAGACGCACGCAGAGGTCCACGTCCTCCGGCTCGTTCACGGTCCACACGTGCACCTGGTGCCCGGACTGCTTCAGGCGCTCGATGTACGCGGGGTGGCTGCGCACGATGCGGATCGAGGGCCCCGCGATCCGTACGCCGGTGGGCAGCCTCCCGTCGCGCAGCCGCGGCGAGACGAACTGCATCAGGTAGACCGTGGGCAGCGTCGGCGAGGCGGCCCGCACGCGGTGCAGCGACCGCGCGGAGAAACTCATCACGCGCACCGGGGAGTCCTCCGCGGCGGCGGGCGCGTCGAGGCCGAACCGCTTGAGCAGGAGCAGCAGCCGCTCCTCCACCTGTCCCGCCCACCGCGTGGGATGCTTGGTCTCGATCGCCAGCTCGACCCGGCGCCCGGCGTCGGAGACCAGTTCCAGCAGCCGCTCCAGGGTGAGGACGGAGGTGGCCTCCCGGTCCTCCGGGCGGTGCTCCCAGTCGGGCTCCTCGACGCGCGGTCCCCCGAAGGCGTCGCGGCTCTTCCAGGAGCCGAAGTCCAGGGCGGCCAGATCGGAGAGCTCGAGCGCCGACACCGCACCGCGGCCGTTGGACGTACGGTTGACGCGACGGTCGTGAACGCACACAAGGTGACCGTCGGCGGTCAGGCGCACATCGCATTCGAGCGCATCCGCACCGTCCTCGATCGCTTTGCGATACGCGGCCAGGGTGTGCTCGGGGGCGTCCTCGGAGGCCCCGCGGTGCGCGACGACGTGGGTCGGGTGCTGCCGTGCGTGAGTCACCGCGTCATGGTGCCACCGTGCACGGGTAGACGGGTGCTCGGAGTGGCGTGAACGGTGTCGCCGTCCGGTCGGAGACATCGAGTGGCGCACCTTACGTGAGTAATGCCCTATATAAAGAATGGCCCCGGACCCACAGGAACGGCTTATGGTGCCCTGACGGCCCGTGGGAAAAGCTGGCGTCATACAAAGAGACGTGCACAGCTGCATCGCGCCGGACTCGTGGACGGGCGTGAACGAGCGTGACCGAGTGCGACCGATAACAACAGCCGTGGATCGAGGAGAGAAGCTGTGAGCACCGAGAACGAGGGCACCGCGGTACCCCCGGCCCCGTCCGCACCGCCGCCCGCACCGGTGGATGCTCCCGCTGCCTCGGCGCACCAGGGACACCCGGCCCCGGGAGCGGCTCCGGATCCGGACCGGGCCGCGCCGCCGCCCGCACAGAGCGCGGACCAGGGATACGGCTTCGGCCCCCAGGGCCCGGTGGGCGAGACCGGCTGGGGCCCGCACGGCGCCCACGGAGGCCAGGACCCCACCCCTTCCTCCTCCGCCCCCGACGCCTCCTGGCCCCCGCCCCCTCCGTCGTCCACCCCGTCGTACGGCGACGGCGGTGCCGGGCACGGCCCGGGCGGCTGGGGTTCCTCCTATCAGCAGCCGGCGCCGAAGAACGGCGGCGGGCGCGGCCGTATGCTCGCCGCGGTCCTGGTGGCCGCGCTGGTCGCGGGCGGCGCGGGCGGAGGTCTCGGCTACACGCTGGCCAAGGAGAACGACAGCAACGGCTCGACGACCGTTTCGGCGTCCACCAGCGGCGGCAACGTGAAGCGCGACCCGGGCACGGTCGCCGCCGTGGCCGCCAAGGCGCTGCCGAGCACGGTCACCATCGAGGCCGAGAGCAGCAGCGGCGAGGGCGGCACCGGCACCGGCTTCGTCTTCGACACCCAGGGCCACATCGTCACCAACAACCACGTGGTGGCGGAGGCCGTCGACGGCGGCAAGGTCTCGGTGACCTTCCCCAACGGCAAGAAGTACGACGCCGAGGTGGTCGGCCACGCACAGGGCTACGACGTGGCGGTCATCAAGCTGAACAACGCCCCCTCGGACCTGAAGCCGCTTCCCCTGGGCAACTCCGACGAGGTGGCCGTCGGCGACTCGACGATCGCGATCGGCGCGCCCTTCGGCCTGTCCAACACGGTGACGACGGGCATCATCAGCGCGAAGAACCGCCCGGTCGCTTCCAGCGACGGCACCGGCAGCCAGGCGTCGTACATGAGCGCCCTGCAGACCGACGCCTCCATCAACCCGGGCAACTCCGGTGGTCCGCTGCTGGACGCGCAGGGCAGCGTGATCGGCATCAACTCCGCGATCCAGTCCACCAGCAACGGCGGCTTCGGCACGGGGCAGGCCGGCTCGATCGGCCTGGGCTTCGCCATCCCGATCAACCAGGCCAAGTACGTCGCCCAGGAACTGATCAAGACGGGCAAGCCGGTGTACGCCAAGATCGGCGCGTCGGTCTCCCTGGAGGACACGACGGGCGGCGCGAAGATCACCGAACAGGGCGCGGCCGGCTCCGAGCCCGTCGACCCCGGTGGCCCCGCCGACAAGGCCGGCCTGCAGCCCGGCGACGTCATCACCAAGCTCGACGACCGGGTCATCGACTCAGGCCCCACCCTGATCGGCGAGATCTGGACCCACAAGCCGGGCGACGAGGTCACGATCACCTACGAGCGCGACGGCAAGGAGCGCACCACGGAACTCACCCTGGGCTCCCGCGTGGGCGACAGCTGACCTCACCCCCGGACCCTGGACCCGTTACCCTTGTCCCCGCGCCGCCGATCACCGGCAGGCGCGGGGAGGCGTGCCCGAGCGGCCGAAGGGAACGGTCTTGAAAACCGTCGTGGCAGCGATGTCACCGTGGGTTCAAATCCCACCGCCTCCGCGCGATGAGCAGTGAGAACGGCCCCTGACCTGGAGATCCGGTCAGGGGTCGTTCGCATGTTCGGTCTCGGTGTCTACCCGGTGTTCCCCGTGATTCCCCGCTCGATCGGGCACGGCTGGGACACGGGAGCCGGGATCAGCTGTTGCGGTTGCTGTACGTCACTGCTGTACCGCACCCTCCAAGAAGCAAGGTCATCCATGCCGCTGCGTCTGAGTACGCGCTAACAATCTCGGCGACCGGTGAAGTGACGAGCACGATCAAAACGATGACCGTGATGAGCCGCTCGGGGTTGATCGGAATTGACATCCCCTGAGGGGTAGGCGAGACACTCATCTTGAGCCTCCTGGAGGTTCGGAGACCCGCCCTGCCGTGCACGCCTAGGAACCTGTCCGGCGAGGGCGGGTTTTTCTTGGTCTGACGGGGCTCATTGTGGGCTCAGATCGGCCATTCGCAAACTCGATCTCGGCTATTCGGACACTGATTTGCCTGCAGCGACGGGGAGTTGTGACGCAGGTTACCTGTCGGCGATCGCGCCGCCCCTGCAACTGACGCCGTCGGCCTCAGGTTCCGCGGAGGGGTCGCCCATGATCGCGGATCAATTCCAACGCGGTGCGTAGAGTTTCAATGATCGAGTCAAGGCGACGGGCGCCGCCCCACAATGAGGACGGCGCCCGTACGAGGTCAAAGTTTTGAGGTCTGGCCTCATCCTTATCAGGTCGATCACGGGGCCCCTGGAACGTCGGCCAACCCGTCTTCCGCCTCGACTGACTGTCCGTCGTCGTTCGGCGGTGTCCGCTGCTGTCCGGCCCTGTTGGTGTCAGGTACTGGTGTCAGCCGAGACCTGCATCCTTGACAGACCCAACAGCGTACTAAGTGCGCTACCCGGCCGCCTCCGCCCGGAGTTTCGCCGCACGCTCACGCGGGTCGTATCCGGGACCGATGCCCTGGACCAGCACGACATCCCCGTCGATGTGGTCGGTCCGCAGCCGAAGGATCTCCTGATACGCAGGGGACGCGTACCAGGCGCGGGCTTCGGCCAAGCCGGGGAACTCGATCAGCACCATGCTGCCTTGCCAGATGCCCTCGACCACCTCGGTCGGCGGGCCGTGAATGAGGAAGCGCCCGTGGAATGGGTCGAGAGTGTCCTGGATGCGTTCCAGGTACTCAAGGATGTCTGGGTGATGGCGACGGTCACGCAGGTGTGCGAAGCCATATGCGGGCACTTCCGACTCCTTCCTTCGCTCCGGTATGACGAATCGAACCTAGCCACGCACATCTGCACGCCGCGATTACCTCGGAGGTAAGCGCCGTACAGGCGGCTCCAGCCTGACTCTCGAGCCATCCCGGGGCCGCTAGGCTCGGCCCTCGCTGGCCAGGCGCTGCGTTCCGGAATCGGGGCGCATTGAGGTTCCCGCGGGACGTGGGTCGCCGACCGGTACGGCGTCATGACCGCCGCTCACCGTCTCGGCCACTCGAACGCGAGCGTGACCACCCGGCACTACGCTCGCCCGGTCGCCGGCCGCGACGACCAGGTGGCGAAGCCTCCGACGCGTGGTTCGGCGGGCACGACGGCGCCGATAGGGCACGTAGGGGGCACGATGATGACGACGACGACGGCTCCGCGGGGGTGCCTGCACGCGTCTGACCTGTGGCGCAGCGGTCAACGGCCGTGATCGGCGAAAGGTCTTGAAACCGTCGTGGCAGCGATGTCACCGCGGGTTCAAATCCCACCGCCCCCGCGCAGGTCATAGACATGGCAGGGGGAAGGGGCGCTCCTCGTGGGGCGGTGTTTCTAGGGGGCGCCCCTTCTGCTGCTCTCCGCGGGTGTGTCCGGCCGGTCCGTGGCGGGTGTGTCGCGGTCTGCCGCCCGGGCCGTTCGCGGGTCAGGAGCGTTCGCGTGCGGCCGGGTTGTTCAGGCAGAGCGCGATGTTGCGGACCGCGGCGGTGAGTTCCTCGATCACCCGGGCCGCCTGCTCGGCGTTGTGGAAGGACGGGCCACCTGCCAGCGCCAGGTCCAGTTCCTGCGCGGACCGGAGGGCCGGCTCGAGGCCCTCGGCGGAAGGGGAGGCGGGTGCGGGCGCCTCGGTCGCGGCGGCGGGCACGCCCGTACCGGCCGCAGGAAGAGGCTCCGGCGTCACGGGGGCCGGCGCGGGTGCACTGGAGACCGCGGGCTCGGGCACGGCCGACGGACCGGTCGGCGGCGTACCGGCCCCCGGATCTCCCCGGCGCCCGTCGAACGGGGCGGGGAGGATGCCGAAGTCACCGGTCACGGAGGCGCATTCCTCCTCTCCCGGCCGCGACGGCACGGCCGGCACGGGGGGATGCGGGTCCTGGGGGGTCCGCCGGTCGTGCGGGGCCACGTCCGGCGCATGACGCGTCCGGGGGAGCACGAAGTGCTCGAAGCCCGGGAACGAGGGAGTGGCGGAGTGTGTCGAGGAGCGCGGGCTGTACTCGGCCTGCCACTGCATGCGGTAGCGGTCGACCTGGTCGGCGCAGGCGGTGCGGGCGTGGAAGACGGCCGTGTCCTCCCCCAGGTCCGGGTACCAGAGGTTCGGGCCCGGGAAGCGCACGGTCCGCACCCGCGGCCTGATCGGCTCGGCGCACCCCATGCAGCAGCCCTCCGGCACCATGAGCGGGATGCCGCCGTCCTGCTCCGGCCAGCGGGGGCCGCCCTCCCAGCGGTACTCCCCGTGGTGGCAGGGCGGCAGCTCACCGCAGGCGCGGCAGACGGCATAGTGCTCGGGCAGGACCCGCCAGTCGTGGCTGGCGGGGGCGCACCAGTGCTTCGGTGTGGAACGGGGCAGGTTCTCGTTGCGCAACACCAGCACCACCGGGCGCTTGTAGAACTCGGCCCGCTCGGGGGCCGGTTTGACCGCCTGGTTGTTGGCCCGTCGCAGTTCGTTGGCGTGCCACCACAGTTCCACGTGGTCGCGCCACGCCTTCTCGTAGGAGTCCGGCCACCAGTCGTTCGGGTAGCCGTTGATCTCCAGGATCCGCCACCCCTGCCGGTCCAGTACCACGATGGAGCCGGCCCGCAGCCGCATGTGCGTTCCGTTGTCCCCCTCGTCCGGCCAGTCGTGACGGCCGATACGAGTGGGCTGGTCTGGGAGCCACCTGCGAACCTGCATGTCATGCTCCTCGGCAATGAAACTTCGTAGTTTCAACTGGGGCAGTGAGCAACATTCTGAACAATCAGGACGTTTGGGGTGCTGTAGACACGCGCACGCCGCTGACAGCAGATGATCGAAAATGCCTCCCGCGGCACCGTTTTCTTTCGCGCAGTCCCCTGTCACCAGGCTTTTTCGCGTCTGGAGCCGTCGCCGGACCCGGGCTCCGCGGAGTCCGGGACAGCGGCTTCGTACCCCGGCGACGGGACCCGACACTCACCCGTACGTGTGATGACGTTCAGGATGCCGCCACTCCGTACGTGTGCATCACCGCGTGAAGCCGTCACCTCGCGCGCCCGGAGTGACCCGAACGGCAGCCCTCAGAGCTCTTCGTCCTCGGCCAGCCGTTCCCAGCACAGGTCCCGCAGCGAGGGCTCCGCGTCGCAGCCGGACGGTACGCGCGGGGAGGGCTGGAACCAGACGACGGTGAGGCGGGAGCGGTACAGGGCGCGGTCGTGGGCCGGGTCGAGCGCCTCGGACCGGAAGCTGCCGACGCACGTCACGGAGGGCAGCACCTCCACGGGGCCGAAGGCGCCCGCGTACTGGTCGGGGTACTCGCGCGGGGGCGGCACCAGGTGGACCGGAGTGCCGGGGAAGGCGCGCTCGGCGGACCGGAGCAGCCCGTCGATCTTCCGGTCGTTGAGAAGCTTGCACGGGTAGCCCTCGAGCAGCCCGCCGTACGTCGACGACATCCGCAGCTCGGAGAGGTCGACCGAGCGGCCGGAGTCGAGGAGGACGCGGGCGAGTGACATGGTCGGCACTTTGGAACGGTGGTGCATCGGGGTCTTTCGGTTTTCGTGGGGGGAGAGAGCACGGGCGACGGGCGAGGGGGTCAGGGGCGGTGCCCCGTCATCCGCGCCGCCGACGCGATCGTCGCGCGGGCTTCGCGTTCGGACAGGCCGGTGGTGAGGGCCGCGCCGACCAGGGGTTCCACCAGGGCCGGGCCGATTCCGTTCTCGTAGGCGCGGCAGGCCGCCCAGAACAGGCGGGTGTTGCGCCGGCCCTCGTGCGCCGCGAGCACGAACTGGACGAGTCCCTGACCGTGCCCGCCGGCCGACGGGGGCGTCGGGTGGTGCGCGCGGGGCGGCGGGAGGAGCAGGCGCAGGAGGGCGGGCGGGCAGGGCGCCGGGGCCAGGCGCGCGGTGCCCGGAGCGGTGGTGTACGGGCCGTGGCCGGTGCGGGAACCGGGGCCGACGAGATAGCCGCCGGCGCCCCGGATGTCGATGCCGGGGGCCAGGCGGCCCGCCGAGTTGGGGACGACGACGTCCGGCGGGCCGCTCAGCCACAGGTGGCGGCCGCCGCTCGGGGTCAGGACGATCACCGTGGCGGGGATCGTGAACAGGTGGCGCCGGGCCAGTTCGCGCAGGGCGGCGAACGGGTCCGTACCGGACTTGGTGTCCAGGTCGACGCCGATGAGGTGGTGCGGGGGCAGTCCGCAGGCGATGCCGTAACCGGTGGCGCGGGGTGCGGCGGCGAACAGTGCGCGGATGCGGGCGGGGTCGGTGGAGGCGTCGTGGACGCCGTGGCCGAAGCGGCCGCACTCGCCGTGGCAGGGCGGACCCACCGGCTCCGGGGTGTCGCGGTGCGGTGAACGCAGGGCCGGGAGTTTCGTCCGGGACAGGGGGATGACGGCCAGACCGCGTTCGGCGGCTGACAGGGCGTGTGCGAGGGCCAGCGTCGTGGCCTGCCGGTCGGTGGTGGCCATGCCTTCATTTTCGTTCATGCGTTCGAATATGGGAAGGGGGCGGGGTGTGGTGTGCCGGGGCGAGGGCGCCGACGGGAGAAGTGGCGGAACGTTTCATCCCTTGCGGGAAGCGGGAGAGGGTGTCCCTCCTGGAAGAGGGTGGGATTCAGGGAGCGTGCCGGGTTTATTGCCTTGTCGTCACGCTTGCGTGCGAATGACAGCGTCCGGGGTGGTTCGCCGGGGATTCCCTGGGCAACCCTGATCTCGCGACGTCGTGCACAGCACCAGGGCGGGGGGCAACTTCCCTGGTGACAGCCCTACTTCATGCGCACACGGCCATGAGCCGGTGCGTCCTTGTTCTGGAGGGAACACAACATGGCAAGCATCCGCACCGCCCGCGTCATCGCCGCGGTCTCCGCCCTTCCGCTCGCGGCCGCCCTCTTCACCGGCGTCGCGGCGGCGGACAGCGGCGCCCTGGCGGACGACGGATCGAACGCGACGGCCACGAGCTCCGAGGCCGACGCCCTCGGCAGCGGCGTCGGCGGCGACAACTTCGGCAACTCGGCCACCTCGCAGCAGCAGGCCACCGGATCCGGTGCCACGAACCAGAACAACACCGCCCAGGTCACCGGCTCCGCCTTCACGGCCGTCAACCAGGGCAACGACAACGTGGCCATCAGCTTCAGCCCGCTGTGGTGAGGCCGGCGTTCTGACCGTGCGGGTGTGCTTCGTGGGGTGCAAGGCGTCCGGGCGGCGGTGCTTCGGTACCGCCGCTCAGGCGTGCCGGGGCGTGTGCGTCGGGGGTCCGGAGGGTGTGCGCCGGTGGCTCGGGGTGTGTGCGTCGGGGGTCCGGAGGGTGTGTGCCGGTGGCTCGGGGTGCGGATGCCGGTGACCCGGGTGCTCCGGGTCCTTCTCGGGGACCGACCCGCAGTACCCCTCATCCGCTCGTCCACCTTCAGGAGGTGCAGCCGGCCCCACCCCTACAACCTGAGGGGGACGCGCCTTCGGGACCTGCGGGCGATCCGCCGGACGGACCCCCACTCATAGCGTTGAGCCATGACCACACCCGTCTGCACCAGCGCTTCGAAAGCCGCCACTCCAGCGACAGCGGCGCAGACCCTCCCGTACCCGTCGTTCTCGTCGTACATGAGGGCTCGCCAGCCGGTGCTCCTGCGTACCGCCCGGTCGCTGACCGGGAATCCGAGCGACGCGGAGGACCTGCTGCAGACCGCGCTCACCAAGACGTACGTCGCCTGGGAGCGCATAGAGGACCACCGGGCGCTCGACGGCTACGTGCGCAGGGCGCTGCTGAACACGCGCACCTCGCAGTGGCGCAAGCGCAAGGTCGACGAGTTCGCCTGTGACGAGCTGCCCGAGCCCGGCCCGGAGCCCGGCGGCGACGACCCGGCCGAGCAGCAGGCGCTGCGCGACGCGATGTGGCGGGCGATCATGCGGCTGCCCGCGCGACAGCGGGCGATGGTGGTGCTGCGGTACTACGAGGACCTCAGCGAGGTCCAGACGGCCGAAGTGCTCGGCGTCTCGGTGGGCACGGTGAAGTCGGCCGTTTCGAGGGCGCTCGGCAAGCTCCGCGAGGACGCCGAACTGGGGCTCGTCCGCAGCTGAAGCGCACCGGTCCCCCGGCGCGGAGTGATCGATCATTCGCTCCTCTAGTGACATACCGCGCGGTATGTGCGCAGAATCAGCGCAACCCGTACCGCCGCGCAGGCAATGTCGCCCAGGAGGACGCCGTGCTGAGCACCATGCAGGACGTACCGCTGCTGATCTCGAGGATCCTGACCCACGGGTCGACGATCCACGGCACATCGCAGGTCACCACATGGACCGGCGAGGGCGAGCCGCAGCGCCGTTCCTACGCGGAGATCGGCGCCCGTGCGGCCCAGCTGGCCCACGCCCTGCGCGACGACCTCGGTGTCACCGGCGACGACCGGGTCGCCACCCTCATGTGGAACAACGCCGAGCACGTCGAGGCGTACTTCGCGATCCCCTCCATGGGCGCCGTCCTCCACACCCTGAACCTCCGCCTCCCGGCCGAGCAGCTCGCATGGATCGTCAACCACGCCGCCGACCGGGTGATCATCGTCAACGGTTCGCTGATCCCCCTGCTCGCCCCGCTGCTGCCGCACCTGAAGACCGTCGAGCACGTGGTCGTCTCCGGCCCCGGTGACCGTTCCGCACTCGCGGACGCCACCGCGCGGGTGCACGAGTACGAGGACCTGCTCGCCGGACAGCCCGTCGCCTACGACTGGCCGGAGCTGGACGAACGCGCCGCCGCCGCCATGTGCTACACCTCCGGCACCACCGGCGACCCCAAGGGCGTGGTCTACAGTCACCGCTCCATCTACCTGCACTCCATGCAGGTCAACATGGCGCAGTCGATGGGCCTGACCGACCAGGACACCTCGCTGGTGGTGGTACCGCAGTTCCACGTCAACGCCTGGGGCCTGCCGCACGCCACCTTCATGACCGGCGTCAACATGCTGATGCCGGACCGCTTCCTGCAGCCCGCCCCGCTCGCCGAGATGATCGAGGGCGAGAAGCCGACCCACGCCGCCGCCGTCCCCACCATCTGGCAGGGCCTGCTCGCCGAGCTGACCGCCAAGCCCCGGGACGTCTCCTCCCTCACCCAGGTCACCATCGGCGGCTCCGCCTGTCCGCCCTCCCTGATGGAGGCGTTCGACCGGCTGGGCATGCGGGTCTGCCACGCCTGGGGCATGACGGAGACCTCCCCGCTCGGCACCATCGCCCGCCCGCCGGCCCACGCCGTGGGCACCGAGGAGGAGTTCGCCTACCGGCTGACCCAGGGCCGCTTCCCGGCCGGCGTCGAGGCCCGCCTCACCGGGCCCGGCGGCGAACGCCTCCCCTGGGACGGCGAGTCCGCGGGTGAGCTGGAGGTCCGCGGCAACTGGATCGCCGGCGCCTACTACAACGGCCCCGGTGCCGAGCCCCTGCGCCCGGCCGACAAGTTCAGCGAGGACGGCTGGCTGAAGACGGGCGACGTCGGGACGATCTCCCCCGACGGCTTCCTCACCCTCACCGACCGCGCCAAGGACGTCATCAAGTCCGGCGGCGAGTGGATCTCCTCGGTCGAGCTGGAGAACGCGCTGATGTCGCACCCGGACGTCGCCGAGGCCGCCGTCGTCGCCGTCCCGGACGACAAGTGGGGCGAGCGCCCGCTGGCCACGGTCGTCCTCAAGGAGGGCTCCACCGCCGACTTCACCACCCTGCGCGCCTTCCTCCAGGAGGAGGGCAGGATCGCCAAGTGGCAGCTCCCGGAGCGCTGGACGGTGATCGAGTCGGTGCCGAAGACCAGCGTCGGAAAGTTCGACAAGAAGGTGCTGCGCAGGCAGTACGCCGAGGGCTCGCTGGACGTCACCCGGCTCTGACACCGGCGTACGCCGTCCGCGCCGGGCGGCGAGACGGAGCCTCACCGCCCGGCGGAGCCTCACCGCCCGGCGGAGCCTCACCGCCCGGCGGCAGCGGTCAGGTCACCGCCGTACCGCCGTGCTCCCCCAGCCCAGCGCCAGCCAGACCGCCGCCACCGCCGACACCCCGCCCCAGCCGAAGTGGGTGAAGGCGGTGCCCGCGAGGGCCGAGGCGCCTGCGCCGCCGGCGAAGCCGGAGACGACGTAGGCGGTGTTGGCGACGGCCGGGCTGGAGGTGGTGGTCAGGGCGAGGGTCTGGTTGGCGACGTGGGAGGCGACCAGGGCCGCGTGGAGGGCGATCGCGGCGACGAACAGGGCCCAGACGACCTGCCCGCCCAGCCAGAACAGCGGCACGGAGACGGCCGCGAGCAGATACGCCCCCCGCACGACCCGGGCGGCGCCGAAGCGGTCGACCAGCCCGCCCGCCAGCGGCGCCACCGCGCTCGCCGCGAGCCCGAAGAGGCCGAACAGTCCGGCGGTGGCGGTGGACAGGCCGTAGGCCGGGCCGGTCAGCAGCAGGGCGAGCGAGGTCCACAGCGCGCTCCACGCGCCGAACATCCCCGCCTGGCGCACTGACGCGCGCCACAGCTCGGGCGAGCGGCGCAGCAGTCCGGGCAGCGCGGCGAGGCCGCCGAACAGCGAGCCGTCGCGGCGCCGCCGTCCGGACGGCAGGACGAGGGCGGTGGCGATGCCCAGGGCGAGCGTGAGGACGGCCGCGCCCGCGAACACCCACCGCCAGCCGAAGGCCTGCCCGGCGAGGCCGCCGAGGACCCGGGCCGCGACGATGCCGGTGAACAGGCCGGCGATCACGGCCGCGACATGGCGGGCGCGGCGGGTGGCGGGGGCGCGCTCGGCGACCAGCGGGACGAGCAGTTGCGGCACCACGGTCCCGGCCGAGGCGACGAACACGGCGACCGCCAGCGCGCCGGTGCCCGGGGCGACGGCACTGGCGATCAGGGCGGCGGTGGTGACCAGGGTGAGGACGCCGACCAGCCGGCGCCGGTCGGCGGTGTCGCCGAGCGGGGCGAAGAAGAGCAGCCCGACGGCGTATCCGAGCTGGGCGACCGAGGCGATCCAGGCCACGGCCGACGGGGTGGAACCGAAGTCGCGGGCGATCAGGGAGAGCAGGGGCGCGGCGAGGTAGATGTTGGCGGCCGTGACCGCGGTGCAGACGGCGATGAGCGTGAGGAACGCGCCGGAGCCGCGGGACGGACCCGGGCCGGGGCCGGGGAGCGGTGGCCTGCGGGCCGGCCGGCCGGTGGTGGCGGCGCTGGGAGCTGAGGACATGAGCGGGATACCCCTTCGAGCCTGCTCTAACAACTAACTGGTTGGTTGGTTGAGGGAACAGTCTGTGCTCCCACCGGATTCCCTGTCAACCAAACAGTTGGTTACAAGTGGCGCTACCCTGTCCCCATGGCAGTCAGGGACCCCGAGGCCACCAAGGCCCGGATCTTCGAGGCAGCGGTCGCCGAGTTCGCCCGCCACGGCATCGCCGGTGCCCGCATCGACCGCATCGCGGCCGAGGCGAAGGCCAACAAGCAGCTCATCTACGCCTACTTCGGCAACAAGGCGGAGCTGTTCGCGATCGTCCTCGAGCGGAAGATGCTGGACCTCGCCGAGTCCGTCCCCGTCGACCCGGACGACATCGAGAGCTGGGTCGACCGGCTGATGGACTACCACGCCGCCCACCCCGAACTGCTGCGCCTGCTCTTCTGGGAGGGCCTGGAGTACGGCACCGACGAGCTGCCCCACGAGGGTGAACGCCAGGAGCACTACGTCCGCAAGGTCGCCCTGCTCCGGGACGGTCAGGAGCGCGGGGTCGTCACCGACGCCATCCCGGCCGGCGACCTGCTGTTCCTGCTGACCGCGCTGGCCAACTGGACGGCCGTCGTCCCGCAGATGCGCCGCATCCTGGTCGGGGAGGAGGCCGACGACCGCGCCCGGCTGCGCGCGTCCGTGAAGGAGGCGGCCCGCCGCCTGGTCGCCCGCTGACGGCGGCGCGGGTCAGTTGGTCCCGATCCGCGACAGCAGGTCGACGATCCTGTCCTGCACCTCTTCGCTGGTGGCCCGCTCCGCCAGGAACAGCACCGTCTCGCCGGAGGCCAGCCGCGGCAGGTCCGCCTGGCCGACGGCGGCCGTGTAGACGACGAGCGGGGTGCGGTTGAGCTGCCCGTTCGCCCGCAGCCAGTCGACGATCCCGGCGGACCCGGCCTGGCGCCGGTGCACCTGCATCAGGTCCATCACCACCAGGTTCGGCCGGAACTGCCCCGCCAGCGCCACCGCGTCGGCGTCACTCGCGGCCCGCGCGACCTGCATACCGCGCCGCTCCAGCGTCCCGGTCAGCGCCAGCGCGATCTCCGCGTGCTCCTCGATCAGCAGCACGCGCGGGGGGTGCTGTTCGCTGTCGCGCGGCGCGAGCGCCTTCAGCAGTACGGCGGGATCGGCGCCGTACGCGGCATCGCGCGAGGCCTGTCCGAGCCCGGCCGTGACGAGCACCGGCACCTCGGCGGCCACCGCCGCCTGCCGCAGCGACTGCAGGGCCGTACGGGTGATCGGCCCGGTCAGCGGGTCCACGAACAGCGCGGCGGGGAACGCCGCGATCTGCGCGTCGACCTCCTCGCGCGAGTGCACGATCACCGGCCGGTAGCCGCGGTCGCTCAGCGCCTGCTGCGTGGTGACGTCCGGCGCGGGCCACACCAGCAGCCGGCGGGGGTTGTCCAGCGGCTCCGGCGGCAGTTCGTCGTCCATCGGCTGCGGACGCGGCGGGTCCGCCACCTCGACGGCCCCGCCCGGACCGTCCAGCGGTTCGGGCCCCTCGGCGGCGTCCGCGTCGGGTGCCCCTATGGCGTACGAGCGTCCGGTGCCCTCGGTCGCCGGTGCGAGCCGGGACTGCGCCGGTGCGTGCGCGTGGGCGGGTACGGGTTCGGCCGGCGGGTGCGGGCGCGCGTTCCGCTCGTTGCCCGCGGCCGGGTCGGGGCGCGTGCCGAGCTTGCGGCGGCGGCCGGAGCCGCCCGGCTGGTGCGGGGGAGGCGTGGCCGACGGCAGCGGCTGCTGCACCTGGGCGGCCTGCCGGGTGAACGGCACGCCCTGCCCCAGCGTCCGCACGCTGATCGCCCGCCCCTGCGTGGAGTTCGGATCGACCGGCGCCGCGGCCTCCGCGGGCAACGGCTGAGCGGCCCGCTGCGCCGGCGCGCCCTCGGGCGGCAACGGGGTACCGGCGGCGGGGGTCGGCTGCGACGGGCTCGCGGCCACCGGTACGGCCGTACCGGCACCGGAGGTGTCACCGGCGGCGGGCCACTGCTGCGGGGCGGGGGCACCTCCGGCCGCGACACCGGGGGCGGCCTCGGCGGGCAGCGGCTGCGCGACGGGAAGCGGCTGTGCCGCCTCTGCCTGTGCCTGTCCCTGCGCGGGTACGGGAGCACCCTGCGGCGGGAGCGCGGCACCGTGCGCCGGTACGGGGGTGCTCTGTGGGGGAACGGCCACACCCTGAGCGGGTACGGGAGCTCCCTGCGGCGGGAGCGCGGCACCGTGCGCCGGTACGGGGGTGCTCTGTGGGGGAACGGCCGCACCCTGAGCGGGTACGGGAGCTCCCTGCGCCGGGGGCGCGGCGCCCTGCGCGGGTACGGGAGCACCCTGCGGCGGGAGCGCGGCACCGTGTGCCGGTACGGGGGCCCCTTGCGGGGGAACGGCCGCACCTTGAGCGGGCACGGGAGTGCCCTGCGGCGGAACAGCCGCACCCTGCGCGGGCACGGCAGCACCCTGCGGCGGAACCGGAGCGCCCTGCGGCGCGGCAGGCGCCTCCTGTGCAGGCACCGTCCCCCACTGCGCCGAAGTGCCTGGAGCCTGTGCGGTCGCCGCCTGCGCGGTCGGAGCGGGAGCCTCGGCGGGGGCGCCGCCGGGCTCCGCCGACTGGGCGACGGCCCGCCGTCGGCGGCCGGTCGGCGCGCTGGTGGGATGCGGCTGCGGCGGGGTGTGGTCGTCGGCCTGGTCGTGCGGAACGGCGTCATGGCGACCGTTGTCGACCCCGGCCTGCCCGACCGTCCCGGCCTGCCCGATCGCCTCGGCCTGCGCCGCCTGCCCGGCCTGCTGTTCCTGGTCCGCCTCGGCCGGTGGCAACGCGAACACCGTACGGGGTGCGGCCTCCTGCGCCGCCGCCCGCTCGGTGGCGGCGGCCAGCGCCCGCCGACGCCGCCCCGTCGGTTCCGACTGCCCCGAAGCCTGAGCCGGAACGTGCACCGCGACCTCGGCCCGGGGCGCGTCGGCCGCCCCGTCCCCGTCGGACGGCGCGGGCAGCGCAGGCGGCAGCGCCTGCTGCTCGCCGGACCCGTGCCGGGCACGCTGCCCGGACGGTGCCGGCACCCCCTGCGGCGGTACGGTCCCGCCCAGCCCCGTGTTCGACGCGGCGGCTCCCGCCGCGTGCTCGGCCGCGGTGACGACGGCACCTTCGGACACCCCGGGCGCCCCGGCCCCCCCGGCGAGCTCGACCTCGGCACCCACCACGGCCGGCGCGTCCTCGGCCGGCCGGCCACGCCGGCGCCCGGTACCGCTGGACGCCGTCTGCGCCGGAAGCTCCGCCCGCGCGGGCTCGACGGCGGCGGCGGCCGCCCGGCGCCTGCGCCGGCCGGTGGGCACGGAATCCGTACCGGGGCCGTCGTCCGCGCCCGGCACCTCGCTCTCCAGGAAGGCGTCCACGGACGCACGCCGCGCCCGGCGCCGCCCGCCACCGGAGGCCGACTCGACGGGAGCGGCCTCCTCGGCCGGAACCACCGTGTCCGGGGCGGCCGCCACGGACCCCGCCCCGCCCCCGATCGGCACCTCGAGGACGAACGCGCTGCCGCTCATCCCGGGCACCTCGTGCGTCTGCAGCACACCGCCGTGCGCCCGGACGATCCCGCGCACGATCGGCTCGTGCACCGGGTCGCCGCCGCCGTACGGTCCGCGCACCTCGATGCGGACGACCTCGCCGCGCTGCGCCGCCGCGACCACGACCGTGTTGTCCAGGTAGCCGCCCGCCGCCACGGGCGAGTTGCCGGTCGCGTCGACACCCGCGACGTCCGCGACGAGATGCGCGAGGGCGGTCGCGAGCAGCCGCGGGTCGACCTCGGCCTCGATGGGCGGCGCGTGCACGGCGAACTGCACCCGTCCGGGGCCGATGAGCTCCACGGCCCCGTCGACTCCGGCGGCGACGACGGCGTCGAGCATCGCCCTTGTACGGGCGACCTGCTCGCTGCCGGCGTCGAGCCGCTGGTAGCCGAGGACGTTGTCGATGAGGGTGGTGATCCGGGCGTAGCCGGCCGACAGGTGGTGGAGCACCTGGTTGGCCTCGGGCCACAGCTGCCCGGCGTCGTCGGCGGCCAGCGCGGACAGCTCCCGGCGCAGTTCGTCCAGCGGGCCCCGCAGGGACCGCCCGAGCAGGGTGAGCAGCTGGTCGTGCCGCGCGGCGAGGGCCTCGTAGCGGTCCTTCTCCCGCTCGCCGAGCGCGGCGTACCGCTCCTCGTTCGCGGCGAGTTCCTCCGCGTGCTGCTCGCGCAGCTCCTCCAGCTCGGTGACGTGGCCCTGGCGCAGGGCGGTGAGTTCGGAGGCGTGTTCCTCGGCGAGCCGCTCCAGCTCCTCGGCGTGCTCCCGCTCGGCCTTCTCCTTCTCCTCGGCGAGCGCGTCGTAGGGGCGGCGGTCGAGGAACGTCATGACGGCGCCGACGAGCTGGTCGCCGTCACGCACCGGCGCGGTCGTCAGGTCGACCGGCAGCTTGTCGCCGTTCTTGGCGTACAGCACCTGACCGCGCACCCGGTGCTTGCGCCCGGAGCGCAGGGTGTCGGCGAGCGGGGACTCGTCGTACGGGAAGGGGGCGCCGTCGGCGCGCGAGTGCAGGGCGAGCGTGTGCAGTTCGCGCCCGCCGAGTTCGCCGGCCCGGTAGCCCAGTATCTGGGCGGCGGCCGGGTTGACGAGGACGATCCGCCCGTCGGTGTCGGTCCCGACGACGCCCTCGGAGGCGGCGCGCAGGATCATCTCGGTCTGCCGCTGCGAACGCGCCAGCTCGGCCTCGGTGTCGACGGTGCCGGAGAGGTCGCGGACGACGAGCATCAGCAGCTCGTCGCCGGTGTAGCCGGAATTGTCGTACGCCTGCTGGCCGTTCTCCAGATTCGCACTGGTGACCTCGACCGGGAACTCGGTCCCGTCGGTCCGCCGGGCGACCATCCGCGTCGGCTTGGTGCGCGCCCGGGGATCGATGTGGTCGGGCCGCCGCATGGACCCCGGGATGAGCCTGGAGTCGAACTGCGGCAGCAGATCCAGCAGACCCCGCCCCACCAGCGCCGTGCCCGGGGTCTCGAAGGCCTCCAGGGCGATGGCGTTGGCGTTGACGACCGTGCCGTTGGCGTTGACCAGCACCAGGGCGTCCGGAAGCGCGTCCAGTATGGCTGCGAGGCGAGCAGTGCCCCGGGATGGCCTGCTGCTCACGAGACGCTTCCTCCCTGTTACCGCGACGTACCGACCGCTCGGGCCATCTTGCCAACCTGCCCGCAGCGTGTCACGCGAGGGAGTCTAAGGGCTGGGATTGCGCTCGCGACGCCGGATGGGACGGACATCGCACAGAGAAGTGACGGCGATGTGACGCCCGGTACGTCCGGAACCCGTGACTGCCTGCGCCGACGTGCCACGAACCTTCACGGGCCTTTACGCCCCCTGTGCCCCGACTCGCCACCGCGCGCCCCCCCGTCACTCCCAGTCGCCCTCATGCGCGCCCCGCGGCGCCCGCTTCGGGCAGCAGCGGCACCAGCCGGTCCCAGCGGGCGATCTCGCACCCGTCCGTACGGTCGTAGGCCGCGTCGACGGGACGGCCGGCCCAGGTGCCGGTCACCCGGGCGGTGGCGGGCCCGCCGTACTGCAGGGTGCAGACGGCGTCCCGCGGCGCCGGGGCGAAGGCGTCCCGCCCCCACCGCGTGTTCCGCTCGACGGCCGCACAGGCCCCGGCGGGGTCGGGATGACTGCCGCCACGGGGCCGGCACCGTACCTCGTACGTCCCGTCCGCCCCGCCGCCCGCGTCGCGCACGGTGACGGTGAGGCGGTTCTCGCGCGCAGGCGCGTCCTGCGCGTGCGCCGCCGGGGGCGCGGTGGACAGCGAGGTGAGGGCCGCGACGGAGGCGGCGACGCCGGCGACGAGCCGCCGCAGCCCGGGGCGGGCGGCGGCGGGAGTCCGTGAGGTGAGTTGCGACATGACCTGACCAACGCGCCACCGCGCGGGACGTTGCGCCACACCGGCGCGACGGCCGGAAGTGCTTTGCCCTGCGGGCTCCCCGCCTAGTACCGTGGGTGGCGATTGGTGACACCCCACGCGGGTGTGTCATCATCGGCACGCACCGAATCCGTTCGCGCTCACGCGCGGAAGGTTCTGTGCATGGAGGCGTCGCCTAGTCCGGTCTATGGCGCCGCACTGCTAATGCGGTTTGGGTCTTAAAGCCCATCGAGGGTTCAAATCCCTCCGCCTCCGCACCGATCACGAAGCCCCGGCCCCTGCGGCCGGGGCTTCGTCGTCGCGCCCCACCGAATCCACGTTTGTGCAGGTCACAAGGGGTGGGCCAAACGGATTTCACATGGCGGCGGCAGTCATGTAATGTTCTTCCTGTCGCCGCGAGCGGGTCGAAAGGGCCGGGAGCGGCGAGAAAACTGAAGAGACAAGCACTCGTAGCTTAACGGATAGAGCATCTGACTACGGATCAGAAGGTTGCAGGTTCGAATCCTGCCGAGTGCACACAGGTGAGAGGCCCCGGAGAGATCCGGGGCCTCTTGCGTTTCCGGGGTCATTCGGTGCCGGAGTCCGGGTCGGCCGCGGGGGTCTCGTGCCGGTGCGGGCTCCGTTGGCGCAGGAGCGCGGTGCGCAGGTAGTGGGTCAGGGCGGTGGCCGCCGCCGTAAGGAAGACGAACGTGTAGAGGATCTGCAGGATGGTGATCAGGCGGGCCGCCTGGCCGTGCGGGGTGATGTCGCCGTAGCCGACGGTGGCGAGGGTGACCAGCGTGAAGTAGAGGGCGTCCAGGCGGGTGGCGATGCCGTCGAGTTCGCCGGGGCGCTGGGCCAGGGCCTGGTAGGCGGTCGCGAAGACCAGGATGGACAGGCTCATCAGCAGGGGGATGACCAGCCCCGGGCGGACGTCCGGGCGGCCGAGCAGGACGTGGACGACCTGTCTGAGCAGCAGGAGCGCGATCAGCACCAGGGCGAGGCCGAAGAGGGTCCAGCTCAGGACCGGGCGGCGCGGGCCCAGACGGTCCAGGGGCAGGAGGAAGTACGCGGTGACCATCGCCGCCACGCCTGCCGCCTGGACCAACCAGGGCCACAGGGCGCTCCAGAGCGTGAACGCGCGTTCTATGCCTGGGACTCGCGGCGCGGTGCGCACAGGGCCCAGATGATGAAGCCGTCGATGACGATGAGGACGATCGACCACACCGGTGCGTAGGGCAGCCACACGAAGTTGGCGACCATGCTGAGTCCGGCCAGCGCGACACCCGCCGCGCGGGCCCAGACGGCCCCGGTGAACAGGGCGAGACCGGCGACGGTCACCAGGGCGCCGAGGATCAGATGGACCCAGCCCCAGCCGGTCAGACTGAACTCGTACGTGAAGTTCCGGGTGGTGACGAAGACGTCGTCCTCGGCGATGGCGGCGATGCCCTGGAAGACCGCCATGATGCCGCCGAAGGTCATCAGCATCGCCGCTGCCGCCGTCCAGCTCGTCGCCCAGGGGCTCCTGGCCTCCCACCCGGCCCGGTGGTGGCGCGTGTCGCTGACATTGCTCGCCATGTGTCCGACCTTTCGGCTGTCCCCGAGCGGTGCGGCCCCCCCACCAGGTTTGCACTCCGGTCCGGGCTCGGCACCTTGGCGCGGGTGTCGTCCCGGTCGGTGCCGGGCCGCGGCCCGCGGGCGTTGTCAGTGGTGCCCCCTAGTCTCGTCGGAGATGGCACAGGCGTGGAGATGCTCGGGGCTGCGGTGGGCGGCGGACGGTCCCGTGCTGGTGTGGGAGGGCGGCCGGCGCTCCGCGCTGAGCCGGGGGAAACGGGTGGCCTTCGGGGTCGGGGAAGGGGGAGGGCGGACATGTGTGGGGGCACGGGGGCACGCGTGTCCGCTCGGGGCGGCCGTCCCGGGGCGGAGCACGGGGGCGCGCTGCGAGGAGTGCGCCCGGCTGGACCGGGCGCACTCGGTGGCCGCCGACACCCTCGCGGACGATCCGCGGCCCTACCGCGTGTACCTGGCGTGGTTCGGACCGGGGATGACCAAGGTCGGGATCACCGCCGTGCGGCGCGGTCCCGCGCGGCTGCTGGAGCAGGGGGCGGTCTGCTTCAGCTGGCTGGGGACCGGGCCGCTGATGGCGGCGCGGCGCACCGAGGAACTGCTGCGCGCCGCGCTCCGCGTGCCCGACCGCATTCCCTACGCCGGCAAGCGGGCGGTGCGGGCGGTCCTCCCGGCGAGGGAAGGGGACCGGGCGGCCGAGATCGCCGGGCTGCACGCGCGGGCGGTCGCCCTGGACGGATGGCCGGAGTCGCTCACCCGTGAGCCGTTCCGGCCGGTCGATCACGTCGAGGTGTTCGGCCTGTCGGGGGTGCCGGCCGCCGTCGGGGAGGTGAGAGAGCTGGTCGCCGGGGGCGCGGTGAGCGGGGAGCTGATGGCCGCGGCCGGTCCCGACCTGCATCTGGCGACGGCGAAGGGGATCGTGGTGCTGGACACCCGGCTGCTGACCGGATGGGGTCTGCTCCCGGGCGGAGGGGGAGAGTTCGCGGTGCCGGTCAGAGCGGTCAAGGGCCGGGCGGCGGCGCAGGACGGGCTGTTCTGACCCGGGGCCCCGGACGCTGTCGGCGGATTCCGCGGGGCCGGGTCACGGATCCGCACGTCATGACGCTTTCCCGGAACCCGTCACGGTTCGCGGCTGAAGTCCCCCGGGCCCCGGCGCGGGCCCACAGCACCCCTCTGGACCCGGGGCGCGGTCGCGGGTGATCGTGGGCGGCATGACCGCTCACCCCGACATCCGTACCGAAGCCGACGACGTACGGCGCTTCTGGGAGGGGCTCGGGCTCCCCGGGCTCGTCGACGTGCACACACACTTCATGCCGGAGCGGGTGCTGCACAAGGTGTGGGCCTACTTCGACGCGCTCGGGCCGCTCACCGGCGGCGTCGAGTGGCCGATCACCTACCGGGAGGAGGAGGCGGCACGGGCCGCGCTGCTGCGGGAGTTCGGCGTGCGGGCCTTCACCGCCATGCTCTACCCGCACAAGCCGGGCATGGCGCACTGGCTGAACGGCTGGGCGGCCGACTTCGCCGCCCGTACGCCCGACTGCCTGCACACCTCGACGCTCTTCCCCGAGCCCGGGGCCGTGGACCACGTCCGGGACGCCGTCGACGCCGGCGCGCGGGTCTTCAAGGCGCATGTGCAGGTGGGCGCGTACGACCCGGCCGACGAGGCGCTCGACGGAGCCTGGGGACTGCTCGCCGAGGCGGGTGTCCCGGTGGTGATCCACTGCGGGTCCGGGCCCGCGCCCGGCAAGCACACAGGACCCGGGCCGATCGCCCGGGTCCTGGCCCGGCACCCTCGGCTGCGGCTGATCGTGGCGCACCTCGGCATGCCCGAGTACGAGGACTTCCTGGACCTCGCCGAGCGGTACGGTCAGGTGCGGCTGGACACCACGATGGCGTTCACCGACTTCGGCGAACGCCTGGCGCCGTTCCCCCGGCGGGCCCTGCCCCGGCTGGCCGCCCTCGGCGACCGGATCCTGCTCGGCTCCGACTTCCCCAACATCCCGTACCCCTACCTCCACCAGCTCCACGCGCTGGAGCGGCTGGGGCTCGGGGACGCCTGGCTGCGTGCGGTGTGCCACGACAACGCGGCCCGGCTCTTCGACCTGCCCGGCTGAGCGAGGCCACCCGCCCGGCTGAGCGGGACCGGCCCGCCGCGGCTGAGAACAGCCCATGAGTTTCTCAGGTAAAACACAGGTTGCCGAAAGGGTGCTCTCAGAGGCCCCGGACATCGTCTGCGGTATGACCACGATCTCGCCCCGGGGGCGCACCGAACTGCTGAGGCCGGACGGGAGCCCCGTCCGCGTGCTTGTGGTGGACGACGAGCAGTCGATCACCGAACTGCTGTCCATGGCCCTGCGGTACGAAGGCTGGCAGATCCGCAGCGCGGGGGACGGCCAGGGAGCCCTCCGCACCGCACGCGAGTTCCGGCCCGACGCCGTCGTGCTGGACATGATGCTGCCGGACATGGACGGGCTGGCCATCCTCGGCCGGCTGCGCCGCGAGCTGCCGGACGTGCCCGTGCTGTTCCTCACCGCCAAGGACGCCGTCGAGGACCGTATCGCCGGACTGACCGCCGGCGGGGACGACTACGTCACCAAGCCGTTCAGCCTGGAGGAGGTCGTCGCCCGGCTGCGCGGACTGATCCGCCGCGCCGGGGCGGCCGACCGCCGCTCCGAGTCGATGCTGGTCGTCGGCGACCTCACCCTCGACGAGGACAGCCACGAGGTCACCCGCGGCGGCGACCACATCCACCTCACCGCCACCGAGTTCGAGCTGCTGCGCTTCCTCATGCGCAATCCGCGGCGCGTGCTCAGCAAGGCCCAGATCCTCGACCGGGTCTGGTCGTACGACTTCGGCGGGCAGGCGAACGTAGTCGAGCTGTACATCTCGTACCTGCGCAGGAAGATCGACGCGGGCCGGGAGCCGATGATCCACACCCGGCGCGGCGCCGGCTACATGATCAAACCCGCCGTCTCGTGAGCGCACGGCGACGGCCGCGTCCGCGGCGGCGGGCGCGCACCCCGCGCACCCTGCGGACGCGGCTCGTCGTCGCGTCCGTGGTGCTGATCGCGGTGGTGTGCGCGGTGATCGGTTCCGTGACCACACTGGCGCTGCGGTCCCATTTGTACGAGCAGCTCGACGGGCAGTTGCACGAGGTCGCGGCGCGCGCCTCGGGCGCCTTCGGGCCGCCGGGACAAGGCGCGGACGGGGACGGCAGGGAACCCGAGCCGATCGATCTCACCGAGTTCGTCGCCCACGGCCCGCAGCCGAGCCACACCATCGCGGCGAAGGTCGAGAACGGCGCCGTCACGGAGGCCCTGTACGGGAAGAAGTCCAAGGACGACTTCTCGATGAGCGCCAGGTCGTTGGACGAGGCCCAGACCTCCGTGCTCGACTCCGTCGCCCGGGACGACGCCGAACACACCGTGGACATCCCCGGCCTCGGGAGTTACCGCGTCGCCTACCAGGAAGGACCCAACGGTGCCTTCTACGTCGCCGTCCCCACGGCGGACGTCGACAACACGATCAACACCCTGATCCTCGTCGAGATCAGCGTCACCGCCGCAGGGCTCATCGCCGCATCCCTCGCCGGAGCCGTCATCGTCGGTGTCGCCACCCGTCCCCTGCGCAAGGTCGCCGCCACCGCCACCCGAGTCTCCGAACTCACCCTCCACACCGGCGAAGTGCACCTCAAGGAGCGTGTCCCCGAGTCCGAGTGCGATCCGCACAGCGAGGTCGGCCGGGTCGGCGCCGCGCTCAACCGGATGCTCGACCACGTCCACGGAGCGCTGCACGCCCGGCAGGAGAGCGAGACCCGGGTACGGCAGTTCGTCGCGGACGCCAGCCACGAGCTGCGCACGCCACTGGCCTCCATCCGGGGCTACGCCGAACTCACCCGGCGCGGCCGGGAACAGGTCGGCCCCGACACCCGGCACGCGCTCGGCCGGATCGAGTCCGAGGCGAGCCGGATGACCCTGCTCGTCGAGGACCTGCTGCTGCTCGCCCGCCTGGACGCCGGCCGGCCCCTGCAATTCGAGGAGACCGACCTCGTCCCGCTCGTCGTGGACACCGTCAGCGACGCCCGCGCCGCCGGCCAGGACCACGTCTGGCGGCTCGAGCTGCCCGACGAGCCCGCTCCCGTGTGCGCCGACGCCGCCCGGCTCCAGCAGGTCCTCGTCAACCTGCTCGGCAACGCCCGCAACCACACCCCGCCGGGCACCACCGTCACCGCCCGGGTGCGCCGCAACGGCCCCTGGCTCTGCGTGGACGTGGTGGACGACGGGCCGGGCATCGCGCCCCCTCTGCTCCCGCACGTCTTCGAACGGTTCGCGCGCGGCGACTCGGCGCGCACCCGGGCCACCGGTTCGACCGGTCTGGGCCTGGCCATCGTGCAGGCCGTGGCGACCGCGCACGGCGGTGCCGTGACCGTCGACAGCGTGCCCGGACACACCGCGTTCACGCTCCATCTGCCGTCCGTGGGACCGCAGTCGGTGCCCGAGTCGTACTCACAGCCGCAGCACAGCCTCGCCACATGGGCGCGACAGGGCGCCTGAGCAGAGTCGGTCCCATGCGAACCGATTCTTCTCCCGGCACCCTGCCGGCGCGGGAGCACCTCCCGGCCGCCGGAGCGGGCACGCCGGTCCTGGACGTAGTGATCCCCGTCTACAACGAGGAGAAGGACCTGGGGCCGTGCGTCCGCGGACTGCACGAGCACCTGACCCGCACCTTCCCCTACGCCTTCCGCATCACGATCGCCGACAACGCCTCCACGGACAGCACCCCGCACGTGGCCGGCCGGCTGGCGGAACGGTTCCCCCGGGTGCGGTCGGTGCGGCTGGAGCAGAAGGGGCGCGGCCGGGCGCTGCGGACCGTCTGGTCCGCCTCGGACGCCCCTGTCCTCGCCTACATGGACGTGGACCTGTCCACCGACCTCAACGCGCTGCTGCCGCTGGTCGCCCCGCTGATCTCCGGCCACTCCGACCTCGCCGTCGGTTCCCGGCTGAGCCGCAGCTCGCGGGTGGTGCGGGGGGCCAAGCGGGAGTTCATCAGCCGCTCGTACAACCTGATCCTGCGCGGCTCGCTGCAGGCCCGCTTCTCCGACGCGCAGTGCGGGTTCAAGGCGATCCGCCGTGACGTGGCCCAGGTGCTGCTGCCCCTGGTGGAGGACAGCGGCTGGTTCTTCGACACCGAACTGCTGGTCCTCTCCGAGCGCGCGGGGCTGCGCATCCACGAGGTGCCGGTCGACTGGGTCGACGACCCCGACTCCACCGTGCACATCGTGAGGACGGCGACCGACGACCTCAAGGGCGTCTGGCGGGTCGGCAGGGCGCTGGCCACCGGCTCGCTGCCGCTGGACCGGCTCGCCCGGCCCTTCGGCGACGACCCGCGCGACCGGGACATCGAGGATGTACCGCAGGGACTGGCCCGCCAACTGGTCGGCTTCTGCGTCGTCGGCGTCCTGTCCACCCTCTTCTACCTGCTCCTCTACAGCGGCTTCCGGACCTTCACCGGCTCCCAGGCCGCCAACGGGCTGGCCCTGCTGGTCTCGGCGGTCGCCAACACCGCCGCCAACCGGCGGCTCACCTTCGGGGTGCGGGGGCGCGGCGGGGCCGTACGGCACCAGGCGCGGGGCCTGGTCGTCTTCGGCATCGGTCTCGCCCTGACCAGCGGCTCGCTCGCCGCGCTCAACGCGGCCACCAGCGACCCAGCCCACTCCACCGAGCTGGCGGTCCTCATCGCGGCCAACCTCGCGGCGACCGTGCTGCGGTTCCTGCTCTTTCGCGCGTGGGTGTTCCCAGGCCGCGACCGGTCCCCCGGGACCACCGCCGCCCCTTCCGGGCAGGACGCCACCCCCGGCTGGCAGCACGCTCCCGCCGCCTCCGGCTGGCAGCACGCTCCCGCCGCCTCCGGCTGGCAGCACGCTCCCGCCGCCTCTGACGGGCAGCACGCCCCCGCCGCTCCCGACCGGCAGCACGCGACCATGCCGCTCCAGCCGGTCCGCTCGCCGCTCCCCACCCGTCCGTCCCGGCCTTCCGGCCTCGACCCGAGGGACTTCCGATGACCACGCAGTACGACCAGACGGGTCCCCCGGCGGACCCCGCCACCTGGGGACCCCCGGGGGCGGCCCGCCACGCCGCCCCCGGTACGGGCGAACCCCGCGGTCCCCTCGCCCGCAGAGCGTGGCGCGGCCGGCCCGAGGACCCCCGCTGGGTACGCCCCGCCTTCCTCGGCCTGCTGCTCGCGACCGGACTGCTCTACCTCTACGACCTGGGCGCCTCCGGATACGCCAACTCCTTCTACTCGGCGGCCGTCCAAGCGGGCAGCGAGTCCTGGAAGGCGTTCTTCTTCGGCTCGCTGGACGCGGCGAACGCCATCACCGTGGACAAGCCCCCGGCCTCGCTGTGGCCGATGGAGCTGTCGGTGCGGATCTTCGGCCTGAACTCCTGGGCGATCCTGGTGCCCGAGGTGCTCATGGGCGTCGGCACGGTCGCCGTCGTGTACGCGGCCGTACGCCGCCGCTTCGGCCCGGCGGCCGGTCTGATCGCGGGCGCGGTCCTCGCGCTCACCCCGGTCGCGGCGCTGATGTTCCGGTTCAACAACCCGGACGCGATGCTGGCGCTGCTGATGTCCCTCGCCTGCTACCTCGTCGTCCGCGCCCTGGAGGACGGCCGTACGAAGTGGCTGGTGTGGGCCGGGGCCGCGATCGGCTTCGCCTTCCTCGCCAAGACCCTCCAGGCCTTCCTGATCCTCCCGGCCCTCGCGCTGGTCTACGGCGTCTGCGCGCCCGTGCGTCTGAAGAAGCGGCTGGGCCAACTGGCCCTGGCGACCGTCGCGCTGGTCGTCTCCGGCGGTTGGTGGGCCGCGGTCGTCGAGTTGTGGCCGGCGTCGTCGCGCCCGTACGTCGGCGGCTCGCAGAACAACAGCTTCCTGGAGCTGACCTTCGGCTACAACGGCCTCGGCCGGCTCAACGGCGAGGAGACCGGCAGCGTCGGCGGCGGTGGCGGCGGCGCGGGCGGTGGCGGTCAGTGGGGCGAGACCGGCTGGGACCGGATGTTCAACTCCGAGATCGGCGGCCAGATCTCCTGGCTGCTGCCCGCTGCGCTGATCCTGCTCGTCGCCGGCCTGGTCCTCACCCGGAAGGCCGTACGGACCGACCTCGCCCGCGGCTCGTTCCTGGTGTGGGGCGGCTCGCTGCTGATGACCGTGGTCGTCTTCAGCTACATGGCCGGCATCTTCCACCAGTACTACACGGTGGCCCTCGCCCCGTACCTCGCGGCCGTGACCGGCATGGGCGCGGCGGCTCTGTGGGAGAAGCGGCGGACGCTGTGGGCGTCGCTCGCCCTCGCGGCCGCCGTCACGGCCACGGCCGCCTGGGGGTACGTGCTGCTCGACCGCACGCCCGACTACCTGCCGTGGCTGAAGTGGCTGGTCCTGGTCGGCGGGCTGGTCGCGGCCCTCGGGCTGGTCTTCGCGGGCCGGGTGGGGCGCAGGGTGGCGCTCGCGGCGGCGGGGCTGGGCCTGGTGGCCGCGCTGGCCGGTCCGACGGCGTACACGCTGAGCACGGTGCAGGAGGGACACACCGGTTCGATCGTCACCGCCGGTCCGGCCGGGGCGAGCATGGGCGGCGGTCCCGGCGGCGGTGGGGGCGGGGACGGCGGCTTTCCCGGCGGAGGCGCGCCCGGCGGGCAGGACCAGCAGGGCGGCCAGGGCCAGACCCCGCCCGGCGGGGGCGGCACCGGCGGCTTCCCCGGTGGCGGACCCATGGGCCAGGACGGCCGGAACGGTCGGGGTGTCCCGCAGAACGGCACCGGCAACAGCGCCGAGGGCGGTATGCCCGGCGGCGGTGGGGGCGGTGGCATGGGCGGCCTGCTCGGCGGCGCGGACGTCGACTCCGAGGCGAAGGAACTGCTGGCGGCCGACGCCGGCGACCACACCTGGGTCGCCGCGGCCGTCGGCGCCCAGAACGCCGCGAGCTACCAGCTCTCCACCGGTGAACCCGTGATGGCGATCGGCGGCTTCAACGGCACCGACCCGTCCCCGACGCTCGCGCAGTTCAAGCAGTACGTGGCCGAAGGGAGGATCCACTACTTCGTCGCCGGTGGTGGCATGGGCGGCGGCATGGGCGGGGACTCCGGCAGCTCCGGGCAGATCTCCACCTGGGTGCAGGAGAACTTCGAGGAGGTGACGGCCGGCTCGGCCACCTTCTACGACCTCACGCGGAAGACGACCGACGGCTGACGGTCCCCGATGAGGGACGAGGGCGGTGACATCCCATGTCACCGCCCTCACGTACGTCCCCTACATCCCCTGCTCCCCCTCGGCCAGCCGCGCCGGGAAACCGCCGGTCGCCACCGGACCCCAGCGCTCCGGAGTGATCCGGATGATCGACTTGCCCTGCTTGACCATGGCGGCGCGGTACTCGTCCCAGTCCGGGTGCTCACCAGCGATGTTCCGGTAGTACTCCACCAGCGGCTCCACGGACTCGGGCGGGTCCACCACCTCGGCGGTGCCGTCGATCTGGACCCAGGGCCCGTCCCACTCGTCGCTGAGGACGATCAGGCTCACCCGGTTGTCCTTCTTGGCGTTGCGGGTCTTGGCGCGCTCGGGGTACGTGGAGACCACGATCCGGCCCGAGTCGTCGACCCCGCAGGTCAGCGGCGAGCCCTGGGGACCGCCGTCGGCCCGCCGGGTCAGCAGGACCGCCCGGTGCCGGGGCCGTACGAAGTCCAGCAGCTCGTCGAGGGAGACGCGGGTGTTCGTCGCGATGTTCGGTGCCATGGCGTCAGCCTAGGCCGCCAGGGCCTCCGGGAGGTTGTCGTACACGGGGACGTCACGGCGCAGGCCGGTCAGTTCCAGCACGCGGCTCGCCACGCCGTCCGGGCGGGCCACCACGTACACGCGGGTGCCGGGGCGCAGCAGCCGGCGTACCTCGTTGATGAGGCGGACGCCCTGGGAGTCCATGAACAGGGTCGCGGTGAGGTCGAGGACCAGGACCCGGGGGCGCCGGCCGTCGCCGGTACGCGCCCCGGAGACGATGACGTCGAGGAGGCCGCCGGCGTTGGAGAAGTCGATCTCCGGGGGGAACCGGAGCACTGTGGGCGCGGACACGTCACGCGGCTCGGAGGGATTCGGCAGGAAGGTCACGGTGCTCACCTGGCAGACATGTGTCGTCCGGGATTTCGGCAAGGCCGCTTCCTGACCCGTCAGCCCATTGCACCACGCCGGAGGGCGCCGGTGGAAGCGGACCGGGGAGGTGATCGGCCCGGGTGTCGATACCCCAGGTCCGGGCGTCACCTCATCGCAACCGAACAGATAGGATTCTGTGCGTCCTGTGCTCGCAGTCGGGAATGTGCTGCGGAGCTCTCCTGCGCACGGCCGTGGTGCCGTGCATGCCGAAGAGGTTCGTGGTGGTTGCGTCCCGGTTTTCTGATTTGCCCCGTTTCCCGGCTGGGTTGGAGCTGGCGGAAGCGCTCACGGAGGCGGCACAGAGGCTGCACGAGACCTCCACCCCGGACAGCACCCTGAACACCGCGGTCCGTCTCGCGGTCGGCCTCGTGCCGGGTGCCGACCACGCGGGCATCTCCGTCATCGAGCGGGGCAACCGGCGCTCCACGCTCGCCTGGACCGACGACGTCGTGCGCGCCGCCGAGGAGGACGGCGACCCCGGGGCCGGGCACCGGCCGTACTGGCACCGCCTGTGGACCGCCCCCGTGGCCGAGGTCGAGGACAGCGAGAACGGTGACGGCGAGAACGGCGACGGCGACGACGCGCTGGCCGAACTGGGCCTGCGCTCCGCGCTGTCGCTGCGGCTGCGGGCCGACCGCCGCCGGCTGACCGTGCTCACCGCCTACGCCCGCAAGCCGCGCGCCTTCGACGAGACCGCGCTGCGGATCGGCCGGCTGTTCACCGCGCACGTCGGCATCGCCCTCGACTCCGCCACCGTGCGCGAGCAGCTCACCGAGGCCATGCGCACCCGGGACCTGATCGGCCAGGCCACCGGCATCCTCATGGAGCGCCTGGACATCGACGCGGCCGGCGCCTTCGACAGCCTGGTCCGCGCCTCGCAGCGGGAGAACGTCAAACTCCGCGACCTCGCCCGCCGCATCGTCGATCCGCACAGCACCTCCTGACGGGGCCTCACGCGGCCGGCAGCGACTCCCCCTGGACGGCCTGGACGTCCAGCTCCACCCGGAGGGTCGTGCCGATGGCCGCGATGCCGGCCTGGACGACCTGGTTGTAGTTCATCGCGAAGTCCTCGCGCCGCAGTCCGGCCGTGGCGCGGAAGGCCGCCCGGGTGCCGCCCCAGGGGTCCGCCCCGGTGCCGAGGTAGGCCAGGTCCAGGTCGACGGGCCGGACGACACCCCGCATGGCCAGCTCGCCGTGGACCGTCCAGCGGCCGGAACCCGCCTCGGTCAGACCGGTGGACCGGTAGGTGATCTCGGGGTACCGCTCGACGTCCAGGAAGTCCGCGGACCGCAGATGGGTGTCGCGCGTCCCGTTGCCGGTGTCGATGGACGCCGCCCGGATCACCGCCTCCACGCGGGACTCGGTGACGTCGTCCGGCGCGATCTCCACCAGGGCCGCGAACTCGGTGAACCGGCCCCGCACGCTGGAGATGCCCAGGTGCCGGGCGACGGCCGCCACGCTCGAGTGCGCCGGGTCCACGGTCCACGGCCCCGGCGGCGGCAGCTCGGTGCCGCCCTGCCGGGCCAGTGTCACCGTCCCGACCTCGGCCCGCCCGCTCGCGGTGACGATCGCACTGGCGGCGGCGGGCGCGTACCCGACCGCGGTGACGACGACGGTGTACGCCCCCGGCGCCAGCTCGGTGGTGTCCCGGACGGCGCCCTCGGCGTCCGCCCCGGCGCGCAGCACCTGCGTACCGGTCCCGTCGGTCACCGTGACGACCGCGTGCGACACGGCCCATCCGCCCCGGGTGCGGATCCTCGCGGTCAGTGACATCCCTTTTCTCCCTGCGAACACGTGTGAAACACGTACAAAATGGTCGGATGGGACCGGCCCGCGACGAGGGCGCGTCTCCGCTACAGAACGCGTCCGCCCGCCACGGGCCGGGGTTTCGCTACTCGCCCGGGTGGGCGAGCTCGATGTCGTGGTCGTCGGCACCGGTGCCGGTGACCGTCAGCGCCGTCGCCACCGGCGGGTAGCCCGTGGCGATGACGGTGTACTCGCCGCCGTCCAGGTCGGCGAAGGCGTACGCCCCGTCCGCACCGGTCGTCGCCGTGCCGGCCACGTTGCCCGCCGCGTCGACCAGGGTGACCCGGGCGTCGGCCAGCGGCCCGTGCGGGGCGCGGACCACGCCCCGCACCCGGGCGCCGGTCTCCAGGTCGACCTCGACCCGGGTGACCCCGGTGCCGCCCACCTCGACGGGCAGCGCGCGCGGCCGGTACCCGGCGGCGTTCACCGCCACGGTCACCGCGCCCGGCACCAGCTCGGCGAACGAGAACTCGCCCTGCTCACCGGTGCTCCCGGTGGCCAGCAGGTCCCCGCGCACATCGGTGACGATCACCATCGCGTCCTTCACCGGCAGCCCACCGCCCGCCGTGCGGACCAGCCCGCTCAGGCCGCTGGTGCCGCTGAGCAGGATGTCGTAGGCGACCGGTTCGCCGTTCACCACGACCGTGGACGCTTGTGGCTGGTGGCCGTCGGCGGAGGCGATCAGGACGTACGACCCGTTGCCGGGCGCGTCCACCGCGTACGCGCCGTCGGCCTGCGCCACCGACCGGCCCAGCTGGCGCCCGCCCAGCGAGATCAGCGTGACGGCCGCCTGCGGCACGGGCGCGCTGTCGGCGCCGCGCACGACACCGCGCACCGGGATGCCGCCGGAGGCGGGCGCCCCCGGCGCACCGGGGCCGGCCGCCGTGGCGACGGCGGCGAGGCGCTGCGCGGCCGAGACGGCCGAGACGGCCGAGGTGTCCGAGGTGTCCGAGGGGGCCGCTGGGGTTGCCACGGACGCCAATGCACCGGCCGGAACCGGCTCGTCGGCGGCGCGGGCGGCTTCGGCGGGGGCCGGTGCCGCCGGCGGGGCGGTCTCGGCCGAGGCCTCCGCTGTCCGGGCCGACGCGCCCGAGGTCCGCAGCGGAACCTCCTTGATGAACAGCGTCACCAGGAAGGCGAGCAGGGCGACCGGCGCGACGTACAGGAAGATGTCGGCGATGCCGTGCCCGTAGGCGCTCTCCAGCCAGGTGCGGATGTGCTCGGGCAGCAGGTCCATGTCGGGGATGGCGCCGCTGCCGGAGGCCTCGGCGGCCGCCGCCCGCTCCTGCGGGCCGAGCGAGCCGATGGTGTCCGAGGCGTAGCCGCTGATCCGGGTCGACATGACCGAGCCGAGCACGGAGACGCCCACCGCGCCGCCGAGGGACCGGAAGAAGGTCACGACGGAGGAGGCCGCGCCCAGGTCGCCCGGGTCCACCTGGTTCTGCGTGCACAGGACCAGGTTCTGCATCATCATGCCGACGCCGAGACCCATCAGCGCCATGTAGACCGCGATGTGCCAGTACGGGGTGTCGTAGCGCATGGTGCCGAGCAGGCCCAGGCCGGCCGTCAGCAGCACACCGCCGGCCAGCAGCCAGTTCTTCCACTTGCCGGTCCTGGTGATGATCATGCCGGAGGCCGTGGACGACACGAACAGGCCGCCGATCATCGGGATGGTCATGACGCCCGACATGGTCGGGGACTCGTCCCGGGCCAGCTGGAAGTACTGGCTGAAGTAGACGGTGCCCGCGAACATCGCGATACCGACGAACAGCGAGGCCAGCGAGGCCAGGGTGATGGTGCGGTTGCGGAACAGCCGCAACGGGATGATCGGCTCGGCGGCCTTCGTCTCGACGAGGAGGAAGACCAGCGTCAGCACGATCGTGCCGCCGACCATGGCGCCCGTCTGCCAGGACATCCAGGAGTACTTGTCGTCGGCGAAGGTGACCCAGACGAGCAGCAGGCAGACGGCCGCGGTGACGAAGAAGGCACCGGCCCAGTCGACCTTGACCTTCCGCTTGACCACGGGCAGGTGCAGCGTCTTCTGCAGCACGATCAGCGCGACGACGGCGAAGGGCACGCCGACGTAGAGGCACCAGCGCCAGCCGAGCCAGCTGGTGTCGGTGATCACGCCGCCGAGCAGCGGGCCGCCGACGGTCGCGACGGCGAAGGTCGCGCCCAGGTAGCCGGAGTAGCGCCCGCGCTCACGCGGGGAGATCATCGCGGCCATGATGATCTGCGCCAGGGCGGACAGACCGCCGGCGCCCAGGCCCTGGATGCCCCGTGCGGTGATCAGCATCGCGGGGTTCTGCGCCAGACCGGCCACCACGGAGCCGATGACGAAGACGATCAGGGCTATCTGGACCAGGGCCTTCTTGCTGACCAGGTCCGCGAGCTTGCCCCACAGGGGGGTGGAGGCGGTCATCGTCAGCAGCGAGGCCGTGACGACCCAGGTGTAGGCGCTCTGGCCGCCGCCGAGGTCGCTGATGATCTCCGGCAGGGCGTTGGTGACGATGGTCGAGGACAGGATGGCGCAGAACATGCCGAGCAGCAGCCCGGACAACGCCTCCATGATCTGCCGATGCGTCATCGGAGCGTCTGCGGAGGAGCCTCCCCCGTGCTTGGCATGAGCCCGCACACCGGCTGGTGTGGTCGTTGCCATGGACTTCCTTCTCTTATGTGCTTGCGGGGGTACGGGTGGTCCGTTCGGGAGTGGGAGACGCCGGGCGGGGTACCGCTCGGCAGTCACCGAAGCTGTTCCTGAGCCGGGTCAGCAGCTGGGTGAGCCGGCCGACCTCGTCGTCGGACCAGTCGTCCAGGCGCTCCGCGAGGAGCTGGGTGGTCCGCCGGAACAGCTCGTCGAGCTGGTCCTGGCCGGCGGGGGTGAGGCGCAGGATGCGGGACCGCTTGTCGGCGGGGTCGGGGGAGCGTTCGATCCAGCCGCGCCCGGCCAGGTGCGCGGCGTGGCGGCTGGTGACCGACATGTCCACGGACAGCAGCTCGGCGAGCCTGCTCATGCGCATGCCGCCGTGGCGGCCGAGCAGCGTCAGCACGGCGGCGGAGCCGCTGTGACAGTCGGCCGGCATGATCCGGTTCATTTCCCGCTTGACGGCGCCGAAGGCGCTGAACTGTCGTACCAGTTCCTCGTACTGCGCCTGCCCGGCCATGACACCTCCCATTTGATTGCTTAGGGCAACGATAGGAATGGATGGTTGCTACAGGCAAGCAAAAATGGGATCCCTGGCCAAAAAACTTGGCAAAGGCAAGTAATCGCGAAAGTAAACCCGCAGGCCAGGGCTCCCGCCGCCCCGGCCGCACCGTCCGTCGGCCCTTGCCCACGCCCCCGCTTGGGCACCCCGCCGGGCATTCGCTAGGGTCTCGGGGCATGGCTAACACCCAGGGCCCGCAGGGCAACCACGACCCCGCCGGCAGCACCCAGATGTTCCGCGCGTTCGTCGACGAGGAACCCCAGGGCCGGCAGGCCGCCGCGACCGGCGGCGGTCCGCGGATCGGCCTGATCGTCGGCATCGTCGTCGCCGTGGCGGTCGTCGCCGCGGTGGCCTGGCTCGCGCTGAAGTAGCCGGAAGCGCGGCGGCCGCCGTTGCGCCCGTACAGGGCGCCCCGGCGGCCACGAAACCGATGCCACGCGCGGAGCGTCCTCCGGACGCCCCGCCCTGCCGTGCCTCAGTCCGAGATGAGGCCCTCCCGCAGCTGGGCGAGCGTGCGCGTGAGCAGTCGCGAGACGTGCATCTGGGAGATGCCGACCTCCTCGCCGATCTGCGACTGGGTCATGTTGGCGAAGAAGCGCAGCATGATGATCTGCCGCTCGCGGGGCGGCAGCTTGGCCAGCAGCGGCTTCAGCGACTCCCGGTACTCCACGCCCTCCAGCGCCGTGTCCTCGTAACCGAGGCGGTCCGCGAGCGAGCCCTCGCCGCCGTCGTCCTCGGGAGCGGGGGAGTCCAGCGAGGACGCCGTGTACGCGTTGCCGACCGCGAGGCCGTCGACGACGTCCTCCTCCGACACGCCCAGCACGGCGGCGAGTTCGGCGACCGTCGGGGAGCGGTCCAGCTTCTGGGAGAGCTCGTCGCCGGCCTTCGTCAGCGCCAGGCGCAGCTCCTGCAGCCGGCGCGGCACCCGCACCGACCACGACGTGTCGCGGAAGAACCGCTTGATCTCGCCGACCACCGTCGGCATCGCGAACGTCGGGAACTCCACGCCCCGTTCGCAGTCGAAGCGGTCGATCGCCTTGATCAGCCCGATGGTGCCGACCTGGACGATGTCCTCCATCGGCTCGTTGCGCGAGCGGAACCGCGCCGCCGCGTACCGCACCAGCGGCAGGTTGAGCTCGATCAGGGTGTCCCGGACGTAGCCGCGTTCCGGGCTGTCCTCGTCCAGTGCGGCGAGCCGCAGGAACAGGGAGCGGGACAGGGTGCGGGTGTCGAGGGCCGCCGTGTCCGGGAGTTCCGGAACGGGGGCGGCCGCGAGGGTCGGCCCTTCGTCGATGGGGCCGAGTGCGTCGAGAGCATGGGGAGCTTTCTCGCTCTCCGCGAGCGTGAGCACCTTCGAGCTGCCCTGTTCTGCGGACATGCCACCCCCTTTGGGTCGCGGGACGGTCGCGGCGGACGCTCCCCGATCGAGGAACGCAGCCATCACCTGGAATACCGGCGCCGAGGCCCCGGCAAACGCGCTTCCCGCAGAATGTCACATGTCGGCAACGCGCTGTAGTGACATGTCGACATCCGAGATGTGAATCAGCCCTGGAAACAAGGGGTCTGACAGCCTTTCGGCTCAGAAGCGCGCAGAAATACACCTGTGGGTGATTCGCTCTTTCCGGTTACGCCTCGATCCTGTTTGCGGATCGCAGTCGCTGGAAGCTGCGCGCCAGCAGACGGGACACGTGCATCTGCGAGACACCGAGTTCCGCACTGATCTGCGACTGGGTGAGATTGCTGTAGTAACGCAGCAGCAGGATGCGCTGCTCCCGCTCGGGCAGCTGGACGAGCAGGTGCCGGACGAGGTCGCGGTGTTCGACGCCGTCCAGGGCGGGATCCTCGTACCCCAGCCGGTCCAGCAGTCCGGGCATCCCGTCGCCCTCCTGCGCGGCCTCCAGCGAGGTGGCGTGGTACGACCGTCCGGCCTCGATGCAGGACAGCACCTCCTCCTCGGTGATGCGCAGCCGCTGGGCGATCTCGGCGGTCGACGGGGAGCGCCCGAAGGCGGTCGTCAGGTCCTCGGTCGCGCTGTTGACCTGCACCCACAGCTCGTGCAGCCGGCGCGGTACGTGGACGGTGCGGACGTTGTCCCGGAAGTACCGCTTGATCTCGCCGACCACCGTCGGCATCGCGAACGTCGGGAACTGCACGCCCCGGTCCGGGTCGAAGCGGTCGATGGCGTTGATCAGCCCGATGGTGCCGACCTGGACGACGTCCTCCATCGGCTCGTTGCGGGAGCGGAAGCGGGCGGCGGCGTAGCGCACCAGGGGCAGGTTGGCCTCGATGAGCGCGGCGCGCACGCGGGCGTGCTCCGGCATGCCCGGCTCCAGCTCCTTGAGCTGGCCGAAGAGCAACTGTGTCAGGGCCCGGGTGTCGGCGCCGCGACGCTTGGCGGGGCTCACCGGCGGGTCGGCGGCCGGGGACGGGTCAGCCGTGGACGGGTCGGCTGGGGACGGGTCGGCCGTGGACGGGTCGGCCGGGGACGGGGCGAGGGTGGACGGGTCGGTCGCAGACGGAGCGGTCGCGGGCGGGTCGAGAGGGGACGGGGCGGGGGCGGACCGGGCGGCGGCCGGGGCCTGGACCGCGTCGGGGGACACCTCGTCCTGGGGCGGCGCAGTACTGGCCGACACGGTCAACGCCACCTCTTCATCGCTCACATCGTCCGTCAACTCATCCGTCAAAAGCGGTCATAGCATCACAAGACTGACTCACTGTGCGCAAGCACCGCATATTCCGTGTTGAGCGTCGAGCGTGGGCGTACGGCACAACAAAACCCCCTGCCGTCATGGCAGGGGGCTCCGGAAGACGGGGTGTCAGAACTCGTAGTCGGCGATCACCCACGTGGCGAACTCGCGCCACAGTCCGACACCCGCCTGGTGCTCCGGGTGCTCCACGTACCGGCGCAGCGCCTCCGCGTCCTCGAACGCCGAGTTGATGGCGAAGTCGTAGGCGATGGGACGGTCGCTGATGTTCCAGGCGCACTCCCAGAAGCGGATCTCCGGGATCCTCCCGTCCAGCGAACGGAAGGCCTCCACGCCCTCCACGACCCTCGGGTCGTCGCGCTCGACGCCCTCGTTCAGCCTGAAGAGCACCAGGTGGCGGATCATCACTCTCCTCCGTTGGCCAGCCAGGTCATGAAGTCGCCGACGGCCTTCGCGGCGTCCGATATGCCCTCGAACCCTATCTGGACGTAGTCGGCCGCCTTGGCCGGGTCCGTGATGATCAGATACAGCACGAAGACCACAAGGACGTAGACGGCGATCTTCTTCGCGTTCACCGCCATCGCGGCCCCCCTGTCACTGGTGTCACATCAGCATCGAGCGGGCCCATGATCGCACGAAGGGCCCCGTCTGACGACGAGGCCCTTCACCAGCGGTAGCGGAGGGATTTGAACCCTCGGTGACTTGCGCCACACTCGCTTTCGAGGCGAGCTCCTTCGGCCGCTCGGACACGCTACCGAGGGAGACCTTACAGCAAGGCGGGGTGTGGTTTGAAATCGGTATTCACCGGTTCCGGAAGAACTCCGTGAGCAGCCGGGCGCACTCGTCGGCGAGCACGCCCCCGATCACTTCGGGGCGGTGGTTGAGCCGCCGGTCGCGGACGAGGTCCCACAGCGAGCCGACCGCGCCCGCCTTCTCGTCCCGGGCGCCGTAGACGACCCGGTCCACCCGTGCCTGCTGGACCGCCCCCGCGCACATCGTGCACGGCTCCAGCGTCACCACCAGGGTGCAGCCGGACAGCCGCCACTCCCCGAGCCGGGCGGCGGCCCGCCGGACGGCGAGGACCTCCGCGTGGGCCGTGGGGTCGCCGGCGGCCTCGCGCTCGTTGTGGGCGGCGGCCAGCACGGTGGTGCCGTCCGGGGCCAGCACGACGGCGCCGACGGGGACGTCCCCGCCCCGGACGGCCCGTTCGGCCTCGTCCAGGGCGAGCCGCATCGCGGGCCGCCAGGGGTCGCGTACCGGGTCCGGCGGACCCGGTACGTTCCGCACGGTCAGCGGACGGTCTCCAGGACCTCCGAGGCGCCCAGGACGTCGGCGATCTCGGTGACGGCGTCCCCGGTCATCGCACGCAACTCCTTCTCGCTCACGCCCAGATCCTCCAGGACCTGCGCGTCACCGACCGGTCCGTGCGGCACGGTGCCGACGACGACGCCGCCGGCGGACGCGGCGCCGACGTCGGCGTCCTCGTCGTCCGGTTCACCGTCCTCCGGTTCTCCGTCTTCCGTGCCGTCGAGGTCGAGGGCGTCCAGATCGGCGCCGTCGTCCCCGGGTTCCCGGCCGAGCAGCTCGTCGGTGAGCAGGATCTCGCCGTAGCTGCTGCGGGCGGCGGCAGCGGCGTCGGAGACGTAGACCCGAGGATCCTCCTCGCCGTCCACGCGGACGACGCCGAACCAGCCGTCCTCCTGCTCGATCAGCACGAGCACCGTGTCCTCGTCGGGAGAGGCCTCCCGGGCCAGGTCGGCCAGATCCGACAGGGTCTCCACATCGTCGAGCTCCGTGTCGCTCGCTTCCCACCCGTCTTCGGTGCGCGCGAGCAGTGCGGCGAAGTACACCGTGACTCTCCCACTGGTCATAGGCGTGCCGGTTGGGGGTCCCCCCGGCGGAGGTGTTGCGGGCGGGGGGACGGTGCTCCGAGCCCCACCCACTCGGAATCGTGGCAGAAACAAGGCTGTCAGGGGACGTCTTCGGCTCCCTGTGTCCGGCATTTTGACCGCAGTCCGCCGAGTGCGCCCACGAAGGACTCACCAGCGCACTCCTTGTCGCCACGTGCGGATCGTACGCGGACTTGACGCGCCCTCCCCGCACGGGCACTTCGGCAAACGCGTGCACGTGGCGCGATCTTCCCGCGGCCGGGTGGGATTTTCCCCGGTGCGCCTACCAGCGGAAGGTGCGCATGCGCATCGCGTGGCGCAGCCGGGCGGCCTTGGCGCGGCGTGGCTGGACCCGGTCGCGCAGTTCCCGGGCCTCGGCGAGTTCGCGCAGGAACCGGGCGCGGCGCCGCCGCCGCTCGGCCTCCGTCTCCGCCGGATCGGGTGCCCCACGCGGCGACGGATCATCCCGGTTGTCCTGCTCAGGCATCGGTTCACCACCTCGGTCCGTCCCTCCCACCTTCCCCCGGACGGGCGGTTTGACGCCAGTGAACGAGCGACGGGTGTACGGAGGGCCTGCCATGTGCGGGGACGTCGGGCCGGCCGGGCCCGGTTAATGTTGACGCCATGCGTCTCCACGTCGTCGACCACCCCCTGGTCGCCCACAAGCTCACCACGCTGCGCGACCAGCGCACCGACTCCGCGACCTTCCGCCGTCTCGCCGACGAGCTGGTCACCCTGCTCGCCTACGAGGCCACGCGCGACGTGCGCACCGAACAGGTCGACATCCAGACGCCGGTCGAGCGGACCACGGGTGTCAAGCTCTCCCACCCGCGCCCGCTGGTGGTGCCGATCCTGCGGGCCGGTCTCGGCATGCTGGACGGCATGGTCCGGTTGCTGCCGACCGCCGAAGTGGGCTTCCTCGGCATGATCCGCAACGAGGAGACGCTGCAGGCCTCGACGTACGCCACCCGGATGCCGGAGGACCTCTCCGGGCGCCAGGTCTACGTCCTGGACCCGATGCTCGCCACCGGCGGCACGCTGGTCGCGGCGATCCAGGAGCTGATCAGGCGCGGCGCGGACGACGTGACCGCCGTGGTGCTGCTGGCCGCGCCCGAGGGCGTCGAGGTCATGGAGCGCGAGCTGGCCGGCACTCCGGTGACGGTCGTCACGGCGTCGGTCGACGAGCGGCTCAACGAGCACGGTTACATCGTGCCCGGCCTCGGCGATGCGGGGGACCGGATGTACGGGGCGGCGGAGTAGGACCCGCGGCCCCGCGTCTCAGCGGTTCTTCTTCGTCTCAGCAGTTCTTCTTCGAGGCGGGCGTCGCCTTGGGCTCGGCCAGTGCGGTCAGGGCCCGGTCGGCGTCCGCCTTCTTCGTCAGGGCCTCGAAGCCGTCGCCGATGATCAGGTCGACCTCGGTGCCCTTGCGGGCGGGGTCGGTACGGCGTTCGGCGTCGGCGAGCTGGGTGCCGAGCACCGGCAGCGAGGTGTCGTCGGCGGCGGCGGGCCCGAGGAACACGCCGGTGCCCTTGACCTTCTTGTCGTACTCCTTGGTCGCGTTGCCGACCTCGCCGATCCTGAAGCCGCGCTTCTTCAGTTCGTCGGCGGTCTTCTGGGCGAGTCCGCCGCGGGTCGTGGCGTTGAGGACGTTGACCGTGATGGTCCCGGGCTCGGGCAGCGCCTTCGGCGCGGTCGTGCGGCTCGCCGTGTCGGCGCAGGCCGCCTTGGTGCCGTTCACGGAAGCGGAGTCGCCGCCACCGGTGAACACGTCGATGAGCTGGAGCGTGCCCCAGCCGCCCACGCCGAGCACGGCCGCGGAGGCGACGCTCAGGACGACGAGCCTGCCGCGCCGCCGGGGCCGGCGCATCCGCGGGTACTTGTCACCCGTGATCCGGTACTGGCCGCCCATGCCGGGTGGAGTGAGCATGCTCATGAGCGCAGCGTAGTGCGCTCGGGCGACAATGCATACCAGATGATCATCCGACCGTGTGCGGTCCAACCCGAAAGGGTCAAACCGTGTCCCCGGGGAGACGCCGGCCGGGCGTCAGTCCAGTTCGAGGACGCGGGCGTGCAGCACCTGGCGCTGCTGGAGCGCGGCCCGCACCGCGCGGTGCAGCCCGTCCTCCAGGTACAGATCGCCCCGCCACTTCACGACGTGCGCGAAGAGGTCGCCGTAGAAGGTCGAGTCCTCGGCGAGGAGGGTCTCGAGGTCGAGCTGCTGCTTGGTCGTCACGAGCTGATCGAGGCGGACCGGGCGCGGCGCGACGTCCGCCCACTGCCGGGTGCTTTCCCGGCCGTGGTCGGGGTACGGCCGGCCGTTTCCGATGCGCTTGAAGATCACACGGAAAGCCTACCGGTCAACGCGTTCCGGGCGCAGCCATGGCGACGCAGTGCGACGCCGGAAAAGGCACCCGAATACGGGGCGAAACGGGATGGTGGTCTGATATGACCGATCGGGGGGGCCGGACCGTCGGCCACCGCTTCCGGGGCGCCCGGCCGTTCCTCGGTCCTCCCCGAGGTGGCCCCCGTCCCCCTCCGGCTTCCCGCTTCCCGGAGTCCTTCGCGGCCTTCGCCTCGGCCTCTCACCGGCCCGTGGGCCGTACGCCGATCCGTTCGCCCGGCAGCGCGTCGGCTTCGGGGTCCGGGAGAGGTGGAGGAGCGGGAGTGACGTCCGCGTCCCGGCTCAGCTCGCGCGCCAGTACCCCAGCGCGTGCACCCGCTGCTTCGGCACGCCCAGTTCCTTGCGCACGAACGCCGACAGCGCGCGGGTGGTCGCGGTGTCGCAGGCGATCCACACGTACGGGTCGGGGGTGGACCGCAGCAGCCCGGGCAGGTCGGCCCGGACCCGTTCGAGCAGCGCCGCCCCGGCCCCCGACCGGGGCACCTCGCGCACCTCGATCCGGTCGGGGTCGGCCCGGAAGGGCAGCCCGTCCAGGGCGCCCTCGAACCAGACGGTCGCCGGAGTCGCGCACAGCGCGCCGAGCAGCGAGTTGACGGCCGGCAGCGAGGCCGGGTCGCCGATCGCGACGATGTGGGAAGGGCCGGGGTCCGGCTCCTCGAAGCCCGTGCCCTGCACGGTCGCCTCGATGGTGTCGCCGGGCTCCGCCGCCCTGGCCCAGTCGCTGGCGCACCCCTCGTGCAGGGCGAACTCCAGGCTGAAGGTGCCGGCCACCGGGTCGGGGTCGACCAGGGTGTACGCCCGCTGGTGCGGCTTGCCCGCGTTGTCGAACCACAGCCGCACCCACATCGTCGGGTGGACACCGGTCGCCACCAGCATCCCGCCGTCGGTGAAGCGCACCCGCCGGTAGTCGGCGGTGACGTCCTCCGTGCCGGTCACGGTGAACACGAAGTCCTTCGCGCGCATCAGCTTGAGGACCGCGCCCTCCCAACCCCGCCCCTGCCCCATCGCGTCTTCACCCTTCGCGTACGATTCCGCCACGGTTTACTTAGGAGAGCCTAACCTAATGGGAAATGAGGGCGCAGTGGGCGGCGAGATCTTCCGGGACCCCTGGGGCGTCCCCCATCTGCGCGCGGAGAGCGTGAACGGGCTCGCGTACGCCCAGGGCCGGGTCACCGCCCTCGACCGGGCCTGGCAGCTCGAGGTCGAACGGCACCGCGCACAGGGCACCTCGGCCTCGTTCCTCGGCCCCGAGGCGCTCCCCTGGGACCGTTTCGCCCGCCGCGCCCGCCTGGCCGACACGGCCCGCCACTGCTGGACCGAACTGCGACGGACGGACCCGGAAACGGCGGAGTGGGTACGGGCGTACGTGTCCGGCGTGAACGAGGGCCTGGCATCCGCCGGGGGCCCGGGTTCCGGCCTGCCGGCCGGCAGCGGGGGCCCGGCGTCCGGAGCCGCCGGGGAAGCGGGTCCGCGGAGGCCGGCCGCCGACTTCGGACCCCGGGCCGACGCGCCGGCCGGCAGTCCCGCCGTGAGCGCGGCCGACCCGGCGGCCTCCCCGGCCGGGGAGGCCGACAGTGAGGGCCCGGCATCCGAGTTCGCCCCCGAGTTCGCCCGCGCGGGACTTCGCCCCGGTCGCTGGGAGCCCTGGACCCCGCTCGCGGTCTGGCTCTCCACCCACATCCTGTTCGCCGGCTTCCCCGCCAAGCTCTGGCGCGCGCACATCACCGCCCACCTCGGCGCGGACGCCGTCGGCCTGTTCGCCTCCGACGGTCCCGGCACCGCCGGCAGCAACGGCTGGCTGGTCGCCGGGCAGCGCACGGTCACCGGGCACGCGGTCATCGCCGGGGACCCGCACCGCTTCATCGAGGACCCCGGCGTCTACCAGCAGATCCGCCTGTCCTGCCCGGAGTTCGACGTCGTCGGCCTCGCCGTGCCCGGCGTCCCCGGCATCGCCCACTTCGGCCACACCGGCACGGTCGCCTGGGCCATCACCAACGCCATGGCCGACTACCAGGACCTCTACCGCGAGCGGCTGCGCCGCACCGGCGCCGGCGTGGAGGCGCTCGGCCCGGACGGGACGTGGCACCGTGCCGTCCGGCACACCGAGACCGTCGAGGTGGCGGGCGAGGAGCCGGTCGAGGTCGAGGTCGTCGAGACCGACCGGGGCCCCGTCGTCATCGGCGGCCCGGAAGGCCTCGACGACGGCGTGCCCGAGCCCGGCGAACCCCCGCTCGCCGTCGCCCTGCGCTACCCGCCCCGCGTCACCGGCGACCTCGGCTTCGGCGCCCTGCTGCCGCTGCTGCGGTCCCGCCGGGCCGCCGACGTGGACCGCGCCGTCGACCGGTGGGCCGAGCCGGTCAACGTGGTCATGGCCGCCGACACCGAGGGCGGCACCCTGCACCGGGTGGCCGGCCGGGTCCCGGTCCGCTCCGAGGCCAACGGGACCCGCCTGGTGCCGGCGTGGGAGCCCGGCCACGAGTGGCGGGGCTGGCACGAGCCGCCGCGCGCCGGACTGACCGACGGGGTCGCCGTGATGGCGAACCAGCGCGGCCCGGCGACCGGGCTGGGCGTCGAGTTCGCCCCGCCGCACCGCGCCGACCGCATCACCGCGCTGCTGGGCCGGCGGACCCGCTGGTCCGCCGCCGACATGTCCGCCATCCACATGGACACCCACCTCGGCTCCGCCACCCCCCTGCTGGACCTCCTCGCCGCCCTCGACGGCCCCGCTGCGAGCGGCCCCACCGCCGGCTCGGGCGTCCCCGCCTCCCCCCACGTCCCGCCCCTCACCGCTCCCGCCGCCGCCCTGCGCGACCGCCTCCTGCGATGGGACCGCCGGATGGACGCGGACAGTGCCGACGCGGCGCTCTTCGCGGCGGTGCGCGGGGCGGTCGTACGGAGGCTCGCCGCGCACCCCGTCTTCGCCGCCGCGGCCACGCCACCCCCGTACCCGGAGGTCTTCCGCCCCTGGCTCGCCCTCGTCCCGCGCGTCGGCCACGCCCTCGAACACCTCCTCTCCGCCGAGGAACTGTTCGGCATCGACCGTCCCGCGGTGGTCCGCGCGGCCCTGGAGGAGGTGGCCGCCCGGCCGCCCGCCGGCACCTGGGGCGACACCCACCGCCTGGCCCCCTGGCGGGCGCTGCCGCCGACGACGCCGTACGACGAACCCGGCCTCTCCGGCGACCACGACTGCGTGCTGTGCACCTCCCCCGTGCCCGGCCTCACCGACCTCGCCGCGCGCGGCCCGGCCGCCCGCTACGTCTGGGACCTGGCCGACCGGGAGAACAGCCGCTGGGTGGTGCCGCTGGGCGCGTCCGGCGTACCCGGCTCACCCCACCACCGCGACCAGCAGCCCCTGTGGCTCGCCGGAGACCTGGCCCCGGTCCTCACCGACTGGGCACAGCTGAAGAAGGAGACCGATGTCTGACCCGTACGCCCCCCGCCCGGCCGTCCACGAGCAGACGGTCGACGGCTTCGGCACCGTACGCGTCCTGCCGCTGGACCCGGCCGCCGACGCGCCCCTCCTGCACCGCTGGGTGAGCGAGGAACGCGCCGTCTTCTGGGGCATGAACGGCCTCACCGCACAGCAGGTCGCCGGGATCTACGCCCACATGGACACCCTCGACACCCACCACGCGTACCTCGTCCTCAAGGACGGCGACCCCGCCGCGCTGCTCCAGACGTACGAACCGGAGGCCGACCGCGTCGGCGACTGCTACCCCGTCGAACCCGGCGACATCGGCGTCCACCTGCTGCTCGCCCCCGCCGCCGGCACCGGGAGTCCGCGTCCCGGCTGGACCGCCGCCCTGGTGGGTGTCCTCGCCGCGTACGTCCTGCTCGGCCTCGACCGGAAGCGCCTGGTGGTCGACCCGGACGTGGCCAACGAGAAGGCGGTCGCCCGCTTCCTCAAGCAGGGCTTCACCGCCGGCCCCCGGGTCGTCCTGCCGGAGATCGACCTCCCGGACGTGTACCTGCCCGAGAAGAAGGCGCAACTCGCCTTCCTCACCCGCGAGGTAGCCTTCGGCAGGTGACCCCCGACGACCTCGTCGCCCACTACGGCCTGGAGCCGATCCCCCGCGAGGGCGGCCGGTTCCGGCAGACCTGGGCCGGTCCCGCACGCCCCGACGGCCGCCCCGAGGGCACCGCCGTCGTCGTCCTGCTCACCGACGCCCCCGGCGACTTCTCCGCCCTGCACCGCCTCCCCGCCGACGAGATCTGGCACTTCCACCTCGGCGACCCGCTCCAGCTGCTCCTCCTCGCCCCCGACGGCACCACCCGCACCCCCGTGCTCGGCCCGGACGTCCTCGGCGGCCAGCACGTCCAGCTCACCGTCCCGGCCGGCACCTGGATGGGCGCGCGGGTGGCGGCCGGCGGCGCCTGGACGCTGTTCGGCTGCACGATGGCACCAGGCTTCACCTACGAGGGCTACGAGCACGGCGACGCGGCGGAACTGACGGCGCGTTACCCCGACCGGGCGGCGCTCATCGTGGAACTCTGCCGTCCATGAGCGAGCGGGGTCTGCTGCACGGCCAGGTCGCCCTGGTCACGGGCGCGGGCGGCGGCATCGGCCGGGGCATCGCGCGGCGGTTCGCCGAGGAGGGCGCGGCCGTCGCGCTGCACTGCCGTACGGCGGTGGCGTCCGCGCGGGAGACCGCCGGCCGCATCCGGGAGGCGGGCGGCGCGGCCGTCGTCCTGCGGGCCGACCTCACCGACGAGGACGCCTGCCACCGCGTGGTGGCCGAGGCGGCCGAGTGGGGAGGCGGCCGGCTGACCGCGCTCGTCAACAACGCCGGTGTCCAGCCGGTCCGGGAACTCACCGGGATGACGGCGACGGAGTGGCGCGCGGTCGTCGACACCAACCTGACCAGCGTCTTCGCCTGCACCCAGGCGGCGGCGGAGCTGATGCGCGACGGCGGCGGCACCGTCACCCACATCGCCTCCGTCGAGGCCCGCAGCCCGGCGCCCGGCCACGCCCACTACAGCGCCGCCAAGGCGGCGGTGGTGGCGCACGCCCGCTCGGCGGCCCAGGAGTACGGCCCGTGGGGCGTGCGCGTCAACACGGTCTCGCCCGGCCTGATCGAACGGGAGGGCCTGGCCGACGCCTGGCCGGAGGGCGTACGCCGCTGGCGGCGGGCGTCCGCCGCGGGCCGGCTCGGCCGCCCGGAGGACGTCGGTGACGCCTGCGTGTTCCTGGCCTCCCGGCTCGCGTCCTGGGTGACGGGCCACGACCTGGTGGTGGACGGAGGGGTCTCGGCCCGGCCCACCTGGTGAACCGGTGAGCACACCGTGCCTTCCGTCCGTACGTAACCCGTAGCCGGATTGCCGGGAGGCGGGTACGACGTGGAGCGACGGCGGAGCGGGGCGGCGGGCGATGGCGGACGAGACGGAACCCCGGGCGGCCGCGGACCCCGGCGGCTTCGAGGGCTGGTGCTGCTGGGCACCGTGCTGGTCCTGCTCCTCCTCGGCAGCGCGGCCCCGGCGAGCGCCCACGCCGCCCTCCGCGGCAGCGACCCCGGGGACGGAAGCGTCGTCAAGTCCGCGCCCCGCCACCTCACCCTGACCTTCACGGAGTCCGTCGGCCTGCTCGAGGACTCCTTCCGCGTCTACGGCCCCGACAACCGCCGGGTCCCCCTGGGCGAGCCGCAGCACGCGGACGACGCCTCCGACACCGCCCGCGCGGACCTGCCCGGCGGCCTCGCCGACGGCACGTACACGGTGGCCTGGCGGGTCGTCTCCGCCGACAGCCACCCGGTCTCCGGCGCCTTCACCTTCTCCGTCGGCAAGCCCTCGCCCACCGCACCGGCGGCACCCGCGGCGTCCGCCGAGCACCCGGTCACCAAGAGCCTCCACGACACCGGCCGCTACCTCGCCTACATCGCCGCCGCGCTGCTCATCGGCACGGCGGCGTTCGCGGCGCTGTGCCGGCCGCCGGACACCGGCCCGCTGCGGCTGCCGCTGCTCACCGGCTGGTGGACCCTGCTGGCGGCCACGGCCGTCCTGCTCGTCCTGCGCGCCCCGTACGAGAACGGCGCCTCGCCCGCGACCGCCCTCGACCTCGCGGCGTTCACCGACACCCTCACCGGCCGCCCGGGTCTCGCCCTGCTGACCCGCCTCGCCCTGCTGTCGGCGGCGGCGCTCCTCCTGCCGCTCGCCCGGCGCCGCTCCCCCCGGACCCGCCTGGCGGCCGGCGCGGCACTCTCCCTCGCCCTGGCCCTGACCTGGGCGGCGGCCGAACACGCCTCCGCCGGTGTCCAGGTCCCCCTCGCCATGACGTCGTCCGTGCTCCACCTGCTGGCGACGGCGTGCTGGCTCGGCGGTCTGACGGCCCTGCTCCTCACCCTCCACCGCGCGAAGACCCCACCGTCGGTCACCACCGTCACGGCCTTCTCCCGCCTGGCCTTCGTCTCGGTGACCGTCCTCGTCGTCACCGGCGTCTACCAGTCCTGGCGAGGCCTCGGCTCCTGGTCCGCCCTCACGGAGACGTCATACGGCCGGACCCTGGCGGTCAAGCTCGCCGCGACGGTCTTCCTGCTGTTGGCGGCGTCACTGTCCCGCCGCTGGACGGCCCTCCTGGCGCGACCGGCGCAGGCACCGGCGGCGGTCGAGGAACGCGTACCGGAACTGGTGGGCGCGCCCGGAGCCCTTCCGGAGTCGAGGCCGGCAGCCCCACCGGCGGACGGGACGAACGAACCGGACGACCGTCACCGCCGCGCCCTGCGCCGCTCCGTACTGGCCGAAGTCGTCGTGGCCGTGGCCGTCCTGCTGGTCACCACGGTGCTGACCGGCACCCTCCCCGCCCGCGCGGAGGCGGAGGCGGCCAAGGCGTCCGAGCCGCAGGTGGCCGGTCTCCCCGGCGCGGAGGCGTTCACGATCCCCTACGACGTGGGCACCCCCGGCGGCCGGGGCACGGTCCAACTCACCATGGACCCGGGCCGGGTGGGCGAGAACGGCCTCCAGGCGGTGGTCTTCGGTGCCGACGGCGGTCTGACCTTCGTACCGGAGCTGCGCATCTCCTTCACCCTCGCGGCGAAGGACATCGGCCCCATCGACGCGAAGCCGACCGACCGGGGCGGCTACTGGGCCACCAACGACCTCAACCTCCCCCTCGAAGGCACCTGGACGATGAAACTGACGATCCGGGTCTCGGAGGTGGACCAGGTGAGCGAGACGCGCCAGGTGGAGATCACCCGCTGAACGCAGGACAGGCCGTCGACGGCGCGACACGTAAGGATTTCGTCATCCGCCACGCGGCCCCGGACGGCCGGTCCGCCCCGTTGAATGAACCGGGACAGGTGACTCCCAGGAAGGTGGGCGACATGGGGCGGGTGCGGAGCGCGCTGCTCAGACCGTGGATGGCCGGAGTGCTGGTGGTGGCGGTCGCCGGGGCCGGCTTCGGGCTGTACTGGTTCCAGCCGTGGAAGCTGTGGCAGGACGAGACGGTGCGGGAGGCGCTGCCCGAGGTCACTGCGGCCGCCTCGGCACCGCCTGCCGGGGAACCGTCCGGGGCGGCGGCCGGCCCGCCTCCGGCCGGCCCGAAGACCCTGGCGAGCGGCGAGTTGATCAGCCACGAGCACGCGACGTCCGGCTCGGTGAAGTTCGTGCGACTGGCCGACGGCAGCCATGTGGTGCGCCTGGAGGGGCTCGACACCAGCAACGGCCCCGACCTGCACGTGTGGCTGACCGACGCGCCGGTGAAGGAAGGACGCGCCGGCTGGCACGTCTTCGACGACGGCCGGTACGTCAGCCTCGGCAAGCTCAAGGGCAACAAGGGCAGCCAGAACTACGCCGTGCCCGAGGACGTCGACCCGTCCCGCTACACCAGCGTCAGCATCTGGTGCGACCGCTTCGACGTCTCCTTCGGAGCGGCGGAACTCGCCCGCGCCTGATGTGTGGGGGCGGGATGGCACGGCATCGTGTCACCCCGTCCCGCAGCGACCGCGGAGGATGTCCACACCGTCGCCTTCGAGATCGTCGCAGTACGCCGTGCGCCCGGTCATGGCCATGATCAGGGCCATGGTGCGGCCGGACACGAGGGGCCCGGTGCCGGTCGTGAACGGGCCGTCATCCGCCACGAGTCTCAGGCCGCCGATGCGCCCCTTGGCGACGACCACGAGGTCCGAGCCCTGGTAGTACTCGGCCGTCCGGGTGACGACGTCGATCGGATGGTCGCGGTGGATGCCCAGCGGGCGCCGGATGTCTTCTCCGTGCACGATCGTCTCGCCCAGCAGGGCGATGGCGGGCAAGGGAGGCTTGGTCGTGCTCGGGACGACGCGCCGGAAACGTTCGAGGGTCTCGTCCGGGGTCGCACCGAGCTGCTCGGCCAGCCGCACGGCCACCTGCTTGTCGAAGTCGAACCGGCAGCGGATCACACCCGCCAGCCAGCTCACGGCGTTGAGGCTCGCGCCCGCCGTCAGGTGCGCCAGGACCTGACGCACCGTCAGGCCGGCGCAGAGCGACGGCGTCGCCCACTGCTCGTCCGTCAGGTCCGCGAGATCGGCCGCCAGCGCCGCTCGCTCGGCGTGGATCAAGGGCCACGCCCCGGTCTTGCGATGGTGGTCTGCTGTCGGTGCCGGATCAGTCATTCGGGCTGGACTCCTGTCAAGGACCGTGGTCTGCGTTGCCCCCACCCGGACAGGGGACGTCCGGCGAGGGGTGTTCCCGAAGGAGACTCCTGCTCCGGAGCAAAGTCATCGCCGGTGAGCGGTCTTCGGCCGCAGGACTGTGGTCTGACGGTACGCGGCCGGTCGTCGGTGGCCGCGGGCGCCGAGTACGGCTTCGCGGGCGAGGGCGGCGGGTCGGTACGGCAGCCCCGGCACAGGCCGCCGACGAAGGCGGCCGGACGGCCCGGAACGCCGCACTCGGCGCACTCCGGCACGAGGCGGCTTTCGCCTCCGCGAAGTCGGCGCTGAACGCGTTTCCTGCGGGAGGGAGCGGTCCGTGAGCGGGGCAGCCGGCCCGTGTACACGAGGGCCCGGCGGACCCGGCCGGTGCTGAGCCTCGCCGCGGTCGGGGACCGGTTGTCGAGCCTGAGCCGGCACGTCGAAGGGCCCCACCGCAAGCGGTGGGGCCCTTCGACATCGTGCCCGGTGAGGCACTGGCGGAGGATACGAGATTCGAACTCGTGAGGGTGTGAACCCAACACGCTTTCCAAGCGTGCGCCCTAGGCCTCTAGGCGAATCCTCCGCTGGGAACATTACATGACCGAGAGGAGTGCTCGCGAACTCGTTCCCACCGGTCGGCATCGGGTACTGTGGGCGCAGCCCCTCACGCGGCGCTATCTGACTGAACTCCCCCAGGGCCGGAAGGCAGCAAGGGTAGGTCGGCTCTGGCGGGTGCGTGGGGGGCGCTTGTGTTTCCGGCGCCGGGGCCGGTTGTCGGTGGGCGCCTATAACCTCGTATGCGTGTCGTCTCTCGCGCTCTACCGCCGTTACCGCCCGGAGTCCTTCGCCGAGGTCATCGGGCAGGAGCATGTCACTGACCCGTTGCAGCAGGCGCTGCGGAACAACCGGGTCAATCACGCGTACCTGTTCAGCGGTCCGCGCGGCTGCGGCAAGACGACCAGCGCGCGGATCCTGGCGCGGTGCCTGAACTGCGAGAAGGGCCCGACTCCGACGCCGTGCGGGGAGTGCCAGTCCTGCCAGGACCTCGCGCGCAACGGACCCGGTTCGATCGACGTCATCGAGATCGACGCCGCTTCCCACGGTGGTGTGGACGACGCCCGTGACCTGCGCGAGAAGGCGTTCTTCGGGCCCGCGAGCAGCCGGTACAAGATCTACATCATCGACGAGGCCCACATGGTCTCCCCGCAGGGCTTCAACGCTCTGCTCAAGGTCGTCGAGGAACCGCCGGAGCATCTGAAGTTCATCTTCGCCACCACCGAGCCCGAGAAGGTCATCGGGACCATCCGGTCGCGTACGCATCACTACCCGTTCCGGCTCGTGCCGCCCGGCACCCTGCGTGACTATCTCGGTGAGGTGTGCGGCAAGGAGGACATCCCCGTCGAGGAGGGTGTGCTGCCGCTCGTGGTGCGGGCGGGCGCGGGGTCCGTGCGTGACTCGATGTCCGTCATGGACCAGCTGCTCGCCAGCGCGGGGGAGAGTGGTGTGACGTACGCCATGGCCACCTCCCTGCTGGGATACACGGACGGCTCGCTGCTCGACTCCGTCGTCGAGGCCTTCGCGACCGGTGACGGGGCCGCCGCCTTCGAGGTCGTCGACCGGGTGATCGAGGGGGGCAACGATCCGCGGCGATTCGTCGCCGATCTGCTGGAGCGGCTGCGGGACCTCGTCATCCTCGCCGCCGTTCCCGATGCCGCCGAGAAGGGCCTCATCGACGCCCCCGCCGACGTGATCGAGCGGATGCAGGCACAGGCGGGCACCTTCGGGGCCGCCGAGCTGAGCCGCGCCGCCGACCTCGTCAACGAGGGGCTCACCGAGATGCGCGGCGCCAACTCGCCGCGCCTCCAGCTCGAGCTGATCTGCGCGCGCGTGCTGCTGCCCGCCGCCTACGGCGACGAGCGCTCGGTCATGGCCCGGCTGGACCGGATCGAGCGCGGTGTGAACTTCTCCGCGGGCGGCTCCGGTGCCGGTGTGCCCGCCGTGGCGTACGTCCCCGGGCCGGAGGCCCATGGGGGCGCGCCGGCGGGCCAGGCGGCTCAGGCGCCGGTCGCGCCGGGCGGGGGTCCCGCCGCCGCCCGGGCGGCGGTACGGGGGCCCGGTCCGGCTCCTGCTCCGGCACCGTCCGCTCCTGCTCCCGCACCTGCTCCCGCTCCCGCACCTGCTCCTCCTGCCCCGCAGGCTCAGCCTTCGGCTGCCGCCCCGGCCGCGGCCCCTGCGGCCCCCGGTGCCTGGCCCACCGCCGCCTCCGCCGGCAGCGGTGGCCGCCGGCCCGGCGGCTGGCCCACGGCTGCGGCCGCGGGCGGGGGACAGCCTTCGGCCGCACCCGGTGCACCCGCGCCGGCGCCTGTGCCCGCACCCGCACCCGCGTCCACACCGTCGGCTCCCGCGCCCTCGGGTGGCGGCGGCGGTCTCGACCCCCGCATGCTCTGGCCGAACATCCTGGAAACGGTCAAGAACCGTCGTCGCTTCACCTGGATCCTGCTCAGTCAGAACGCCCAGGTGACCGGCTTCGACGGCACGACGCTCCAGGTCGGCTTCGTGAACGCCGGCGCGCGCGACAACTTCCTCAGCAGCGGCAGCGAGGACGTGCTGCGTCAGGCGCTGACCGACCAGTTCAACGTGCAGTGGAAGATCGAGGCGGTCGTCGACGCGTCCGGTGGCGGAGGCATGGCGGCCCCGGCCCCGGCCGCACCGTCCGGCGGCGGGTACGGCGGTGGCGGCACCGGTGCCGGAAGCGGTCAACGCCCGCCCGCTCCCCAGGCCAGCGCCCCACCCGCGCCGTCGGCGGGCAGTACCCCGGCAGCGCCGGCCCCCGCCCCGGCCCCCCGCCCGTCCGCCCCGGAGCCGCCGCCCCCCGTCTCGCCCGAGGACGACGTCCCCGAGGACGACGACCCCGACCTGGACGAGTCCGCCCTCTCCGGGAAGGAACTGCTCGTCCGCGAGCTGGGCGCGACGGTCGTCGAGGAGCTCACGAACGACTAGGACTCGGAGGAACGTACGAATGGTCTTCTCCTCCTCCTTCGGAAGCCCGCACAAAGCGAACCCGCCGCCTCCCGTTAGGCTGACCCCCGTGAAGGTCCTCGTCATCGGCAGCGGCGCCCGCGAACACGCCCTGTGCCGCTCCCTGTCCCTCGACCCCGACGTCACCGCGCTGCACTGCGCCCCCGGCAACGCCGGCATCGCGGAGGTCGCCGAGCTGCACCAGGTCGACGCCCTCGACGGCGCGGCCGTGTCCGCGCTGGCCACCCGGCTCGGCGCGGACCTCGTGGTGGTCGGCCCTGAGGCGCCCCTCGTCGCCGGCGTCGCCGACGCCGTGCGCGACGCGGGCATCCCGGTCTTCGGCCCGTCCAAGGAGGCCGCGCGACTCGAAGGCTCCAAGGCCTTCGCGAAGGACGTCATGGCGGGGGCCGGAGTGCCCACCGCCCGCAGTTACGTCTGCACGACGCCCGAGGAGGTCGACGCGGCCCTCAACGCGTTCGGCGCCCCGTACGTCGTCAAGGACGACGGGCTCGCGGCCGGCAAGGGTGTCGTCGTCACGGACGACATCGAGGCGGCCCGCGCGCACGCCGGCGGATGTGAGCGCGTGGTCATCGAGGAGTTCCTCGACGGTCCCGAGGTCTCCCTCTTCGCGATCACCGACGGCGAGACGGTCGTACCGCTCCAGCCCGCCCAGGACTTCAAGCGCGCGCTGGACGGCGACGAGGGTCCGAACACCGGCGGCATGGGGGCGTACTCCCCGCTGCCGTGGGCCGACCCCAAGCTGGTCGACGAGGTCATGGAGACGGTTCTCCAGCCGACCGTGGACGAGATGCGGCGCCGTGGCACCCCGTTCTCCGGGCTGCTCTACGCCGGTCTGGCGATCACCTCGCGCGGTGTCCGCGTGATCGAGTTCAACGCCCGGTTCGGCGACCCCGAGACCCAGGTGGTCCTGGCCCGGCTGAAGACCCCGCTGGGCGGCGTGCTGATGGCCGCCGCCACCGGCAACCTCGCCCACCTGGAGCCGACGCGCTGGAGCGACGAGGCCGCGGTCACCGTGGTCGTCGCCTCGCACAACTACCCCGGCGCCCCGCGCACCGGCGACCCGATCACCGGCCTGGACGAGGTCGCCGCCCAGGACGCCCCGCACGCGTACGTGCTGCACGCGGGGACGAAGCGGGACGGCGACGCGGTCGTCAGCGCGGGCGGGCGCGTGCTGTCCGTCACGGCGACCGGCGAGGACCTCACCGAGGCCCGCGACCGCGCCTACCGCGCGGTGTCCCGCATCGGCCTCGACGGCTCCCAGCACCGCACGGACATCGCGGCGAAGGCGGCGCGGGAGGCGCGGGAGGCGTAGGACGCGTAAGCCGGGCGGGCCGGTCCCCTTCCCGGCGCGGATGAACCCCGCAGGCCCCGGATCCGTCTCAGGATTCGGGGCCTGACCCTTGCCGTCCGTCATCCACCTTTCCCCAAAGCCATTCCATCGAGTGAGCGATGTGCCATCCGGCTGACGACAGCCGGGGCTCCAACTATGGTGCCGCGCAAGCGTTCCGGCACTTGGCCCATCGGCATTGCGATGTCGGTGACGGGTGCCACAGTGGGGGAGTGAGCAACGCCGAGGCAGCATCAGGACCGCCGGGAGGGGGTGAGGTCGGACCATGAGCGGAAGCGGAACGGGAGCGGAGGCGGGCGCGCAGACCGCGCGGTCGCACGCGCTGGCCGTGCTGCGCGTCCGGAGCCGGGCGCTGGCCGTCGCGCTGCTGCCGGCCGCCGGTGCCGTGATCCTGCTCGTCGGCGGGTCCACCGGTCATCTGCCGGGCGGCGGCTGGGACCTCGCCCGCCGGTTCCTCACACCGGTCGCGGTGCTGGTCCTGCTCGTCGCCGCCGGTGTCGCCCTGGTCGTCGCGCGGGCCCGGCCCGCCATGAGCCCCACGGTCCCGGTCGCGGAGGGCGCGGCCCCTGACCTGTACCGGATGGTGCGCGACCTCGCCGACCGGCTCGCCGTTCCCGCCCCCTCCGCGATAGCGCTCACCCCGGACTGCGACAGCTGGCTGGAGGACCGCACCCACCCGGCCCACGGACCCCCGCCCGCCGAGGAGCACGGCGACATAGCCGGTGCGGGGCGGCCCGCCCGGGCCGGGGCCGCTGCCGCGCCCGTGCTGGTGATCGGCTCCCCGTTCCTGTGGTGGATGCGCGTGGGCGAGCTGCGCGCGGTCCTCGCCCCGGTCGTCGCCGGTACGGGACCGTCGGCGCACCCGGACATAGCCGCCGCCCGGCGCTTCGTGCGGGGGCTGGACGCCGCGGTGGCCGTGACCTCGGCGCCCCGCCGGGGTCCGGTGGTCCGCGGGGCGCTCGCGGGCGTCGGCTGGGTCGCCCGGCTGCTGCTGCGCGGCTGCCGGGGGCATGCCGCCGAGATGGAGCGCGGGGTCGCCGCGGCGGCGGCCGAGCGTGCGCAGGCCGTGGATTACGGGCTGCGGATCGTCGCCCAGGAGCAGGTGGGTCTGGCGTACGCGGGCTGGGACCGGCTGCTCACCCGGGTCGCGCTGCCGGCCTGGCGGATGGGCCGCTGGCCCTCGCGGCTCAACGCGGGAGTGGTGGCGGCGCTGACCGAGTTGTCCCGCCGGGACCGGCTGGCGGAGGGCTTCGCCTCCCGTCTGGGTGAGCGTCCCGCCTGTGACCTGCTGGAGGAGCCCGGCACGGTGGACGAGGCCACCTCGCTCCTCGCCGCCCGCCTCTTCCACGGAGGGCCCGCGGAAACCGGTCCGGACTGGTCCCCGGTCCACTGGGGCGACTATCCGGAGGAGGTCGTCGACCGCAAGTGGCGCACCGACGCCGCCCGCCTCCACCGCGTCCTGGACGCCCTCCACGTCCCTCCCGCCTCCGGCGGACCCCCCACCCCCGACGCCCCCACCCTCTCCCGGGTCCTGGCCCACCTGACCACTCCGCCCACCCACGCGGAAACCCACGCGCCCACGCCGGCTGCCCGGTCCACGGAGTCTGTCGGGTCCGCTGAGTCCGCCCGGTTCGCGGAGTCTGTCGGGTCCGCTGAGTCCGTCCCGTTCGCGGAGTCCGTCGGGTCCGCTGAGTCCGCCCGGTCCACGGAGCCCGTCCGGCCTGCTGAGTCCGCCCCGCCTGCGGAACCCGTCCGGCCCGCTGAACCCGCCCCGCCCACGGGCTTCGGCCGGTCCTCCACTCCGGCCCCCGACGACGAGGACCTGGCCGCCGCCACCCCCCGCAGTGCCGCTCTCGCCGCCCGGCTGAGCGCTGAGCTGGCCCGGGAGGAGGCGGCGGTGGCACCCTCCGTCTCCGGCGTCGGCGCGGACGGCGCCCCGGACCCCCTCCCCCTCCGGGACGACCAGGCGCTTCCCCTCTTCCCCCTCCAGCCCCCGCGCACCGGCCGGGAGCTGCTCGCCGATCACCTCACGGCGATGGTCTGCTGCGCGGCGATGGACACCGCGGGCGCCACCCCCGGACTCGACTGGCTCGACGGGCCCACGCTCCTCCTCGGCGGTGTACGGGCCACGGACCTGTCCCCCCAGATCCTGGCCCTCATCGAGGACGGCGACCCGGCGGCCCTCCGGCTGTGGCTGACCCGGCAGGGCATACGCCCCGAGAAGCCCGTACGGCTCGGCTGAGCCGACGACCGGGCCGACGATCCGCCTCCCGCCCCGCCCAAAGCTCCGGAGCCCACCCTTCCGCTTTCGGTCAATTCAAAACGAACGGTGACGAAGTACGTGCGTAATGTGATGTGCTTGGACCGTTCGCGCTCACCGGCAAGAGCGTGCGACATACGACAAGCACATAACTGGCGGCAGGCATCATCCGCCAGGCGACTGCCGAACAGCACCACGCACCGCACCGCACCGCGACGGGGGCGCGAGGGAGGGGAGCGATCATGGATTCGGAGCAGATCCGCCGCTGGGAGTCGGGAGCACTGGCGCACGCCGTGAACGATCCCTTCGGACAGGGCCCCCTCCCCTGGCTGCGCGGCAGCGAGACGTACTTCGGCGACAGCGGCCAGGTCGTCCCCTGGTACGTGGACCCGGAGCCGTACGCGAACCCGGAGCGGGCCGCCGCCCGCGTTCCGAAGCAGGGCCGGCGCACCATCCCCGCCCCCCGCTCCTCCGGCTCGGTCGGCCCCCGGGCCGCCGACGACGTGCGCCGCCAGATCAAGGGCTTCGCCTCCACCGGCGCGGTCGCCCCCGGTGAGTCCATCGACTTCCACATCACCGTCGACCCGCCCCAGCCGTTCGACGTCGACGTCTACCGCATCGGCCACTACAGCGGCCACGGCGCCACCAAGATCACCTCCAGCCCCCGTCTCTCCGGCATCGTGCAGCCGGCGCCGCTCACCGCCGACCGCACCGTCTCCTGCCACCACTGGTGGCTGTCCTGGCGGTTACCGATCCCGTCGTACTGGAGCGTCGGCGCGTACGTCGCCGTCCTCACCACCGCCGACGGCCACCGCTCGCACATCCCGTTCACCGTCCGCGACAGCCGCCCGGCCGACCTCCTCCTGGTCCTGCCCGACGTCACCTGGCAGGCGTACAACCTCTACCCGGAGGACGGCCGCACCGGCGCGAGCCTCTACCACGCCTGGGACGAGCAGGGCCGGCTGCTCGGCGAGGCCGACGCCGCCACCACCGTCTCCTTCGACCGCCCGTACGCGGGCGCCGGCCTCCCGCTGCACGTCGGCCACGCCTACGACGTCATCCGCTGGGCCGAGCGCTACGGCTACGACCTCGCCTACGCCGACGCCCGCGACCTGCACACCGGCCGGATCGACCCCACCCGCTACCGGGGCCTGATCTTCCCCGGCCACGACGAGTACTGGTCGGTGCCCATGCGCACCGCCGTGGAACGCGCCCGTGAGCACGGCACGTCCCTCGTCTTCCTCTCCGCCAACACCCTGTACTGGCAGGTGGAGCTCGCCCCTTCCCCGTCCGGCCCCGCCCGCCTGCTGACCTGCCGCAAGCGCCGGGGCCCGGGCAAGCCCACGCTGTGGCGGGAACACGACCGCGCGGAGCAGCAGCTGCTCGGCATCCAGTACGCGGGCCCCGTCCCCGAGCCGCATCCGCTGATCGTCCGCAACGCCGGCCACTGGATGTGGGAGGCGACCGGCGCGCACGAGGGCGACGGCATCGAGGGCATGGTCGCGGCCGAGGCCGACCGCTACTACCCGCGCACCCCGCTGCCCGCGCACGAGGAGCGCGTCCTGCTCGCCCACTCCCCGTACACCGACCGCCGGGGCGTCCGCCGCCACCAGGAGACGTCCCTCTACCGGGCCCCCTCCGGCGCCTGGGTCTTCGCCTCCGGCACCTTCGCCTGGTCCCCCGCCCTGGACCGCCCGGGCCACACCGACCCCCGCGTCCAGCGCGCCACGGCCCATCTCCTGGACCGCATCTGCAAACGCGACTGACCCGCGGCCACGACCGTCCGCCCCGTACGGGAGAATCGACGCACTAGGACAGAACCACGGGGAGGAACCGTGTCCGGATTCGTCGAAAAGCCCGAGCCGATCCAGGTTCCGGGTCTGGTGCATCTGCACACCGGCAAGGTGCGCGAGCTGTACCGGAGCGAGGCGGGCGACCTCGTGATGGTCGCCAGCGACCGCATCTCCGCCTACGACTGGGTGCTGCCGACCGAGATCCCCGACAAGGGCAGGGTCCTCACCCGGCTCTCCCTGTGGTGGTTCGACCAGCTCGCCGACCTGCTGCCCCACCACGTCCTGAGCACCGAACTCCCGGCCGGCGCCCCCGCCGACTGGGCGGGCCGCACCCTGGTCTGCAAGTCCCTGAACATGGTCCCGGTGGAGTGCGTGGCCCGCGGCTACCTCACCGGCTCGGGCCTGGCCGAGTACGAGGCGTCCCGTACGGTCTGCGGCCTCGCCCTCCCCGAGGGACTGGTGGACGGCTCCGAACTGCCCGCCCCGATCTTCACCCCGGCCACCAAGGCCGCCGTCGGCGAGCACGACGAGAACGTCTCCTACGAGGAGGTCGCCCGCCAGGTCGGCGCGGAGACCGCCGCCCAGCTGCGCCAGGCGACCCTCGCCGCGTACTCCCGCGCCCGGGACATCGCCCGCGACCGGGGGATCATCCTCGCGGACACCAAGTTCGAGTTCGGCTTCGACGGCGAGAGGCTGGTCATCGCGGACGAGGTGCTCACCCCGGACTCCTCCCGCTTCTGGCCGGCCGAGCAGTGGAAGCCGGGCCGCGCGCAGCCGTCGTACGACAAGCAGTTCGTGCGGGACTGGCTGACCTCCGCCGAGTCGGGCTGGGACCGCAGGAGCGAGCAGCCCCCGCCGCCGCTGCCGGAGCACATCGTGGACGCCACCCGCGCCAAGTACGTGGAGGCGTACGAGCGGCTCACCGGCACCACCTGGAGCTGAGCACCCCGGGCCGCACGACGAAGGCCCCGGTCGATGACCGGGGCCTTGATCCTGAGCGAACGACGAGGTTCGAACTCGCGACCTCAACCTTGGCAAGGTTGCGCTCTACCAACTGAGCTACGTTCGCATGCGCCGTGGCGCGACACCCACTATACCCAACCCCGCTCCCGTGCGAGACGGACCGCGGCATGGCGATTCTCCGCCCCGAGCTTCGAGACGGCCGAGGAGAGGTAGTTCCGCACGGTCCCCTGGGACAGCGCGGCCCGCTCCGCGATCTCCGCCACGGGCGCCCCGTCCGCCGCGAGTTCCAGCACCTCGGCCTCGCGCGCGGTCAGCGGGGAGTCGCCGGCGGCGATCGCGTCGGCGGCCAACTCGGGGTCGACGTAACGGTTTCCCGCGTGCACCGTGCGGATGATCTCCGCGAGCCGCTGGGCGCTGACGGTTTTGGGGACGAACCCGCGCACACCCGCCGCGAGCGCCCGCTTCAGATGCCCGGGCCGCCCGTGACCGGTCACGATCAGCACCCGGCAGTCGGGCAGTTCGGCCCGCAGGGATGTGGCGACCTTCACACCGTCGGCGCCGGGCATCTGCAGATCCAGTACGGCGACATCGGGGGCGTGCGCCCGTGCCATCGCCAGCGCCTCCGGTCCGGAGGCCGCCTCGGCGACGACCGTCAGATCGTCCTCGAGCGACAGCAGCGCGACGAGCGCGCCCCGGATCAGGTGCTCGTCGTCGGCGAGCAGCAGGCGCAGGGGCCTTGATGACGTCATGAGGTGACCTCGTTCACGGAGCGGGGAGCGGACACGACGGTGACCCGCCCGGCGTCCGACGGCAGCGGGACCTCGGCCGTCAGCCGGAACAGGCCGTCCCCCGCGGGCCCGGCCCGCAGGGTCCCGCCCATCTCCGCCAGCCGCTCCCGCAGCCCGACGAGACCGGATCCCCGGCCCGGTCCGGCGCCGTCCGGCACGCCGTCGTTCTCCACCGTGAGCACCACACGCCCCTGCGACACCCGCACCCCCACCGTGCACCGCCGTGCGTCCCCGTGCCGCAGGACGTTCGTCGCCGCCTCCCGTACGACCCAGCCGAGCGCGGACTGCACCGGGGCCGGCAGCCCGGCCGGCGGGCCGGTGACCGCGCAGTCGATGCCGGCCGCCGTCAGCACACCCTGGGCGCCGCCGAGCTCACCGGCCAGATCGGCCTCGCGGTAGCCGCGTACGACCTCCCGCAGCTCCCGCTGCGTCTCGTGCGCGAGGCGCTGCACCTCGACCATCTGGGTCACGGCCTCCGGCCGTCCCCGTTGGGCCAGTTGCACGGCCAGCTCGCTCTTCAGCGCGATCACGGCGAGGTTGCGTCCCATCACGTCGTGCAGGTCCCGCCCGAACCGCAGCCGTTCCTCGGCGACGGCGAGCCGGGCGCGGGTCTCGCGGGCCTCGTCCAGTTGGTAGACGGCGTTGAGCAGCCAGATGGAGAAGAGGTAGGTGAAGGCGAAGAAGCCGCCGCCGGCCAGCACGACCAGGGCGGTGAACAGCGCGACGGCAAGGGGCATGCCGAGGGCGGAGGACACCACCGCCGTGCCCACCGCGAAGCCGGTCACGCAGGCGGACACCCGCCGCCGGCCGCGGACGCCGATGGCGATCGCGCCGGCGCCGAAGAGCATCACGATCGCGAAGACCCCGCCGGCCGCTCCGTCGACGCTCTTACCGGCGGGCCCGTGCTCGGCGACGAGGAGGGCGATGACGCCCATCGCCGCGGTGGTGGCGCCGAGCGCCCACAGGGTACGGACGGGCTGTGCGCGCCCGCCGCGCAGCCAGTCCAGGGCGCGGGAGACGGTCACGGCGCAGAACACGCTGTGCACGGCCGTCAGAAACATCAGCAGCGTCGCCAGCCGGGGCCCCACCTGCCCGATCACCGGGCCGCCGGCGCACACCAGCTCGATCAGCGCGAACGAGTGGAACGACCACCGCGTGTACGTCTCGACCTTCGCCGGTGTGCTCTTGCGCCCCCACCAGCCGCCCGGCCTGCTCATGTCCCGTGCCCCCGCCCTCGCGTACGTCAGCGCCTCGGCTCCCAGCGGAACCACCGCTGTACAGCAAACACCGCCAGCAGGGTCCAGGCCACCGCCGTCGCCACGGCGCCCAGCGCCTCGTACGCCGACAGGTCGCCGGTCCAGCCGCCGCGCACCAGGGTGATGACCGGGGTCAGCGGCAGCAGTTCGCAGACGGAGGCCAGCCGGTCGGGGAGCAGCTCCAGCGGGACGAACATGCCGGAGCCGAGCATCGAGATGATCAGCAGGGGCATCGGTGTGACCTGCGCGCTCTCGGCGGTCCGGGTGAAGGCCGCGGTGACGGCCGCGAGCGCGGCGCACATCGCGAGCCCCAACAGCAGGCCCAGGACGGCCAGATGCGGCGCGGACGGCGCGGACATGTCCAGCAGTACCGCGCAGGCCGCGATCAGCACCAGGCACTGCGTCAGCCCGGTGAGGACGGACGGCAGCGCGGACCCGCCGAGGATCTCGGCGTCCCGCAGCTCGCCCGTGCGCAGCCGCTTGAGGACGAGTTCCTCGCGGCGGACGACGAAGACGCCGACGAGGGCGGAGTACACGGCGAACAGCAGGGAGAAGCCGACGGCGGCGGGCAGCACGACGGTGCCGGGGGTCAGGCCGGCCTCGGCGAGGTCCATCTCCTCGGCCGCCGACCGCACGCTCAGCGGCAGCACCAGCGGCACGAACAGCGCGGCGACGAGCGTGCCCTTGCTCCGCCCCAGCAGCGTCAGTTCGGCGCGGGCGAGGGAGGTCATCCGGCTCACCGGCGTGGTCGTGGTCCTGGTCGTGGTCGTGGTCGTGGTCGTGCTCATGCCGCGTACTCCTTCGGCGCCGTCGTCCCCGCCGACGCGTCCTTGGCGATCCCGAGGAACGCCTCCTCCAGGGATGCCGACCGCACGTCCAGCCGGTGCAGTTCCACTCCGGCGCCGTGCGCCCACATCAGCAGTCCGGTGGCCGCCCGCTGCAGTTCGCGGGTGCGCAGCCGGACGGTCCGGCCGTCGACCGTGTGGTCGCTCACGCCCAGTTCGGCGAGGGGCGGCAGGTCGCCCACGAAGTAGCCCTCGGGCAGCTCGAAGGTGATCCGGGACGGCTCGCTCGCGGTCACCTCGGCAGGGGTGCCGGTGGCGGCGATGCGTCCGTCGTGCATGATCGCGAGCCGGTCGGCGAGGTTCTCGGCCTCCTCCAGGTAGTGCGTGGTGAGCAGTACGGTCGTACCGCCGTCGCGCAGCGCGCCCACCAGCTCCCAGGTGTCCCGGCGGCCTTCGGCGTCGAGCCCGGTGGTGGGTTCGTCGAGGAAGAGCACCTCGGGGTCGCCGAGCAGCGCGAGCGCCAGGTCCAGGCGGCGCCGCTGGCCCCCGGACAGCTGCTTCACCCGGACGCCGGCCTTCGCCTCCAGCCCGACCAGCGCCAGCACCTCCCGCTCGGGGCGGGCCCCGCTGACGCACCCCGCCCACATCCGGGCGGTCTCGGCGACGGTCAACTCGGAGGGGAATCCGCCTTCCTGGAGCATCACGCCGGTGCGGGGCCGTACGGCGGCACGGTCGGTGTACGGGTCGTGGCCGAGCACCCGGACCTGCCCGCCGGCCGGAGCGGCGAGCCCTTCCAGCAGCTCGACGGTGGAGGTCTTGCCGGCGCCGTTGGTGCCCAGCAGGGCGAAGACCTCTCCGCGCCGTACGGAGAAGTCGATCCCGCGTACCGCTTCGAACCCGCCCCCGTAGACACGTCGCAGGCCGGTGACCTCAATCACGTGTTCGTGTTCGTTCGCTTCCATGCTTCGATCATTCCGGCGGCCGGGGCGGTACGTCAGTGCGGGCTGTCATCACCGGACATGACAAATGTCAGACGGGCCCTCATCGAGGGCACGACAAAGGCCCCGGTCGATGACCGGGGCCTTTGATCACAGAGCGGACGACGAGGCTCGAACTCGCGACCTCAACCTTGGCAAGGTTGCGCTCTACCAACTGAGCTACGTCCGCATTGCCTCCGACCGGCTCTCACCGATCGGCGCGTTCACCAGCCTACCCGATCCTCAAGGATGATCGGTACGGCGGTGCGGAGCGGGTGACAGGAATTGCACACTGCGCCTTCCCCCTGGAAGGGGGATGTTCTACTACTGAACTACACCCGCAAGTACTCCGTGAGCCGGGCCTTTCGGCCTTGCCCCTCGGCGTGCTCCAGACTCTAGCTGATCAGCGGGGGTGCTGCGCAAGTCGGTTGCCGCGAGGGATGGGTGACCGGCCGCCGGGGCGGGTCACTCCATCGGCTCACTGCGCCGCGGTGAACGCCTCGTAGACCTTCTTGGGGATCCGCCCGCGCGCGGGCACGTCCATCCGGTTCGCCTGTGCCCAGGCGCGGACGGCAGCCGGGTCCGGGGCGACCTCCGTCTGCCGGTACGCCCTGCCGGAGCGCGACCGCTTGCGGCCGGCGTCCACGTAGGGCTCGAGAGCCTGCCGCAGTTTCCTGGCATTGGCTTCATTGAGGTCGATCTCGTACGACTTGCCGTCCAGTCCGAAGGCGATCGTTTCCGCCGCTTCCGAGCCGTCGATGTCGTCAAAGAGCGTGACCACGACCTTCTGCGCCACGAATATCGGTCCCTTCGTGCGACACCTCTCGTCCGGACGTCCGTGATGACGTGCCGGGACATCGTCGAGATGTCGGCTGTCCGCCTGTAATCGGGCAAAGTATCTGCTAATGACAATTCATTTGTACAGTGCCCGGCAATGCAATGTGAAGCCCGACTAAATCTGTCCGCGTGTCCGGGCGCAATAGAGATGTGCGAGCAAACGGAGATCTTTCCCGGATCTTTTCCCTGACGTCTCCTCACGATGCCGAATCGTGATGACCATCACGTAGATTCCTCCAACTCTACCCGCGTAGAAATTTTGTGCGGGTAGTCTGAAGGAACCTGCTCAGCACCACACACCGGGAGTGCCAGTGGCACGCGTCGTAGTCGACGTCATGCTCAAGCCGGAGATCCTCGACCCCCAGGGCCAGGCGGTGCAGCGCGCACTGCCGCGGCTGGGTTTCGAAGGGATCTCGGACGTCCGTCAGGGAAAGCGATTCGAACTGGAAGTTGACGGGCCGGTCGACGAGGCCGCGCTCGCCCGCATCCACGACCTTGCGGAATCCTTCCTCGCCAACACCGTGATCGAGGACTTCACCGTACGGGTCGAGGAAGTCGCGGAGGCCGCGAAGTGACCGCTCGTATTGGCGTCGTCACTTTCCCGGGCAGCCTGGACGACCGGGACACGCAGCGCGCGATCCGCGTCGCCGGCGCCGAGCCCGTCGCCCTCTGGCACAAGGACAAGGACCTCAAGCAGGTCGACGCCGTGGTGCTCTGCGGCGGTTTCAGTTACGGCGACTATCTGCGCGCCGGCGCCATCGCGCGCTTCTCGCCGGTGATGGACACCGTCATCGACCAGGCCAAGGCCGGGCTTCCCGTGCTCGGCATCTGCAACGGCTTCCAGATCCTCACCGAGGCGCACCTGCTCCCCGGCGGCATGCTGGGCAACGACCACCTGCACTTCATCTGCCGCGACCAGAAGCTGCGGGTGGAGAACGCGGACACCGCCTGGACCGCCGACTACACGGCCGGCCAGGAGATCCACATCCCGCTGAAGAACATGGACGGCCGCTACGTCGCCGACCGGCGGACGCTGGACGAGCTGGAGGCCGAGGGCCGCGTCGCCTTCCGGTACCTCGACGTCAACCCCAACGGCTCGCTCAACGACATCGCCGGCATCACCAACGCGGCGGGCAACGTCGTCGGTCTGATGCCGCACCCCGAGCACGCCGTCGAGTCGCTGATCGGTACGGGCCGTACCGACGGCCTGCCGTTCTTCACCTCGATCCTCAAGAAGCTGGTCAACGCATGAGCCGGACGCCTCTGGACACGGTCGAGCACGCGGCCGCGACCCCCGACGTCGAGCTGCCCTGGGCCGAGCTGGGCCTGAAGAAGGACGAGTACGAGCGGGTGGTGGAGATCCTCGGCCGCCGCCCGACCGGCGCCGAACTCGCCATGTACTCCGTCATGTGGTCCGAGCACTGCTCGTACAAGAGCAGCAAGGTCCACCTCCGCCAGTTCGGCGAGAAGGCCCCCGAGTCCGACGCCCTCCTCGTCGGCATCGGCGAGAACGCCGGCGTCGTCGACGTCGGCCAGGGCTACGCGGTCACCTTCAAGGTCGAGTCGCACAACCACCCCTCCTACGTCGAGCCCTACCAGGGCGCGGCCACCGGCGTGGGCGGCATCGTCCGCGACATCATCGCGATGGGCGCCCGTCCGGTCGCCGTCGTGGACCCCCTGCGCTTCGGCGCGGCGGACCACCCGGACACCAAGCGCGTCCTGCCCGGCGTCGTCGCCGGCATCGGCGGCTACGGCAACTGCCTGGGCCTGCCCAACATCGGCGGCGAGGTCGTCTTCGACGCCTGCTACCAGGGCAACCCGCTGGTCAACGCCGGGGCCATCGGCGTCATGCGGCACGAGGACATCCACCTCGCCAAGGCGTCCGGCGCGGGCAACAAGGTCATCCTGTACGGCGCCCGCACCGGCGGCGACGGCATCGGCGGCGCCTCCATCCTGGCCTCCGAGACCTTCGACGACGCCAAGCCCTCGAAGCGCCCCGCCGTCCAGGTCGGCGACCCCTTCCAGGAGAAGCTCCTCATCGAGTGCACCCTGGAGGCGTTCGCCGAGAAGCTGGTCGTCGGCATCCAGGACCTGGGAGCCGCGGGTCTGTCCTGCGCGACCAGCGAGCTGGCCTCCAACGGCTCCGGCGGCATGCGCGTCACCCTCGACGACGTCCCGCTGCGCGACTCCACGCTCTCGCCCGAGGAGATCCTCATGAGCGAGTCCCAGGAGCGCATGTGCGCGGTCGTGGAGCCGGAGAAGGTCGACCGCTTCCTCGAGATCTGCGACAAGTGGGACGTCATCGCCACCGTCATCGGCGAGGTGACCGACGGCGACCGCCTGGAGATCTTCTGGCACGGCGGCAAGATCGTCGACGTCGACCCGCGCACGGTCGCCCACGACGGCCCGGTCTACGAGCGCCCGTACGCCCGCCCGTCCTGGCAGGACGCGCTCCAGGCGGACGACGCGAACAAGCTGCCCCGGCCGCAGACGTCCGACGAGCTGAAGGACCAGGTCCTGAAGCTCGTCGGCTCGCCCAACCAGGCCTCCAAGCAGTGGATCACGCAGCAGTACGACCACTTCGTGCAGGGCAACACCGTCCTCGCCCAGCCCGAGGACTCCGGCATGATCCGCATCGACGAGGCGTCCGGCCTCGGCGTCGCGATCGCCACCGACGGCAACGGCCGGTACGCCAAGCTCGACCCGTACACGGGCGCCCAGCTGGCCCTCGCCGAGGCGTACCGCAACGTGGCGACGACCGGCGCCAAGCCCCTCGCGGTCTCCGACTGCCTGAACTTCGGCTCGCCCGAGGACCCGGCCGTCATGTGGCAGTTCGCGGAGGCCGTCCGCGGTCTGGCGGACGGCTGCCGGCAGCTCGGCACCCCGGTGACCGGCGGCAACGTCTCGCTCTACAACCAGACGGGTGAGGCGGCCATCCACCCCACGCCCGTGGTGGCCGTGCTGGGCGTCATCGACGACGTGGCCCGCCGCACGCCGGTCGCCTTCCAGGAGGACGGCCAGCTGCTCTACCTCCTCGGCGACACCACCGAGGAGTTCGGCGGCTCGGCCTGGTCCCAGGTCGTCCACGACCACCTCGGCGGCCTGCCGCCCAAGGTCGACCTGGAGCGCGAGCGCCTGCTGGCCGAGATCCTGATCTCCGCCTCCCGCGACGGCATGATCGACTCCGCGCACGACCTGTCCGACGGCGGCCTGATCCAGGCCGTGGTCGAGTCGGCGCTGCTGGGGGAGAAGGGCGCGCGTCTGGTCGTCCCCGACGGGCTCGACGCCTTCACCTTCCTGTTCTCCGAGTCGGCGGGGCGCGCGATCGTCGCCGTGCCGCGCTCGGAGGAGGTCCGCTTCAACGACATGTGCGGCGCCCGCGGCCTCCCGGCCACCCGCGTCGGCGTCGTCGACGGCGACACGGTGGAGCTCCAGGGCGAGTTCACCCTCACCCTGGCCGAGCTGCGCGAGGCCCACGAGGCGACGATCCCGGCCCTGCTGGCCTGACCCCTGCGTCCTTCCCGCACGGGAACGAAGCCCCCGCCCGGTCCGCCGGGCGGGGGCTTCGGCGTATCGCGGTGCCGTCGCCCCACCCCTTGCGCGACTTTACGTAATTACGTAAAGTCGAAGGCGTGGAACTCGAAGAGCGCATGACCGACCTCGAACGCAGGCTGGCGGCCCTGGAGGCGGCCGACCGCGCCGCACCCCGCCTCGGTGAGGGCGACTTCTGGGCCCTGGAGGGGCTGAAGGAGCAGCTCGCCGAGCTGAAGGCGGCCGACGGAGGCGTGCTGTTCACCGGGGCGGTCCGGTTGCCGACCGGAGAGCAGTACGAGTGGCAGCACGGCGCGCTCACCGAGGGCCTGCTGGCCTACGAGTGGCCGGACGCCGCCGACGCGCTCGCCGCGCTCGGTCACCCGGTGCGCCTCCGGCTGCTCCGCGAGACAGTCGGTGGTCGGCGCACCGCGGCGGAGCTGGCGGAACTGGAGGGGATCGGCACGACCGGCCAGATCTACCACCATCTGCGCCAGCTCACCGGCAGCGGCTGGCTGCACACCACCGGCCGGGGCCGCTACGAGGTGCCGCCCGGCCGGGTCGTACCGCTGCTGGTGACGCTGGCGGCGGCGCGTTCCTGAGCACCGTCCGACACCGGGGACAAGGGGGAAACATGTCCGCACGCAAACTCGCCATGATCGTTTTCCGGGGCCTCCAGCTGGGCTTCATCGCCCTGATGACCGCACACATCGTCCTGGGCTGGGGCTACGCCTGGTGGTGGAACCTCCTGCCCCTGGCCCTGGCCTACGTCCTGGTCGCCGTCGTCAACCGGTGGGGCGGCGGCGCACCGGACGCCCCGCGTGCCGCCCGCGAGCCCGTCGAGGTCGCCCCGCCCGTCACCGGCCGCTGGTCCGCGCTGAACAGCCCGGCCGACCGCACCCCGAGCCACGGCGTCCACGCATACGGACAGACGTACGCCATCGACCTCGTCGCCGAGCCGGATGCCCGCCCCGGGTTCTCCCTCCTGTGGCCGCTGCTCCGCCGCGCCTCCGACTTCCCGGCGTTCGGCGCCCCGCTGCACGCGGTCGCCGACGCCACCGTCGTCCGCGCCGACGACCGGCAGCGCGACCACCTCAGCCGCACCTCGCTGCCCGCGCTGCTGTACCTGACACTGATCGAGGGCTCGGTGCGCGAGATGTCCGGAGTCCGCCGCATCCTGGGCAACCACGTCGTGCTGGACCTCGGTGACGGCACCTACGCGGCCTACGCCCACCTGCGGCACGGTTCCCTCGCCGTCCGCGAGGGGGACAGGGTGTGCGCCGGACAGACACTCGCCCGCGTCGGCAACTCCGGCAACTCCACCGAACCGCACCTGCACTTCCAGTTGATGGACGGCCCCGACCCGGACGCCGCGCGCGGCATACCGTTCACCTGGCGCGGCATGGGCGTCCCGCGCAACGGCGAGGTGTTCGACGCACCCGATCCGGCGCCGTCCGCCTCCGCCTGACCGCATAGGCTGCCGCCATGCCCCCGGCCAAGAAGCGCGCCCGTTCCTACGACCCCGCCAGGACCCGCGCCGCCGTGCTGGCGCAGTTCGGGAACGTACGGGAGGCCGTGCGCACCCTCACCCCCGAGCAGCTCGCGCTGCCGGCACGGCTCGGCGACTGGACCGTACGGGAGCTGGTGGCGCACGTCGGGATGGCGCTGACCGCCGTGGACCGCCTGCTGGAGGAGCCCGTGCCCGCGCGGCAGGACGGGCGGCTGCTCGACTGGCCGTCCGCCGTCGCCGCCGACGCGGACGCCATCGCCGGCACCGCCCGCCGGCTCGCGGCGGACCACCCCGACCTCGACGCCCACCTCGCGGACGTCGAGCGGCGCTTCACCGCCCGCCTCGACGAGACCCCCGGCGGCCGGCTGCTCCCCACCAGCGCGGGCGCCCTGCCACTGGCCGACTACGTCGTCACCCGCACCGTCGAGCTCGTCGTCCACACCGACGACCTGAACGCCGCCGTGCCCGGCCTCGGCGTCCCGTACGACCGTCAGGCCCTGGCCGCCTGCACCCGGCTGCTGGCCGACGCGCTCGCCGCGAAGGCCCCCGGCGGCTCCACGGAGGTGCGGATCCCGCCGTACGCGGTCGTGCAGTGCGTGGAGGGGCCGCGGCACACCCGGGGCACCCCGCCGAACGTCGTCGAGACCGACCCGCTGACCTGGATCCGGCTGGCCGGCGGACGGACGGCCTGGCAGGACGCGGTGGCCGACGCGAAGGTGAGCGCGAGCGGGGAGCGGGCGGACCTCGGACCGTATCTGCCGCTGCTGGGATGAGTCCGGGGCGGAAGGGGAACCGTCCGCTCCCCGCCCTCGTCGAATCGGCATGTACAGGCAGAAGCACAAGCAGCGCATGACCCTGACGGCCGTCGCCGTGCTCGTCGTCCCGTTCGCGGCGGCCTGTGGCGGCGAGAAGGCGGGCGCCGGCAGCGGCACCGCGAAGGCGGAGGAACCGGTCACCGGCATCCGCTGGACCATCGACAGCCTCACCGTCGACGGCACCACCCACCGCGCCCCCGACGGAGCGCACCTCACCCTCGACGACAGCGGCCGGGCCGAGGGCAGCTACGGCTGCAACACCTTCGGCGCCGACGCCGCCGTCGACGGCGACCGGATCACGCTCGGCGACACCGCGTCCACCGAGATGGCCTGCGACGACAAGCCCATGGACGTCGAACGGGCCCTCTCCCGCACCCTCTCCGGCAGCACCCTGCAGTCCGAGGTGAACGACGACCGCCTCACCCTCACCACCGAGTCCGGCGACACCGTGCGCCTGAGCAAGGCCGAGGACTCCCCGCTGTACGGCACCAAGTGGACCGTCACCACTCCCGCCGTCGACAACCGCGCCCACCTCACCTTCGACAAGAAGGAGGGCACCGTCTCCGGCCGCCTCGGCTGCAACCACGTGAACGCCGACGCCACCGTGCGCGACGGCCATATCACCCTCGGGGTGCCGTCCCTGACCCGAATGATGTGCGAAGACTCACTCATGGACGGCGAGAAGGCGCTGACGAAGCTGTTCGCAGGCACCGTGGACTACGAGCTCGAAGGCCGAACCCTCACGCTGACCAGCGAAAACGGCACCAGTGTCCGGGCCGTCGCACAGCGCTGATCCACAGCCGGGGGCATATCCCGCATTCGGACCAGTGGTCGACCTCGCCTACACTCGGAGGCGTGCCACGTGGTGACGGACGACTCAACCACGACCTGCTCCCCGGTGAGAAGGGCCCCCAGGACGCTTGTGGCGTCTTCGGTGTCTGGGCTCCGGGTGAAGAGGTCGCCAAGCTCACGTACTTCGGGCTCTACGCCCTCCAGCATCGGGGCCAGGAATCCGCGGGTATCGCGGTCAGCAACGGCTCCCAGATCCTCGTCTTCAAGGACATGGGCCTGGTCTCCCAGGTCTTCGACGAGACCTCTCTCGGTTCGCTCCAGGGTCATATCGCGGTCGGACACGCCCGCTACTCGACCACGGGTGCCTCCGTGTGGGAGAACGCCCAGCCGACGTTCCGCGCCACCGCGCACGGATCCATCGCGCTCGGCCACAACGGCAACCTGGTCAACACGGCGCAGCTCGCCGAGATGGTCGCCGAACTCCCCAAGGAGAACGGCCGCGCCCCCAAGGTGGCGGCCACCAACGACACCGACCTGATCACCGCCCTGCTGGCCGGCCAGCGCGCCGCCGACGGCGAGCCGGTGACCGTGGAGCAGGCCGCGCACGCGGTCCTCCCCAAGGTCAGGGGCGCCTTCAGCCTCGTCTTCATGGACGAGAACACCCTGTACGCGGCCCGCGACCCGCAGGGCATCCGCCCGCTGGTCCTCGGCCGCCTGGAGCGGGGCTGGGTCGTCGCCTCCGAGTCCGCCGCCCTCGACATCTGCGGCGCGAGCTACGTCCGCGAGATCGAGCCGGGCGAGTTCGTCGCCATCGACCAGAACGGGCTGCGCACCTCCCGGTTCGCGGAAGCGAAGCCCAAGGGCTGTGTCTTCGAGTACGTGTACCTGGCCCGCCCGGACACCGACATCGCCGGCCGGAACGTGTACCTCTCGCGGGTCGAGATGGGCCGCCGCCTCGCGAAGGAGGCCCCGGCCGAGGCCGACCTGGTCATAGCGACCCCGGAGTCCGGCACTCCGGCCGCGATCGGCTACGCGGAGGCGTCCGGCATCCCCTTCGGCGCCGGCCTGGTCAAGAACGCGTACGTCGGACGTACGTTCATCCAGCCCTCGCAGACCATCCGGCAGCTCGGCATCCGCCTGAAGCTGAACCCGCTCAAGGAAGTCATCAAGGGCAAGCGCCTGGTCGTCGTCGACGACTCGATCGTGCGCGGCAACACCCAGCGCGCCCTGGTCCGGATGCTCCGTGAGGCGGGCGCCGCCGAGGTCCACATCCGGATCTCCTCGCCGCCCGTGAAGTGGCCCTGCTTCTTCGGCATCGACTTCGCCACCCGCGCGGAGCTCATCGCCAACGGCATGACGATCGACGAGATCGGCACCTCGCTGGGCGCCGACTCCCTGTCGTACATCTCCATCGACGGCATGATCGAGGCGACCACCATCGCCAAGCCGAACCTGTGCCGCGCCTGCTTCGACGGCGAGTACCCGATGGACCTGCCCGACCCCGAGCTTCTCGGCAAGCAGCTCCTGGAGACCGAGCTGGCCGCCGGCACCGCCGCCCCGGCCTCGGTCGACGCGATCCGCCGCCCGTAAGCCCTGACGGACGACACGAAAGCTCTCACAGTCATGTCCCAGAACACTGGTGCCAGCTACGCAGCCGCGGGCGTCGACATCGAGGCGGGCGACCGCGCCGTCGAGCTGATGAAGGAGTGGGTGAGGAAGACCCGGCGCCCCGAGGTCCTCGGCGGCCTCGGCGGCTTCGCCGGCCTCTTCGACGCCTCCGCCCTGAAGAACTACGAACGGCCCCTGCTCGCCTCCGCCACGGACGGCGTCGGCACCAAGGTCGACATCGCGCGGCAGCTGGGCGTGTACGACACCATCGGCCACGACCTGGTCGCCATGGTCATGGACGACATCGTGGTGTGCGGCGCCGAGCCGCTGTTCATGACCGACTACATCTGTGTCGGCAAGGTCCACCCGGAGCGCGTCGCCGCCGTCGTCAAGGGCATCGCGGAGGGCTGTGTGCTGGCCGGATGTGCCCTGGTCGGCGGCGAGACGGCCGAACACCCCGGTCTGCTGGGTCCGGACGACTTCGACGTCGCCGGGGCCGGTACGGGCGTCGTGGAGGCCGACCGGCTGCTCGGCGCGGACCGCATCCGTACGGGTGACGCGGTGATCGCCATGGCGTCCTCCGGGCTTCACTCCAACGGCTACTCCCTCGTCCGGCACGTGCTGCTGGACCGGGCGGGACTCGCCCTGGAGGCCCGGATCGACGAGCTGGGCCGCACCCTCGGCGAGGAGCTCCTGGAGCCCACCAAGATCTACTCGCTGGACTGCCTGGCCATGATCCGCACCACCGAGGTGCACGCCTTCAGCCACGTCACCGGCGGCGGACTCGCGGCCAACCTGGCCAGGGTCGTCCCCGACGGGCTGCACGCGACCGTCGACCGCTCCACCTGGACCCCCGCACCGGTGTTCGACCTGGTCGGCCGGACCGGTGCGGTCGAGCGGCTGGAGCTGGAGAAGACGCTGAACATGGGCGTCGGCATGATCGCGGTCGTGCCACAGGAGTCCGTCGACGTGGCGCTGGCGACGCTGGCCGACCGCGGGGTGGACGCCTGGGTGGCCGGTGAGATCACCGACCGCGGCGAGCACACCACGGGCGCTGCCCTCGTCGGTGACTACGCGAAGTGAGCGACGGGGTGCTGCCCGCGCGGTGAACATGCGGGCAGCACCCATCGCACGGACGGTACGGCCGGCCGAGGCAGCACTAAACCCGGTCGGTGACCGGAGTCACCGACCGGGCTGGTGTTCAGCGCAAGGTCAAGCGCCGCGACGCTGTTGCGAGGACGGGCCGTCCTCGTCCTCGTCGTCGTCCTCATAGAGGTCGGCGTACCGTGCGTACAGGTCGTCGTCTTGCTCATCGTCCTCGAAATGCTCACCATTCGGTGGCTGGTTCGATGGCGATGCGCCCAGCTCCTCGGCCAGGCGGGAGAGATCAGTCCCACCGCTGTTGTACTTCAGCTGGCGGGCGACCTTCGTCTGCTTGGCCTTGGCCCGGCCGCGCCCCATGGCTCGACCCCCTCAACGACGGGGCTCGACGGCCCCAGAGTCTTGACACGCGTTCATGGTCCAGAACGGACTCTCCGCGGAGAGTCCGGTCCGTAGGGCTTCCACGGTACCTGAGCCCGCGCCCATCCGGTACGTCGCCCGCATGACGTGCCCGCGCCCAGAACCATCGAGGCGCCCCGTCCTCGCTGGTCAACCGCGATTTTAACCACTTATCGACGGTCGACCCGCCGGGAGAAGTGAGAGTTCTCTCCAAGTGCCCCCGGCGGGTACCGCTCACCTGTACGAAGGCGGCCCGAGCCGGGCCGCCCGCGTACGCGTCATCGCACCGGGCGTGCCTCCGCCATCCGCTGCTCGGCGATCCGGTCGGCCGCCGCGGCCGGCGGAATCCCGTCCTCCTTCGCACGTGCGAATATCGCGAGCGTGGTGTCGAAGATCTTCGCGGCCTTCGCCTTGCACCGGTCGAAGTCGAAGCCGTGCAGCTCGTCGGCGACCTGGATGACACCGCCGGCGTTCACCACGTAGTCCGGCGCGTAGAGGATCCCGCGGTCGGCGAGGTCCTTCTCCACGCCCGGGTGGGCGAGCTGGTTGTTGGCGGCGCCGCAGACCACCTTGGCGGTCAGCACCGGCACGCTGTCGTCGTTGAGCGCCCCGCCGAGCGCGCACGGGGCGTAGATGTCCAGGCCCTCGGTGCGGATCAGCGCCCCGGTGTCGGCGACGGCGGACACGCCCTGGGGGTGCCGGTCGAGGATCCGTCGCACGGCGTCCTCGCGCACATCGGTGATCACGACCTGGGCGCCCTCGGCGCGCAGGTGCTCCACCAGGTGGTGACCGACCTTGCCGACGCCCGCGACACCGACCTTGCGGTCGCGCAGCGAGGGGTCGCCCCACAGGTGCTGGGCGGCGGCCCGCATGCCCTGGTAGACGCCGAAGGAGGTGAGCACGGACGAGTCGCCCGCGCCGCCGTTCTCCGGGGAGCGGCCGGTGGTCCAGCGGCACTCGCGGGCCACGACGTCCATGTCGGCGACGTAGGTGCCGACGTCGCAGGCGGTGACGTACCGGCCGCCGAGCGAGGCGACGAACCGGCCGTAGGCCAACAGCAGTTCCTCGGACTTGATCCGCTCCGGGTCGCCGATGATCACGGCCTTGCCGCCGCCGTGGTCGAGCCCGGCCATGGCGTTCTTGTACGACATTCCGCGCGCGAGGTTCAGCGCGTCGGCGACGGCCTCCTCCTCGGAGGCGTACGGGTAGAAGCGCGTACCGCCGAGGGCGGGGCCCAGCGCGGTGGAGTGGATGGCGATGACGGCCTTGAGGCCGGTGGCGCGGTCCTGACAGAGCACGACTTGCTCATGGCCTCCCTGGTCCGAGCGGAACAGGGTGTGCAGGACGCCGTCAGATACGTCGGTCACTGTGGTGACTCCTGAGTAAGTAGCGGCGGGCGGGTTCGGCCCTCGTAGAGGTGGCGGGGGCTGTGGCACGAGATTAAATCCTTATGTGCCCACCGGCGGCACCGTGTCCCGGATCACCTCCGTCCGGAGTACCGCCGTGCCACGGTTTGCAGGGGTTTCCCACCCGTCCGGGCGGGGGCCCGGCAGGTTTTCCCGGCGGTCCTTGGGGGAGGGAGCAGGCGTGCCCAAGGTGTCCTCGGTGATCGTCCCCTACGCGACCTACTTGCGCGTGTACGAACCGCTGGCCGCCTTCCCGGAACCGGAACGCGGCCACTGGGCCCGTTACGCCCGCCGTCCCGGCCGCCCCTCCTACCAGGACGAGCTCCGCCGGGCCCTGGCCGACCTCGCGCCCACCCCGCCGGTGCCGGTGCCGGTGCACGAGAGCGACGACGCGTTCGTGCTGGAGTCCGACGGCGTGGTCCGCGTCTGCCCCTGGCGCACCCGGTTGCGCGGCTGGCAGGCCCTGGGCGAGCTCGCCGAGGACTTCCCGCTGCCGGTCCTGGACGCCCTCCTGCCCCCGGTCGTACGACACCAGGCGACCCGGGACTACGAGCGCTGGCTGGCCGACCACCCCGACGCCCGGCCGTGGATCCGCACCGCGACCTGGCAGGTGCCGATCAACTGGTTCGTGCTGTTCGCGGACGACGAGCGGGAGTACGGCAAGGGCTCCGCCGACGAGGCGCCCGTCCTGCGCTACCGGACCCCGATGGTCCAGGCCCGTCGGCGGGTGGCGCGGGGGCTGCGGGCGCTGCGGGACGCCGTGGACGAGAACCCGCTGATCGACGGCCTCGTGGACGTCGGGCGCTGGCTGGAGGAGTTCCATCCGCGTTCGCTGGTCGAACTGGACTACGGCGGACTGGTGCACGCCCTGCCGGCCGGCACGCTCGAGGGCGACCACTCGGCGGCGGACGTGGCCGAAGGGATCGCGGCGCTGCGGCGCGGTGACGAGGAGGGCGCAGGGGAGGCCTACAGGCGCCTCGTGGAGCGCTGGCGGTCGGTCCGCGACCTGCGCTCGGCGAACTGACGTTTGACCAAACGCCGTTCTTGGGGTTTCGTCTTCGCCCTGAGGTGCCTGAGGTTCCGTCAGCGCGGGCCCGGGAACGGACGTAGACACCGATCCGGGCGTATGTCCCAAGCGCGTCAAGCGTGACGGACCGCACTTACGAGGCCCTTGCGCCCCTTGCCCGCCCTCGTGCCAAAATAGGACAAGGAGTCCGGGGAGGACTCCTCCGTCCTGATGTGCTCGACTATGGGCGGAATCTCGGCATTGCACGCTTTGGGGGGTCTGGTGACTCCTGATCGCTGCTGTGACTGATCGTCACAGCAGCGTGACTGTCCGCTATGGCACGGTCCATCGGCTTCCGCGGCTGATGAACACCTGGGAGGGCAATTCCATCGGTTTGGCCGACGTGGTTGGACAGATGGTGTAGTTGTAGTGCCGAGGACAAGCCGTTCGTCCTATAACCGACTCGACTCGCGTCCGCCATTTCGGGCAACGCGGGTCAAGGTGCAGAATTTAGAGGAAAGAACCGAGAAGGTTCGGTTCTCCCGAGGAGGCCGCTCATGACCGCTCGCACCCCTGATGCCGAGCCGCTGCTGACCCCGGCTGAGGTCGCCACCATGTTCCGCGTCGACCCGAAGACGGTCACGCGCTGGGCGAAGGCTGGCAAGCTCACGTCGATCCGCACGCTCGGCGGGCACCGCCGTTACCGCGAAGCCGAGGTCCGCGCACTGCTCGCGGGCATTCCGCAGCAGCGCAGCGAGGCCTGAACAACCGCATGAACCGGGCGCAACCGGCTGGTCCCCCACCGGCCGAGACACCCGGGAACCCTGGCTCCAAGCGACGCGGGGACTGCCCCAACAGGCCCCTCGCCCAAGCTGATCAGAGCTTTCCAGGCAACTGAACAAGGGTGCGTCGTCGATCGCGCTGGACTCCGCCGAGTCCAGCGCGATCTTTTTTGTGCGCTCATGGGGGACCGGCCCGGCCCCGGCGGGCGCCGGGGGGCGCTCTGTGCGCGGGCTTGTCGGACTCTGGGGACGGGTGGGGGGTCATCTGTGTGCCGGCCGGCGAGGACCTCTCCGAGTGGTGCAATTGCACATATTAAATTGACCTGTTGTAGGAGAGGTGTAAGTACCGCACTTCCCAAAACTCATGCGGTGACACCCGTCACATACCAGTCGGCTTGTTGAGCCTGCGGCATATGCGCTAGAGGGAACGGGTGCGAGGGCCGGCTTGTTCCCCGGCGGGCGGGGAGGCGTTCGAGGGGCGGGGCGCGGAGTCCGGCGCCGGCCGCAGGAGCCGGTGGCGGATCGGGCAGTTGCGGGTGAAGTGCCGGTACGACGACGCGGCCGACGGATGGGCACGGAGCGGCGCCCGTGTCTCGTGCTCGGCCGACGCCGCCATGCGCCACCTCCAGGGGGTCACGCGGAGCGGTGCCCCGCTTCCTGGAGTACCGGGGGGGCGGTGAACCCGTCAAGACGGCAGAAGGGCACACGGCGTCCCGCACGCGCGGAAGGGCCCGGGCCCGAGGGCCCGGGCCCTTCCGCCAACTGCGGTCCTGACGGGACCTGCCGTGTCCGCTCGCGGCCTCGCTGCGGGGTGCGGGTGTGCTCATGCGGAAGGCCCGCGTCCCTTGCGGGATGCGGGCCTTCCGGTAACTGCGGTCCTGACGGGATTTGAACCCGCGGCCTCCACCTTGACAGGGTGGCGAGCACTCCAAACTGCTCCACAGGACCAGGTTTCGCGGCGCTATTCGTGCGTTGCGCTGCGAGAAGGACTGTACAGGAGGTGGAGCCCCCTGGTCGAACTCACCCTGTGTGCGGGGCCTGTCACGGCACCGCCGCGTCGATCGCCTTCACGATCCGCTTGTCCGACACCGGGTACGCCGTACCGAGCGCGTGGGCGAAATAGCTGACCCGCAGTTCCTCGATCATCCAGCGGATGTCCAGCACCTGCCGCGGCACCGGCCGCCCCTGCGGCAGCTGCTCCAGCAGCCACGCGTACTCGTCCCGCATCTCATGGACCTTCGCCATGCGCGTGGTGTCCCGCTGCACGTTCGCCGGCATCTGCTGCAGGCGCCGGTCCGCGGCCACCAGGTAGCGCATCAGGTCCGGCAGCCGCCGCAGCCCCGCCTCCGTCACGAAACCGGGCCGCACGAGCCCGTCCAGCTGCCCCCGCACGTCCTGGAGGTTGGGCAGCAGCACGGGGCTCCGTACGCCCTTCAGACGGCGCTCACAGGCCTGCCACGCCGCCAGCACCTGCTGCACCTGGCCCACCGCGCGGACCGTGGTGTCGACGATCTCCGCGCGGACCTTGTCGTACAGCTTCCGATAGGACTCCTCGTCCCACACCGGCCCGCCGAAGTCGGCGATCAGCTTGTCCGCCGCGGCCGTCGCGCAGTCGTCGAACAGGGCCTGCACCGAACCGTGCGGATTCGCGGACAGCGCCAGCTTCTGCGCGTTCGTCAGCTTCTCGGACGCGAACTTCGCGGGGTTCACCGGAATCCCCAGCAGGATCAGCCGGCGCGTGCCCTTCCACATCGCCTCCGCCTGCTCGGCCTCCGTGTCGAACAGCCGGACCGACACCGTGTCACCGTCGTCGACCAGCGCCGGATACGCCTTCACCGGCTGACCGGCCCGGCGCGTCTCGAACACGCGGGTGAGCGAACCGATCGTCCAGTCCGTCAGCCCCTTGCGCTCCAGGGACTCGCCCCCCTCACGCTGCGCCGTGGCGGCGGCCGCCTGTGACAGCGCCTGGCGGGCCTTCGGCCGCAGCCTGAGCCTGAGCGCCTCCAGGTCCTTGTCCTCGGCGATCCTGCGGCGCCGCTCGTCGACGATCCGGAACGTCACCTTCAAGTGGTCGGGAACACGGGACCAGTCGAAGTCCTCCGCCTCGAAGGGCACTCCGACCATCCGCTTCAGCTCACGGGCCATCGTGACGGTCAGCGGCTCCTGCAAGGGGACCGCCCGCTCCAGGAACGCCTTCGCGTAGTTCGGCGCCGGCACGTAGTTCCGCCGGACCGGCTTGGGAAGCGAACGGATCAGCTCCGTGACGACCTCCTCGCGCAGCCCCGGAATCTGCCAGTCGAACCCCTCGTCCGTCACCTGGTTCAGGACCTGGAGCGGCACATGGACCGTCACACCGTCGGCGTCCGCACCCGGCTCGAACTGGTACGTGACCCGGAACTTGAGCGGGCCCTGCCGCCACGAGTCGGGGTAGTCCGCCTTGGTGACCGCCTCCGCCGACTCACGGATCAGCATCTCGCGCTCGAAGTCGAGGAAGTCCGGCTGCTCGTGCCGCTTGTGCTTCCACCACGAGTCGAAGTGCGCCCCCGACACCACGTGTTCGGGGATCCGCTGGTCGTAGAAGTCGAACAGGGTCTCGTCGTCGACCATGATGTCCCGGCGCCGGGCGCGGTGCTCCAGCTCCTCGACCTCGGTCAGCAGCTTCCGGTTGTCGGCGTAGAACTTGTGGTGCGTCCGCCAGTCGCCCTCGACCAGCGCGTTGCGGATGAACAGCTCCCGGGAGATCTCCGGGTCGATCCGGCCGTAGTTCACCTTGCGCTGCGCCACGATCGGCACGCCGTACAGCGTCACCTTCTCGTACGCCATCACGGCCGCCTGGTCCTTCTCCCAGTGCGGCTCGCTGTACGTGCGCTTGAGCAGGTGCTCCGCGAGCGGCTCCACCCACTCCGGCTCGATCTTCGCGTTGACCCGCGCCCACAGCCGGGACGTCTCCACCAGCTCGGCCGACATCACGAACCGCGGCGGCTTCCTGAAGAGCGCCGAGCCCGGGAAGATCGCGAACTTGGCGCTCCGCGCGCCCAGGTACTCGTTCCGCCCGCCGTCCTTGCGGCCGGCGCCCGGAGCGGAGTCCTTGGACTCCTTCACGTCCTTCATGCCGATGTGCGACAGCAGACCGGCCAGCAGGGAGACGTGGACGCGGTCGCCGGCGGCGTCCTCCTCGTTGAGGTGGATGCCCATCTGCTTGGCGACCGTGCGCAACTGCGTATAGATGTCCTGCCACTCGCGGATCCGCAGGAAGTTCAGGTACTCCTGCTTGCACATCCGGCGGAACGACGACGAACCGCGCTCCTTCTGCTGCTCGCGGACGTACCGCCACAGGTTGAGGTACGCGAGGAAGTCGCTGGACTCGTCCCGGAACCGGGCGTGCTGCTGATCGGCCTGCGTCTGCTTGTCGGCGGGCCGCTCCCGCGGATCCTGGATGGACAGCGCGGCGGCGATGACCATCACCTCGCGGACACAGCCGTTCTTGTCCGCCTCCAGCACCATCCGCGCCAGCCGCGGGTCCACCGGCAGCTGCGCCAGCTTCCGCCCGGTCTCCGTCAGCCGCTTGCGCGGGTCCTTCTGCGCCGCGTCGAGCGCGCCCAGCTCCTGGAGCAGCTGCACGCCGTCGCGGATGTTGCGGTGGTCCGGCGGGTCGATGAACGGGAACTTCTCGATCTCCCCCAGACCGGCCGCCGTCATCTGCAGGATGACCGAGGCGAGGTTGGTGCGCAGGATCTCCGCGTCCGTGAACTCCGGACGGGACAGGAAGTCGTCCTCGCTGTACAGCCGGACGCAGATGCCGTCCGACGTACGGCCGCAGCGGCCCTTGCGCTGGTTGGCGCTGGCCTGCGAGACCGGCTCGATCGGCAGCCGCTGCACCTTGGTGCGGTGGCTGTAGCGGGAGATGCGGGCGAACCCGGGATCGATGACGTACTTGATGCCCGGCACGGTCAGGGACGTCTCGGCGACGTTCGTCGCCAGGACGATCCGGCGGCCGCTGTGCTGCTGGAACACCCGGTGCTGCTCGGCGTGCGACAGCCGGGCGTACAGCGGCAGCACCTCGGTCGACCGGTACCGCTTCTTCGTCAGCGCGTCCGCCGTGTCCCGGATCTCCCGCTCACCGGAGAGGAACACCAGGATGTCGCCCGGTCCCTCCGCCATCAGTTCCTCGACGGCATCGGTGATCGCGGTGATCTGGTCGCGGTCGGCGTCCTCCGAGTCCTCCTCAAGCAGCGGCCGGTACCGCACCTCCACCGGATACGTGCGCCCGCTGACCTCGATGATCGGCGCGTCCCCGAAATGCCGGGAGAAACGCTCCGGGTCGATGGTCGCGGACGTGATGACGACCTTGAGGTCCGGGCGCTTCGGCAGCAGCTGCGCGAGATAGCCGAGCAGGAAGTCGATGTTGAGCGACCGCTCGTGCGCCTCGTCGATGATGATCGTGTCGTAGGCGCGCAGCTCACGGTCGGTCTGGATCTCCGCGAGCAGGATGCCGTCGGTCATCAGCTTGACGAACGTGGCGTCCGGGTTCACCTGGTCGGTGAAGCGGACCTTCCAGCCCACGGCCTCACCCAGCGGCGTGTCCAGCTCCTCCGCCACCCGCTCCGCGACCGTACGCGCGGCGATCCGGCGGGGCTGCGTGTGCCCGATCATGCCCCGGACGCCCCGGCCCAGCTCCATGCAGATCTTCGGGATCTGCGTGGTCTTGCCGGACCCGGTCTCACCCGCGACGATCACCACCTGGTGATCACGGATCGCCTCGGCGATCACGTCCTTCTTCTGGCTGACGGGCAGCTGCTCGGGGTACGTGACCGCCGGCACCCGGGTGCGCCGCCCGGCCATCCGCTCCTCGGACGCGGCGACCTCCGCCTCGATCTCGGCGAGCACGGCGGCGCGGGCCTCCGGATTACGGATCTTGCGGGCACCTTCGAGCCTGCGCCCGAGCCGGTGCGCGTCGCGCAGCGACAGCTCGGTGAGGCGGGAGGCCAGGGAGCCGAGAGCGGGGGCAGAGTGCGTAGACATACGGACTCCAGGATCTCATCCCGCGAAAAATCGCGGCCAATGATTTTGCCGGGGCACATGTGCGGGGGCACACAACAAGGCCCCGATCGAGGATCGGGGCCTTTGCTGTGGCTGGGGCCGGGGTCGAACCGGCGACCTATCGCTTTTCAGGCGATCGCTCGTACCAACTGAGCTACCCAGCCGCGGTGTTTCACGTGAAACACCAGCGGTCCTGACGGGATTTGAACCCGCGGCCTCCACCTTGACAGGGTGGCGAGCACTCCAAACTGCTCCACAGGACCAAGCGTGTCGTACGACAGTGTCGCACAGGGTGGTGCGTGCCCCCAACGGGATTCGAACCCGTGCTACCGCCTTGAAAGGGCGGCGTCCTAGGCCGCTAGACGATGAGGGCTATCGGCCCGCCTGGGCGCTTCTCAGCGCGTCGGGGACGTGAGAAGCATACGTGGTGTCGGGAGGATCGCCAAAACGGTTTACGGCGCGGGCGTCGAGGGGGTGGCCGACGGGGTTCCGGAGGGGGACGGCGAGGCGGTCGCGCCCGGCTGGTTCTCCTTCGGGAGGTGGCGGCTGACCTCCGCCGTGGTCAGGCCGAGGCCGCCCAGTTCGATCGAGTCCCAGGCCTGGAGGCGGCGGGTGTCGCGGTCGAAGTAGAGGATCGACGTCTCGATCGGGTCCGGGTACTTCCCCTCGATGGCGCGCAGGCCGCTGCCGCCGGTGGAACCCTCGACGCGGAGCCGGGTGCCGTACTCCATGACCTCCGTCTCCTCGTGGTGGATGTGACCGGCCAGCACCAGCGGCACGGTTCCGTCGACCTCGCGGGCCGCGGACGGTTCGTGGGCGATCGCCACGTCCACCGGGGTGCCGGCGGCCCGCTGGTCGCGCAGGGCGGAGGCGAGACGGGCGCCCGCCAGTTCCTGGGACTGCTCGGCCCCGGTCCTCTCCGAGCGGTCGGGGGTGAACTGCGGATCGCCGATGCCGGCGAAGCGCAGGCCGGCGATGGTCTTCGCCCTGCCGTCGTCGAGGACGTGGACGTTCTTCAGGCCTTCGAGGTAGCGCTGGGTGACGAGCGAGTCGTGGTTGCCGCGGACCCAGACGTAAGGGGCGCCCAGGTCCTCGACGGGGTCCAGGAAGCCGTTCTCGGCGGCGCTCCCGTGGTCCATCGTGTCGCCGGAGTCGACGATCACATCCACCCGGTACTGCTCCACCAGCGAGGCGATGATCTTCCAGCTGGCCGGGTTGAGGTGGATGTCGGAAACGTGCAGCACGCGGATGGTGGTCGGGTCGGGCTGGTAGGTGGGGAGGGTGGAGGTGGCGTCGTAGAGCTTGGTCACATTGGTGACCAGGCGTGCCAGTTCCTTCTGGTAGACGTCGAACTCCGTGACGATGCTGCGCGCGTCGCCGACCAGGGACGGGGCGGAGGAGAGCAGGCCGGAGAACCTGGGTTCCAGGACGGAGTCGGGGTTCCAGGTGGCGTACGCCGTGCCGCCGGACGCGGCCAGCAGGCCGAGGGCGAGGCCGCCGGCGGCGAGGGCGCGGCGGGGGCGGCGGTAGACGGCGAGGCCGAGGGCGGTGGCGCCGGTGACCACGGCGACACAGGAGCGTACGGCGAGATCGGCGGTGCCGTGGGCGATGTCCTCGGTGACCTCGTCCTGGAGGCCGGAGAGGCGTTCGGGGTGGTCGACGAGGGCCTGGGAGCGCTCGGGGTCGAGCTGGTCGACGTTGACGTCCAGGCGGACGGGCGCGATGTGGCTGTCGAGCTGGAGGGCGCCCAGCGGGGAAATGTTGATCTTCGTGCCGCCGGTGACGGAGGGGCGCAGGGTCATGGTGGTGTTCATGGGGCCCACGGGGACCCGGACGTTGCCGACGATCAGCAGGCCGAGCCAGGCGCCGAGGACGACCACGGCGACGAGGCCGGCCGCGCGCGTCCAGGGGCGCGGCTGCGGGGTGAGGGTGAGCGTCGCGGTGGCGGGCCGGCGGGAGCGGTGGCGGGGGACGAGGGCCCGCGGGACCCGGGGGAGGCGATGGAGGGCGTTCAGGGCGGCGGAGGGGACGCGGACCATTGGTCCCGTATGCCCAAGCCGATGGCCGGATATGCGGGGCCCGCGCGCAACTCGTACGGACGGCTCGTGCCCGACAATGGCTTCGTGCTGGAGATGACGCGCGAGATGTTCGAGGAGCTGGTCGCCGAGGCGCTGGACCGGATCCCGCCGGAGCTGACGCGACTGATGGACAACGTCGCGGTGTTCGTGGAGGACGAGCCGCCGGCGGACGATCCGGAGCTGCTCGGGCTGTACGAGGGGACTCCGCTGACGGAGCGGGGCGAGTGGTACGCGGGGGTGCTGCCGGACCGGATCACCGTCTACCGGGGGCCGACGCTGCGGATGTGCGAGTCCCGGGAGGACGTCGTCGCGGAGACGGAGATCACCGTGGTGCACGAGATCGCGCACCACTTCGGGATCGACGACGCCCGGCTGCACGCGCTCGGCTACGGATAGGCCGTGCGCGTGTCTTCTTGCGGGTGGTGGGAGTTGGGGTTGTTGACCCTGTACTCCAACCGGAGGTGGCCCCGTGCGCCGCTTGTACGTACCCGTCCGCCTGACCGCCACGGTCGTCGCCGTCGCCGCTGCCGCCGGCTGCATGAGCGTGGGTGAGGACGGTGCGGGCGGGAGCGCCGGACCGTCGCGCTCCGCGGGGAGGCCGGGCGGTGAGGCGCCGGACGGGGGTACCGCGGTGTCCGGCGACGGTGCCGGGTACGGCGCCGTGTCGGCCGACGGGTCACGCGGGGACGGCAAGGGCGAGGGGCGCAAGGACAAGGGGAAGAAGGACGGGGCGGGGAAGACGGCGTCCGCCGAGGCCTCGCCGTCCGCGGGGGCGAGCCGGCCCGCGCCGGCCGACGGCGGGCCGGACGGTCCCGCGGAGCCGACTCCGGACGACCGGCCCGATCCCCCCGAGCCCTCTGGGACGCCGGATCCGCAGCCCTCGCCGACGCCGCCCGAGCCGTCGGTCACACCGGAGCCGACACAGGCGGAGCCGTCCTCGTCGGCGCACCAGCCGCCCGAGACGCAGTTGGCGCAGCGGGAGCCGGCGCCGGAAGCGGGGGAGCCGGTCTAGGCATCGTCCTCCGTGCTTCCCCACCCGTCGGACCCCGCGCTCACCTGCGGGTTTGCTTTAGGGGGTCCCGGGTGCGTATGGTGGCAGATCGTTTGATCCTATTTGCCCGGCGCCACTGCAGAGCGCGCCGTGTGGCGCGTACTCTCTCCCTTACCGTGGTGGACCGCATCGAGGCGGTCGTAATTGCGAACTGCGAATCACGGAGTTGACGGGCGCGTGCCGAAGAGACTCCGGAAGGTTTCGCATTCGTATGCCCATCGCCAGTACTGATCACGTCGTCGTGCCCGAGAACATCGAGGACACCGACACCAACACCGACGTCACCACCACCATCACCGACGTCACCACCGAGACCGACACCGACGTCACCACCGAGGCGGCGGCCCCCGAGATCACCTTCACCGGCCTCGGCCTGCCCGAGGGCGTCGTGCGCAAGCTCGCGCAGAACGGCGTGACCACCCCCTTCCCGATCCAGGCCGCGACCATCCCGGACGCCCTGGCCGGCAAGGACATCCTCGGCCGTGGCCGCACCGGCTCCGGCAAGACCCTCTCCTTCGGCCTGCCGACCCTGGCCACGCTGGCCGGCGGCCGGACCGAGAAGCACAAGCCGCGCGCCGTCATCCTGACGCCGACGCGTGAGCTGGCCATGCAGGTCGCCGACGCGCTCCAGCCGTACGGTGACGTCCTCGGCCTGAAGATGAAGGTCGTCTGCGGCGGTACGTCCATGGGCAACCAGATCTACGCCCTGGAGCGCGGCGTCGACATCCTGGTCGCCACCCCGGGTCGGCTGCGGGACATCATCAACCGCGGCGCCTGCTCGCTGGAGAACGTGCAGATCGCCGTCCTCGACGAGGCCGACCAGATGTCCGACCTGGGCTTCCTGCCCGAGGTCACCGAACTGCTCGACCAGATCCCGGCGGGCGGCCAGCGCATGCTGTTCTCGGCCACGATGGAGAACGAGATCTCCACGCTGGTCAAGCGCTACCTGACCGACCCGGTCACGCACGAGGTCGACAGCGCCCAGGGCAACGTGACGACCATGTCGCACCACATCCTCATCGTGAAGCCCAAGGACAAGGCGCCGGTCACCGCCGCGATCGCCTCCCGCAAGGGCCGCACGATCATCTTCGTCCGCACCCAGCTGGGCGCCGACCGCATCGCCGAGCAGCTCCGCGACTCCGGCGTGAGGGCCGACGCGCTGCACGGCGGCATGACGCAGGGCGCGCGTACCCGTGTGCTGGAGGACTTCAAGAAGGGCTACGTCAACGCGCTCGTCGCGACCGACGTCGCCGCCCGCGGCATCCACGTCGACGGCATCGACCTGGTCCTGAACGTGGACCCGGCCGGCGACCACAAGGACTACCTGCACCGCGCGGGCCGTACCGCCCGTGCCGGCCGCACCGGCACCGTGGTCTCCCTCTCCCTGCCGCACCAGCGCCGCCAGATCTTCCGGCTGATGGAGGATGCGGGCGTCGACGCCGGGCGTCACATCATCAACTCCGGTACGGCCTTCGAGCCCGAGGTCGCCGAGATCACCGGGGCCCGGTCGATGACCGAGGTCCAGGCCGAGTCCGCGGGCAACGCGGCGCAGCAGGCCGAGCGTGAGGTCGCCCAGCTCACCAAGGAGCTGGAGCGGGCCCAGCGCCGCGCCTCCGAGCTGCGCGACGAGGCCGACCGGCTGCTGGCCCGGGTGGCGCGGGAGCGGGGCGAGGACGTCGAGACGGTGGTCGCCGAGGCGGCGGCCGAGGCCGAGGTCTCGCTGCCGGAGCAGCCGACCGCGCGGGACGTCGAGCGGACCGAGCGCGTGGAGCGTACGGAGGCACCGGCGCCGTACGAGCGGCGCGAGCGCCGTGACGACCGCGGTGACCGCGGTGGGCGTTCCTTCGAGCGTCGTGACGACCGTGGCGGTTTCAACCGTGACCGCGGTGACCGTCGTGACGACCGTGGCGGCTTCCGTCGTGACGAGCGCCGTGACGACCGCGGTGGGCGTTCCTTCGAGCGTCGTGACGACCGTGGTGGCTTCAACCGTGACCGCGGTGACCGTCGTGACGACCGTGGCGGCTTCCGTCGTGACGAGCGCCGTGACGACCGCGGCGGCCACCGCGGCAGTGACCGTCCGTTCAACCGTGACCGCCAGGGCGACCGTCCCGGCAGTGACCGTCCGTTCAACCGTGACCGTCAGGGCGACCGCCCCGGCGGTGACCGTCCGTTCAACCGTGACCGCCAGGGCGACCGCCCCGGTTTCCACTCCGGCTCCCACGACCGCCCGTACGGCCGTCGTGACGAGCACCGCGGCGGCGGCTCCTTCGGCCGCCGCGACGACAAGCCGCGCTGGAAGCGCAACGGCTGACACGGCCTCACCCGGCCGGCCGGGAGGGCCCGCACGACACCCGTCGTGCGGGCCCTCCCGCGTTCCGCGCGGGACACGTCCGGACCCACCTCGGCGATACCCGATCGGAGTCCCGGCCACGTCCGGCTATGCTCGGGGAAGCAACATCGCCAAGGGCCCTTAGCTCAATTGGCAGAGCAGTGGACTTTTAATCCATTGGTTGTGGGTTCGAGTCCCACAGGGCCTACCGTTGCGGGGGAGAGGACACCCTCTCCGACCTGCTGTGCAGCGCCCGGGCCGGCTTCGGTCGGCCCGGGCGCCGCGTCGTTTTCGGGCCCTTGCGTGAGCGGAGGTGCCGGCGGACCGGCTGCGGTTCGGGCGGACGATCCGGCAGCCGCCGGACGCGACCGAGGGACGAGTTCTGCTGCGATCTCGCGGTCCGGCGCGGGGAGCGGGCTCGTGCACGTGTCTAAGGCCGGCGTGATGGTGGAGTGCCGGAGCATCTCCTCCACCGCATGGATGTCGCCGCCTCCCTGTGTGCGCGTCGCGGAGACGTGGCGCAGGTCACGCAGGGGGACGGGAGGCAGGTCGGTCGTGGCGGGGGTGCAGCGGACCGGCCCTCCCTTCCGGGCCCTCTCCCGCGAGGCGGACAGAACCCCTTCGGGGGACGGTCCTTGCGCTGAGCACGCCCATGCTCCCCGAAACGTTGCGCTCCGGATTAATCAATAGCTGTGCCCGGGAGCTGAGATTTTAACGGAACATGCAGACAGATTCTCTGCTGCAATAAGAGGGGTGGGATTCTTCACCACGCACAGGCCGTTGCGGCATGCTACTGTCGATCTCAGTTGCAGTTGTGGTTCCCGAAATTTCAAATGCTCTTCGGTCGGTTTCTGTGCCGCTGGAAGCGCTTTTGCATATCCGGTCTTTTTCCGGATGGGGTGATCATCGCGGCGACACGGTGTCCGCGCAGTGCGGACCCCGATGCACTGCCCCAAAGGAGAAATGACATGGCTGCTGGTACCGTGAAGTGGTTCAACGCGGAAAAGGGCTTCGGCTTCATCGAGCAGGACGGTGGCGGCGCTGACGTGTTCGCCCACTACTCGAACATCGCCGCCCAGGGCTTCCGCGAGCTGCTCGAGGGCCAGAAGGTGACCTTCGACATCGCGCAGGGTCAGAAGGGCCCGACGGCCGAGAACATCGTTCTCGCCTGACGCCGGCGCGTAATTCGTAGCTGGGACCCGCATCCTTTGGGGTGCGGGTCCCAGCTGCTCGCGTTTTCCGCAGTGGTTTCACCTGCGGACAACGATCAGGGAATCCGTGGGCTCACCGCACACGGATCGTCCTTCAGGGGTGCAGGCGCATCCCTTCACGGCTGCATCGCCGTGGACGCCCGAACAGTGCGTCCGCATCGCATCACTCATTCAAGCTCCTGCGCCCGCGCGTATTTCCCGCCGGCCAGATTCGCTGTCGCGTTCCACCGGCCCATTCTTGCAATTCTCCGTGCTGCTCATCGCTGCGGGAGTTCCTTGATATGTGCCGCATCGAGGAAGGTTCCGCATGAACCGCACACGTACGAACGACCGTTTCGCCCGTACCCGTAAGGGAAGTGCCGACTCCGGAAGGGGTGGCAGCCGATTCGGCCCGTCGGCCCCGAACCGGTCGGGCAGCCCGAGCCGTTCCGGCGGTTACGGCCGCCGGCCTGCCGCGATCCACGGAGAGTTCGCCCTCCCCGAGGCGATCACTCCCGCGCTTCCCGCCGTGGAGGGTTTCGCCGATCTCGACATGCCCCGGGAGCTGCTGGCCGCGCTGGGTTCGCAAGGTGTGACCGTACCGTTCCCGATCCAGGCCGCGACCCTGCCGAACTCCCTCGCCGGGCGGGACGTCCTCGGCCGTGGCCGCACCGGTTCCGGCAAGACCCTCGCTTTCGGTCTGGCGCTGCTGGCCCGTACGGCCGGGCAGCGCGCCGAGGCCCGGCAGCCGCTGGGGCTGATCCTCGTACCGACGCGTGAGCTGGCGCAGCAGGTCACCGACGCGCTCACCCCGTACGCCCGCTCCGTCAAGCTGCGGCTGGCCACGGTGGTGGGCGGGATGTCGATCGGCAGGCAGGCGAGCGCGCTGCGCGGTGGCGCCGAGGTCGTCGTCGCCACACCGGGACGCCTCAAGGACCTCATCGACCGCGGTGACTGCCGGCTGAGCCAGGTCTCCGTCACCGTCCTCGACGAGGCCGACCAGATGGCCGACATGGGCTTCATGCCGCAGGTCACCGCACTCCTGGACCAGGTCCGCCCCGAGGGCCAGCGCATGCTGTTCTCCGCCACCCTCGACCGCAACGTCGACCTGCTCGTGCGCCGCTACCTCAGCGATCCCGTCGTGCACTCCGTCGACCCCTCGGCCGGCGCGGTCACGACGATGGAACACCATGTGCTGCACGTCCACGGCGCCGACAAGCACACGGCCACCACCGAGATCGCCGCACGCGACGGCCGCGTGATCATGTTCCTCGACACCAAGCACGCTGTCGACCGCCTCACCGAGCACCTCCTGAACAGCGGGGTACGGGCCGCCGCCCTGCACGGCGGGAAGTCACAGCCGCAGCGCACCCGCACACTGACGCAGTTCAAGACCGGGCACGTCAACGTGTTGGTGGCGACCAACGTCGCGGCGCGCGGCATCCACGTCGACAGCCTCGACCTGGTCGTCAACGTCGATCCGCCCACCGACCACAAGGACTACCTGCACCGCGGCGGCCGTACGGCCCGCGCCGGGGAGTCCGGCAGCGTCGTCACCCTGGTCGTCCCGAGCCAGCGCCGCGCCATGACCCGCCTCATGGCGGCGGCCGGCATCGTCCCGCAGACCACGCAGGTCCGCGCCGGCGAGGAGGCCCTGCACCGCATCACCGGCGCCCAGACCCCCTCCGGCGTCCCGGTCGTCATCACCGCGCCAGTGGCCGAACGCCCCAAGAAGCGCGGCGGGACCTCACGCGGCCGGCGCGGCCCCGCCTCGGCGGCCCGCCGCGCGTCCGCACGGCAGTCCACCGCCGGTACGGCGGCATAGAACCTCCGTGATCAGGAAGCCGGCCCATCTCCGCAGGAGGCACCCTTTGACGCTGGTCCAGACGCAGTTCCGCCCGGCGAGTGCCCACTCCGCGCACGGCACGGTGGCCGACACCATGGACGCGGCCGGACCGCAGGTCTGGGAGGACATGACCGTAGAGGTGGCACTGTCCGTGATGGCCGCCGCCCGTACGGGGCATCTGGTCGTCTGCGACGATGACGGTCTGTGCACCGGCCTGGTCACCCGGGCCCGGCTCACGGCCGTTCGTCACAACTCCGGATACACGGACCGGATCCGGCTGCGTGACATCGCCGACGTCATCGCTCCCTTCGCCTCGCCGCTGACCACGAGGGCCGAAGCCGAACGTGCGATGCGGCACCGCCGGCTCGGGACCCTGCCCGTGGTCGACGAACAGGGCAACGCTCTGGGCGTCGTCGCTCTCTCCCGTTGAACCGCTTCACGGCGGTCGGCCCCGTCCCTCCTTCTCCCCGTGAGGCATCATGCGCTGTGTCATCGCCCGCTTCCCGTTCGACCTGACCAAGAGCGGAGTGCTGGAATCGATGAAGGGCATCAAGCCCGAACCGGTCACCGGCGAGTCCGTGATCATCGGGCGACGCCACTACCCCGTCAAGCAGGTCGGCGAGGTCGTCACCCGCCAGGACCGTCGCGATTTCAGCGCCGGTGAAGTCCTCCGGGCCATGTCCCGGCTCGGCTTCACCTGTCGCGCCCTTCCCGAGGCCGCACCCGCGCGCGTGGAAAGCCCGTTGCAGCGGGCTTCCGCGATGCTCGGCACCCCCCTGTCCGGCTGACCGGCAGGGCAGGCGGGAGCCGAACAGAGCATGAGGGCCCTACCGGCGTACGCCGGTAGGGCCCTCACTGCGTGCCGCGCCGCTCCCGGCGCGGCGGTGGGTCAGTGGTCGGAGTAGCTGAAGTCGCCCACGGTCCAGGCACTGACGTCCTCGATCGCGATGCGGTACATTCCGCCCGTCTCCGGGATGCCCACCGTGCCCTGAAGGATCCGGGCGACATGGAAGTGCAGATGCGTGGGTGGGCCGTCCTCCTTCGCGGGGGTCTCGAAGACGGCGGAGAAATCGCCCAGGTGCGCGGAGTCCGTCAGCACCTCTGACACCCTCTGCCTCCACACGGCTTCGGGAGCCAGGCGACCGGTGATGACGGCACCACCGGTGACCACGGTCAGGGACATCTGATTGCTCTGTCCGGACTCCACAAGGGCGGCGATGTCAACGATCAGCTCGTCAGGCTTCGGCATGAGAGCGAATTCTATGCGCCGGCCCGTCCGGGCGTCCCGCCCGGTGGCACCACCGGGCGGGACGGGGCGCACACGGCTCCCCGGGTGCCGTAGTACAGGCCGGGGGGTGAGCATGTGCGGCGCCTGCGAGCCGGGGTCGTGGACGGCCACCTCGATGGTGAAGGGGCGGGCCTTCGGTCCCGGTGTGCAGGTGTCTCCTCCGCGGCGCAGGGCGTTGGTGACGGGCTCCGGACACGATCAGGACCGCGGAGGGGCTGAGGAGCGCAGTCGCCGCGCCGGTCGGCGGCGTCACGGGAAGCCAGGCGGGCGGCTCCGGGGCCCACCCGTGCGCCGGGCCCGCGCCGCGGACGGCCCAAGCGTTCACAGGCCGGGCCGGGGAGACACCTCATCGCCGGGCGCACCGAAATCTGTGCTTGCTGGAGTAGACATTCGCTGATCCCATGATTATGGTTTCTCTCGTAGCCGAGATCGAGCAAGGCCCGGCAGACACGAACTGCCGGGCAGCAGTACCCGCGTGACGGTGCGGTGGTGGAGTTTCGAAGCCAGGTTGTCGTATGACGGCGACGGGACTGACGACCGGACCGGGCGGCCCGCAGTGATGAGGGGCCGCCGTGAGCAGGACCGCGGTTGCGGTATCAGCAGTACAAGCAGTACGCAGTCCCCCGTTTGCAAGTGATCGGTTCAGAGGGAAGAACGGAGGAGTCGAGCGCCATCAGGATCGCCCGGGCGGAGGACGTGAGCCCGGGTACCGCAGGACATCGATAGGCAGGTGGTCTCCGGTCACGCATACGCGATCCCCGCACCCCCGTCGGAGTATCGGGCGGCTGTGCGGAAACAGAAGGCCGGCGCAGCACTAGGGCCGGCAGATGGTGTCGTAGTTCCTTCGGGGCCTTGGTGTCGTACGGCACCAAGGCCCCTCCACGTGTTCCACGGAGAGGCGAGTCGCCGGGCCGTCTCGACGACGACCACCCCGACCGCACGAGGGGCCGGGCCGCCGAGTCGCTCGGTACCGCTCCCGGCTTTCTCCGCGCCATCGGCGAGGCGCGACTGATCACGCCTCCACGCTCCGAGGGCGGGCACCGCCGCTGCTCCCGCCGCCCACTGCGCATCGCGGCCCGCGCGCGTGAGCTCGTCGACCAGGACACCCCGATCGAGGCCGTATGCCGGGTCATCATCCTGGAGGACCAGCTCGAAGGAGCCCAGCGCGGCAACGCCGAACACCGCCGCGCCCGCGGATCGTCCAGTGCGTCGGCCGCGGTCCGAGGTGAGCGTGCCCGCCGGTATCGGCGGACCCTCGCACCCGCGCACGGCCGTGCTGTGGCGCGCGGGGACGAGGACGAGAAGGAGATTCCACCGGCGTTTCGCTCGCAGGAGCGGCACATCACCGCTGACCTGCGGCGCGGCGCTCGAATCGGCTTCGGCCGGCTCGGCCGCCGCGTCATTTCACGGGGCGCTCGTCCCGGTTCGGGTCGAGGAGCTGCACGGCGATCCCGGCGAGGACCAGGCCCGCCGCGATGAGCAGTCCGTCGGGGACGAGCACACCCGCGGTCAGCATGGTCACCCCGATGGCCAGCGCGCACCAGGCGCTCGTGCGCCGGTACTCGCGGGGGCGCGCCGGACGGCCTTCGGAGAGTGAGCGGACGAAACGGGGGTCCTCGTGTTCGAGACGGGCCGCGAGGTCGACCAGGCGCTCGTCGTCGGACTGGGGCACGGCTCCTCCTTCCCAGGGGGCGGTCACCCGGTGGCACCGCCGGCGGCCATCGCTCCGTGACGCCGGGCGTCACAGGGTGAACCGTCGGCCTGCCATGAACTCGGCCCGGTACAAGGGAGTTTGCCCGTGTGCCGATGTCGTCACCCACCCGGTACGGCAGACTCCAGCGTCGCCCACCGCCACCGCCCGCCGCCATCCGTCGCGGGCCCCATCCCCCCTGGGTGCCGGTGCGTACACGAGCCGCCCGGCCGGCCGTGGTTCCGGGGGAAAATGGGGGCTGTCACCGATGGCGCGAGGCTCGACCGGCGCACAGGCTGGGGGTGACGGCCCGCGCCGCGCCCCCGGACCGCGGGCCGTCGGCTCCCCCGCACCGGGAGCCCGTGGCGAGCGGCCGACGGCGAGGAGGCGGTACGGGTGCCTCTGTTCTGGCGGATCTTCCTGCTGAACGCCGTCGTGCTCACCGTGGCCACGGCCCTGCTGCTGGGGCCCGTCACGGTGTCCACGCCGGTGCTGCTCACCGAGGCCGCGGTCCTCACGGTGGGGCTGGCCGCCATGCTCGTCGCCAACGCGCTGCTGCTCCGCGTGGGTCTCGCCCCGCTGCGGCGCCTGGCCCGCGCGATGACGACGACGGACCTGCTCCGCCCCGGACACCGCCCCGCGGTCGGCGGGCGCGGCGAGATCGCCGAGCTGATCACCACGTTCAACACCATGCTGGACCGGCTGGAGGACGAGCGCGCCACGAGCAGCGCCCGCGCCCTGTCCGCGCAGGAGACCGAGCGCCGTCGCGTCGCCCGCGAACTGCACGACGAGGTCGGCCAGTCCCTGACCGCCGTACTGCTCCAGCTCAAGCGCGCCGCCGACCACGCCCCGCCCGGCCTGGGCGAGGAACTGCGCCAGGTGCAGGAGACCACCCGGGCGAGTCTCGAGGAGATCCGGCGCATCGCCCGCCGGCTGCGCCCCGGGGTGCTGGACGAGCTCGGGCCGGCCAGCGCGCTCAGGGCCCTCGCCACCGAGTTCGGCGGACCCGGGCTGAGCGTCCGGCACCGCCTCGACGCGGACCTGCCCGAACTGGACCGGGAGACGGAACTGGTCATCTACCGGGTCGCCCAGGAGGGCCTCACCAACACCGTCCGCCACGCCGGGGCCCGCCGCGCCGAGCTCGCCCTGCACCGCGTGCCCGGCGGTGTCGAACTCCGCGTCCGCGACGACGGCCGCGGCATCGGCGTTGCCCAGGAGGGCGCCGGCATCCGCGGGATGCGGGAGCGCGCCCTGCTGGTCGGCGCCCGGCTGACCGTGGACCACGCCGCCGGCGGCGGCACCGAGGTACGCCTGGCCGTTCCCGTCCCGGCCCGTTTCCCCGCACACGCCCTCGTCCCCGTACGGGAATCCGCGCACGCCCCGCCCCCGTGACCGACGTCCCCCGACCGGAAACGCTGACACATGACCGACCCGGCCCCCACCCGCATCCTGCTCGCCGACGACCACGCGCTGGTCCGCCGGGGGGTTCGCCTCATCCTCGACGGCGAACCGGATCTGACCGTCGCCGCCGAGGCCGCCGACGGTGCCGAAGCCCTCGAACAGGCCCGTGAGCACCGCCCCGACCTGGCCATTCTCGACATCGCGATGCCCCGCCGGACCGGTCTTCAGGCGGCCCGTGAGATCTCCCGGGACCTGCCGGAGACGCGCGTCCTCATCCTGACCATGTACGACAACGAGCAGTTCTTCTTCGAGGCCCTCGCCGCCGGGGCCTCCGGCTACGTCCTGAAGTCCGTCGCCGACCGCGACCTCGTCGAGGCCTGCCACGCCACCATGCGCGGCGAGCCGTTCCTCTACCCAGGCGCCGTCAACGCCCTCATCCACCACTACCTCGACCTCGTGCGGGAGGGCCGCACCCTGCCGTCCAAGGCGATCACCGACCGGGAGGAGGAGATCCTGAAGCTGGTCGCCGAGGGCCACACCTCGCAGCAGATCGCCGGTCTCCTCGTCATCAGCCCCAGGACCGTGGAGCGGCACCGCGCCAACCTGCTGGCCAAGCTCGGCCTGAAGGACCGCCTGGAACTCACCCGGTACGCCATCCGCGTGGGGCTGATCGAGCCCTGAACCGGTACCCGGGCCGGTCGCGCCCGTTGTCAGACTGGACCCCCGCAGGCCCGCCCGCCCCCTGGGAGTAGGAACCGATGCCCCACCCGTACGTCCTGCTGTCCGCCGCCGTCTCCCTCGACGGCCACCTGGACGACACCGGCCCCGAGCGGCTGCTGCTGTCGAGCCCGGCCGACTTCGACCGGGTCGACGAGGTACGGGCATCCGTGGACGCCATCCTGGTCGGCGCCGGCACGATCCGCGCCGACAACCCCCGGCTGCTGGTCAACTCGCCCGAGCGGCGCGCCGCCCGCCTCGCCGGGGGCCGGGCCGAGTACCCGCTCAAGGTCACCGTCAGCGGCTCCGGCGACCTGGACCCGGCGGCCCGGTTCTGGCACACCGGCGGCGAGAAGGTCCTCTACACGACCGACGAGGGCGCCGGGCGCGCCCACGCCCTCGGTCTCGCCGCCGACGTCGTCCCGCTCGGCACCGAACTCGACTGGCGGCGGCTCCTTGAGCACCTGCACGCCGAGCGCGGGGTCCGGCGGCTCATGGTCGAGGGCGGCGGCACGATCCACACCCAGCTCCTCACCGAAGGACTGGCCGACGAGCTCCAGCTGGTCCTCGCCCCGCTGTTCGTCGGCGCCCCGGAGGCCCCCCGCCTCTTCGGCCCCGGCTCCTACCAGGGCGGCCGGCTGCGGCTGGTGGAAACCCGCCCGATCGGCGACGTCGTCCTGATGCGCTACGAGCCCACCGCCCCTGGCACCGGCCCGCTGCCCTCCGCCGCCGACCACCACTGGCTGGCCCTCGCCTGCGAGCTGGCCGCCGAGTGCCCGCCCTCCAAGACGGCGTTCAGCGTGGGCGCGGTCGTGGTGGCCGCCGACGGTACGGAGCTGGCGCGCGGCCACTCCCGGGAGGGCGCCGACCCGGTGGTGCACGCGGAGGAGGCCGCGCTCGCCAAGGCCGATCCCACGGACCCCCGGCTCGCCGGCGCCACCGTGTACTCCAGCCTGGAACCCTGCGCCCGCCGCGCGTCCCGGCCGGCGCCCTGCGCCCGGCTGATCCTGGACGCGGGGGTACGGCGGGTGGTCACGGCCTGGCGCGAGCCGGACACGTTCGTGCCGGGAGCCGACGGCAGCGCGGTACTGGCGGCCGGAGGCGCCGTCGTCGTCGTCCTGCCGGAGCACGAGGACCGCGCCAAGGCCCCCAACGGCCACCTGCTCGGCGGCTGAAACCGGGCCGCCCGTAATGGGTGTGCGCCATGTCCCGCGGATGGCGTACACTGGTTTCAACGACGCGGGGTGGAGCAGCTCGGTAGCTCGCTGGGCTCATAACCCAGAGGTCGCAGGTTCAAATCCTGTCCCCGCTACTGAAGGCCGAGGGCCGGAATCCAAAGGATTCCGGCCCTCGGTGTTTCCCGTTCCCCCGCTCCCCGTTCCCCCGCTCCCCGTTCTCACTCAACGTGAGCGATCCACCCCGCAGCGCATGACAATTGACGCACGGTCAGAAACCGTCCGGGGTTCGGGGCGCGGTCAACTCGCCCGTTTTTGGCCGCTCGTGGCGCTTAAGTCCCCGTGGAAATCGTTAATGATCAAGAGGAACAGCTTGGAATCAGGCCCTCGCGTCTATTAACGTTCGATAACGCAGCGCGGTCGTCCCAGCCGTCACAGAAGTCGGCTCCGTGCGCACGCGCCGAATCCCGCAAGGGAACCGGGGAACCACCACCATGGGGTGAATCACGCGGATACCGCCGTGGCAACACGGCGCGTATACGCGCGTAGGAGACCTTCCCGCTCCGAACCCGTCAGCTAACCCGGTAGGCGAAGACGGAAGGAAAGGAGCGCGCCCACGTGGCGTCCAACCCGCCTGCCCCCGAGGCCCCGTTCAAGCCGAGCGACACCTTCGCCTACGGCGCCGGCCACACCGACGAGGGCCCTTTCGAGGAGTGGAACCCCACCGCGGAGTCCCTTCGCCCCGTGCGCGGCCGGCATCGCGTCTCCAAGCAGCGCGGCGGGGGACTCGCCCGCAGCTCCACCGTCCTGGGCGTCGGCGTCATCGCGGCCGTCGGTGCCGGCGGCATGGCCAGCGCCCAGACCGGCAAGCCGCCGGTCTCGATCTCCGTGCCCGACCTCCCCAATGTGGGTTCCCTCATCTCCGACGAGGAAACCCCCGAGGGATCGTCCACCCCCCTCAGCACCCTCGGCATGACCACCGTCGACACCGAGCAGGGCGCCGCCGACGCCGGTGAGGCACTGCGCGCCCGGATCATGGCGCAGGTCGAGCAGCAGCAGGACCAGGCCGAGAGCAAGGCCCAGGCCGAGGCCGTCGCCGCCGCCGAGAAGCAGGCCGCCGAGGCCGCCGCCAAGGCGGAGAAGGAGGCCAAGGCCAAGGCCGAGGCCGCCAAGGAGAAGGCGGAGGAGGAGGCCAGGCAGAAGGCCGAGGCCGAGCGCCTCGCCGAGCTGGCCAAGCAGTACGCGCTGCCGACCTCCTCGTACACCATCACCTCGACCTTCGGTCAGGCCGGCGCCTACTGGTCCTCCGGCCAGCACACCGGCCTCGACTTCGCCGCCCCCACGGGCACGCTGATCAAGGCCGTCCACACCGGCACGATCACCTCCGCCGGCTATGACGGCTCCTACGGCTACAAGACCGTGCTCACGCTCGACGACGGCACCGAGATCTGGTACGCCCACCAGTCCTCCATCAGCGTCAGCGTCGGCCAGAAGGTCAACACCGGCGATGTGATCGGCCGCGTCGGCTCCACCGGCAACTCCACCGGGGCCCACCTCCACCTGGAGGTCCACCCCGGCGGCTCCGCCTCGGGCATCGACCCGATGGCGTGGCTGCGCGACAAGGGCCTCACCCCCTGAGCCCCGCCGCTTCCTGAACCCCGGCAGTCCCGACGACGACCCCCCGACGTCAGGGCTGCCGGTCAGGTGTTCTCCGGGGCGGTGCGGACCCGTCAGGACCGGCGGGCGTCCGAGTCGTACGCGGTGTACGGGTGCCCGTACGACGGGTGCCCGTACGACGGATTCCCGTACCCGCCGTACACCGCCCACGGCGCCGCGGCGACCGGGACCCGGGGCGCGGTGACACGGGCCGCGTGCTCCAGGGCCGGCCGGGCCGCTCCCCGCCGGTGCCACAGCTCCAGCAGCAGCTCCCGCTCCCGCGTGACGAAGTCCGGCCCCGCCCGCCCGAGCCGCCCCCGGTGCCGCAGGAACGCCAGCGACGTCGCGTACGCCTCGTACGCGGCGACCGACCGCGCCGCCGCCTTCCCGCCGCGGCGGCGCGCGTACTGCCGGGCGACGCGCCGCGCCCGCATCGAGCCCAGTGCGAACGGCTCCGTCGCGTCGAGCCATCCGGCGGCCACGTACGCGGGCAGCTCCGCCCGCACGGTCCGCAGCTCCCGCTGCCGCGTCCACACCACCAGCCAGGTCAGCAGCCCGAACACCGGCACCATGAACGCCGCGTACACCGCGAGGAAGCCGTACCGGCCGAGTGCCGAGGAGCCGTTCCACAGCGCGTGCATGCCCATCGCGAGGAGCAGTCCGCACAGCGGCAGCAGTACGCGCCGGGCCCGCTGCCGGTCCGTGGACAGCGCGGCGACGCCGAAGCCGATCCCGGTGAGCACGGTGAACAGGGGATGCGCGAAAGGCGACATGACGATGCGGACGAAGAAGGTCGCCGCGGTGACCGAGGCGATGCCGCTGTCGCCGGTGAGCCGGTCGGTGCCGAAGGCGGTGCCGAGGTAGAGGATGTTCTCGGTGAACGCGAAGCCGGTGGCGGTGACCCCGGCTATCACCACGCCGTCGATGATCCCGGTGAAGTCGCGTCTGCGGAACAGGAACACCAGCAGGACGGCCGCGGCCTTCGCGGACTCCTCCACCACCGGCGCTATGACGGTCGAGCCCAGGGTGTCGGCGCCGGCCGGGTCGGCGGTCGCCGTCGCTATCCACCGGGTGGCGAAGCTGTTCGCGACGATCGCCATCAGCGCCGCCGCACAGGCACCCCAGGCGAAGGAGAACAGCAGGTTCCGCCAGGGTCCCGGCTCGACCCGGTCCAGCCACCGGAAGGCGGCGACGAGCAGCGGCACGGGCAGGACGGCGAGACCGAGCCCGACCAGGAACCCCCGCGTCCCGGTCTGCTCCCTGACCAGCGCGAGGATGACCAGCCCGGAGAGCGTGAGCAGCGTGATCAGCGCCCCGTACCGCACCCAGGGCCGCTGCCACCAGTGCGCAGGCCGCGGCGCTCCACCGGGGGCGGCGCCGGGAGGCGTCGGGTACGGAGGGCTGGTGGCCACGGGATCGACCCTAACGAGGCGGGGCTGTATCAGGCTCGGTCTGCTGCCTGCTCGTCCCGCGATACGCGGCGGAAGAGCACGTCGTTCACGACATGACCCTTCTCCAGTCCCTGCCCCTCGAAACGGGTGAGCGGCCGGAAGGCGGGACGCGGCGCGAAACCGCCGTCCGCCCGGGTGTTCTCGAAGCCGGGGTGTGCGGTGAGCACGTCCAGCATCTGCTCCGCGTACGGCTCCCAGTCGGTGGCGCAGTGCAGCACCGCCCCCGGCGCGAGGCGGGTCGCGGCGAGGGTGAGGAACTCCGGCTGGATCAGCCGCCGCTTGTGGTGCCGCTTCTTCGGCCAGGGGTCGGGGAAGTAGACGCGCAGCCCGCCGAGCGAGCCGGGGGCGAGCATCTCGCGCAGCAGGATGATCGCGTCACCGTTGCCCACCCGTACGTTGGTCAGTCCGAGCCGGTCGGCGAGGTTGAGCAGATTGCCCTGGCCGGGTGTGTGGACGTCCACGGCGAGGATGTTGGTGGCCGGGTCGGCGGCGGCCATCCGCGCGGTCGCCTCGCCCATGCCGAAGCCGATCTCCAGGACGACGGGGTGGTCGTTGCCGAAGAACTCCGCGAGGTCGAGGCGCCGGCTGCCGTCGATGTCGAAGCCCCAGGCGGGCCACAGCCGCTGCAGGGCGTCCGCCTGTCCGGCGGTCACCCGGCTGCGCCGCGGCTGGAAGCTCCGGATCCGCCGCTCGAAGTGCGATCCGGCGGGATCGGCCTTCGGCCCGTCCGGGAACCGGGGCTCCCCCTTGGTCCGGGTGTGGGGGATCGGCACACCGGGTGTGTGCGCCGGGTGCGGGGCTTCGGAGACGTTCACGGAGTCAGACACAATGCTGTCGATTTTACGGGGGCGCGGGAAACGGCCGCCGTGCCCTCAGCGCCCCGCTGTCTCCAGCGCCGCCAGTGCCCGCCGCGCGACCTCGCGGCCGATCGGCAGGGATGCCGTCGCCGCCGGTGAGGGGGCGTTCAGCACGTGGACCGCGCGGGTGGTCTCCTGGATCAGGAAGTCGTCGGCCAGGGTGCCGTCCCGCAGCACCGCCTGGGCCCGCACCCCGGCCGCCGCCGGCACCAGGTCGTCCTCCCGCACCGCGGGCAGCAGCCGGCGTACGGCCCGGGTGAAGGCCTCCCTGGACAGCGAGCGGTGCAGTTCGCCGGTGCCGTACCGCCAGTGGCGGCGGGCCAGCCGCCAGGAGCCCGGCCAGGCAAGGGTCGCCGCCAGCTCGCGCGGACGCACCGTGCGCCGGTCGTAGCCCTCGCGGGCCAGTGCCGGGACCGCGTTGGGCCCGACGTGGACGCCGCCGTCGACGCCCCGGGTGAGGTGGACGCCGAGGAAGGGGAACGCCGGGTCGGGCACCGGGTAGACCAGGCCCCGCACCAGTTCCGGCCGGGCCAGTTCGTAGTACTCGCCGCGGAACGGCACGATGCGGGCGCCGGGCTCGTCGCCGGTGCGGCGGGCGATCTCGTCGCAGTGCAGACCCGCGCAGTTCACCAGCACCCGGCCGCGGACGACGTCACCGCCGGCCGTCAGGACGGCGACTCCCCGGTCGGGGCGGCGGTCGACGCGTATCACCCGGGCTCCGTAGCGGATCTCCGCGCCTGCCGCCTGCGACGCTTCCGCGAGCCGACGGGCCACCGCGGTGAAGTCGCAGACGCCGGTGGTGCCGACGTGGATGGCCGCCAGTCCGTCGACCTCCGGCTCGTACTCCGCGATCTGCGCGCCGCACAGTTCGCGGACCGCGATGCCGTTCTCCCGGCCGCGCTGGACCAGGGCGTGCAGCCGGGGCAGCTCCTCGCGGGCCGTGGCGACGATCAGCTTGCCCGTCACGGCGTGCGGGACGTCGTGCTCCGCGCAGAACTCGACCATCTCCGCGGCGCCCGACACCGCGTACCGGGCCTTCAGCGAGCCGGGACGGTAGTAGACGCCGCTGTGGATGACGCCGCTGTTGCGTCCCGTCTGGTGCCGGGCGGGACCGGGCTCCTTCTCCAGCACCGTGACCCGCGTGCCCGGCGCGGCACGCGTGAGCGCGTACGCCGTCGACAGGCCGACGATCCCGCCGCCGATCACCAGCACGTCGCAGTCGTACGACCGCCCCGTCACCACCCGCACCACCTCCCGCGTCCGATAGTGCACTGCGCCACTGACAATGCCTTCAAACCCGGGAGGCGGGTTCTCGGCGCGGATCGGGTCAGGCGGTCGTCATCAGCAGCGGGCGGGCGCGTTCGCGCAGTTCGACCACGCGGGGCTCGTCGCCGTAGGGCTCCAGACGGTGCAGGAGGTCCTTGACGTACTCCGTGGTGCGGGCGGACGAGATGCGGCCCGCGACCTCCACCGCGCGGACGCCCTGCTCACAGGCCGCGTCCAGGTTGCCCGACTCCAGTTCGGCGACCGCCGAGACGATCAGGCGCAGTCCGTGCGAGCGCACGAACTCCTCCGTCGGACTGGACAGCGCCTGCTCGGTGAAGCGGCGGACCTGGCGGGGTGCCTTCAGGTCGCGGTAGCACTCGGCGGCGTCGGCGGCGAAACGGTCGTAGGAGTAGAAGCCGAGCCAGGTCGGGTCGCTGTCACCGGGGCGGGAGCGTTCCAGCCAGCTCTCCGCCGACTTCAGGGCGGCCCCGGCCGCCTGGGCGTCCCCCGCGCGTGCGTGCGCGCGTGCCTCGACGAGGCGGAAGAAGCTCAGGGTGCGGGCGGTGGCCAGGCCCCGGTTGCGCTCCAGCGCGGCCTGGGCGAGGTCCACGCCCTCGTCGCCGAAGCCGCGGTAGGTCGCCTGCAGCGACATCGAGGCGAGTACGTAGCCGCCCAGCGGCACGTCGGCCGCCGCGCGGGCCAGGCGCAGGGCTTGGATGTAGTAGCGCTGGGCGGCCTCCTGCTGGCCGGTGTCGAAGGCCATCCAGCCGGCCAGGCGGGTGAGTTCGGCCGCCGCGCCGAAGAGGGAGCGGCCGACGCCGTCGGAGTAGGAGCCGAGCAGCAGCGGGGCCGCCTCGACCCGGAGGCATTCGGGGACCATCGACGAACGCCAGTCCCCTCCGCCGTACTTGGAGTCCCAGCGCCGGGCGTCCTCGGCGGCCTCCCGCAGTTTCCGCACATCGCTGTGGCCGACTTTGGCCGGTGCGCCGGAGCCGTCGGCGGGGCTCGCCTCACGCGCCACCGAACTGTCGGCCGGGGTTATCAGCCAACGCGAGGCGGGCGTCGCGTACGCGCTCACCGCGAACGATCCGGCGAGCGACTGCCAGATGCCGCCCGCGCCGGCTCTGCGGCCGGCCAGGTCCAGCCGGTACAGCTCCGTCGCGGAGCGCACCGCCTGTCCGACGTCACGGGGGAAGGCGAGGCCCACCTCGGGTGCGGGATCCGCGTCCGCCAGGCCGATCTCGTGGAGCGGCACGGGCCGGCCCAGCTTCTGGCCGATGGCGGCGGCGATCAGGTGCGGGGCGGCGCCCTGCGGCACCATGCCCTTCGACACCCAGCGCGCCACCGACGTCTTGTCGTAGCGAAGTGTCAGTCCTCGCTGGGCGCCAAGGTCGTTGACGCGTCGCGCGAGGCCTGCGTTGGAGATTCCCGCGAGGGCGAGAACGGCGCCGAGTTTTTCGTTCGGCCCGCGTTGCTCCCTGGACATGCGCCACCCCTCGACACAGACGGCTGCCGCACTGGCATAACCATGCGGCATTCGTAAACCCAGCGTAGTTCGCCGCATCCCAAGCGTTAAGGGGCATTCTTCCGGATGGCGGGATTGTGGTCCGTACTGAAGTGCGGGTCCGATACGCGCAGTTGCGGCGCGCTCCCGGTGTGTGGCCGTGCGCCCGTGCGTGCGCTCTTCTCCGGCCATCGCGGGAGCGGTTCCATGGTCGGTGCGTGGGTCGGCCCGCTGTACTGGATCCAGCGGGCTGGGGGACACCGCCGCCTTCATCCCCGCGGGCGGCGGAACGGTCCGGGAGGCGTGCTCCGCCTCCCGGACCGCACGACCGCCCAGCGGTGCGCAGAGCCTGTACGGAGCGTGTTCGAGACGGATCTCACCGCTTCGATTTGGCCGAAAATCAACCCCACTCTTTCGGGTGTATCCCCGCTTCTACCCTGGTAGTTGACGGCGCGTTGGGGGTTATGGGGGCGCGTTGTGGGGGCGCATTCACGTCGTGGCGGCGTGGTCGGTCATGTGGCGCCAGTACGGTGACTCCTCTGCGACGGGCGCCTGTTCGGAGCGGGGCGAGTGTCTCCGCCGGGGCGCGTCCGACGGAGCGCATACGGCTCCGGCACCCCTCCTGAGCGCCTCCTTCATGGCAGCATGGGGAACCGGTTCGTACGGTGCACTGGTTTGTCCACGGTCTGTGGAGGCGGCGATGCGGTGGTTGGTGGGATGGAGCAGCACCGCCGCGGGAGCCGTGGGTTTCGGTCCCGCCGGCTCCGCCGGCGCCACCGGGGCGGACGGCGAGACCGTGCATCCCGTGGGGTCCCAGCTGCTGTGGGGTGACCCCGACCCGCTCTGGGCGGTCGGCGACTGGCGCCCCGACGAGGTGCGGGTGGTCAAGGCCGACGAGCAGACCCGGATCGCCGTCCTCGGCACGTGCGGGGCCTCCGACGAGCAACTGCGCGTCGCGCTGTTCGCCGCGCGGGGCGGGGCGCTGCGGCACCTGACCGCCTGGCCGGGAAGCTATACGGCGGTGGTGCAGGTGGGGCGCCGGGTCACCGTGTGCGGTGATCTCGCCGGCGCCCGGCCGGTCTTCCACACCCCGTGGGCGGGCGGTACGGCGTACGCGACCGCCGCGCTGCCGCTCGCCGACCTCATCGAGGCCAACCTCGACTTCGGGCACCTCGCCGCGCTGCTCGCCGCCCCCGACGTGCCGGCCGCGCTCCACGACTCCACCCCGTACGACGGCGTGAAACGCATTCCGCCGGGGCATGCGCTGATCCTGCGCGCCGGGGCGCGCGAGATCGCCGGGTACGAACCCGTCGCCTCGCTCGCCGTCGCCGCGCCGTCGGCCGACCCCGACCACGCGGTGGACGCCGTGCGGGACGCGCTGGTCGAGGCCGTACGGACGCGGCTGGCCGCGCCCCGGCACGTTCCCGGCGCCGGCATCGATCCCGGGCCCGTGCCCGGGATGGGGCCCGCCGAGCGGCGGGCGGCCCGGGGCACGCCCGTGCCGGGGATCGGGGCCGATCTGTCCGGCGGGCCGGCGTCCGGGGCGCTGGCGCTGCTGGCCGCGGGGCTGCCCGGGATGCCGGGGACCGTGCTGGGGCACGGGACGGGGGCGGGGGAGCGGCTGCTGGCCGTCACCTTCAACGACCTCGCGGCCGGGTCCGGTGGCGGGCGGGACGACGACGAGCTGGAGCGGGCGGGTGCGCTGGCCGCCAATCCGCGGTTGCACCATGTGGTGGTGGCCGGTGCGGAGTCGACACTTCCGTACGTCGAGCTGGACGGGCCGCTGACGGACGAGCCCGGGCCCTCGCTGGTGTCGGCCGCGCGGCACCGGGCGCGGCTGGCGGCGGGCAGCGCGGACCACTTCACCGGGTACGGGGCGAAGCAGGTGCTGGACGCGCATCCGGCGCGGCTGGCCGATCTGCTGATGGACCGCAAGCGGCGGCATCTGGTGCGGCCGGTCGCCGCACTGGCCAGGGCGGACGGGTCCGTGATGGTTCCCGCGCGCGTGTACGCGGCTGCGCGCCGACTGGCGCGTACGCCGTACCGGGCGGGGCTGGAGAGCCTCGCCGAGCGGCTGCTGCAGCGACGGCTGGACGATGACGGGCCCGGGGGTGCGGCGGATGCCTCGCTGGCCGCGCTGACCTGGGGGAGACCCGGTCCGGCGGCGCGCTGGCTGACGGGTGAGGCACTGGCTGAAGTATCGGTTCGTCTGCAGGCGTCGACGCGGCGCTCCGAGGTGGGACCGGGGCAGCGGCCCGGTGATTTCCGGGCGCGGGCGGCGCTGGCCCGGCACGCGGCGGATCTGCGGGTGCTGGAGCAGGCGGCCGAGATCCGGTCCCAGCGGCTGCACGCGCCGTTCCTCGACAACCAGGTCGTGCGGGCGTGCCGGGCGCTGCCGGAGGCGCTGCGGGTGCGGCCGGGGGCGCGGGCGTCGATTCTGCGGTCGGTGCTGGAGGGGGCGGGGGTGCGGGAGTTGCCGGCGGGGTGGGGAGCCCCCGGGGCCGCCGGCTCGACGGCGGCGGCCCGGACGGGGTTGCGGGTGGCGGCCGACTCGCTGGTGGCGCTGTTCGACACGCCGCTGCTGGCGGAGGCGGGACTGGTCGAGGCGCGGGTGGTGCGGAAGGCGCTGCGGGGCGCGGCGGAGGGCGAGCCGCTGCCACTGGACGGCCTGGCGGATCTGGTCGCCCTGGAGGTGTGGCTACGCCGTCTGCTGGCCCGCAGGGGAACCTGCTGGACGGGCACCCCGGCCCGCCAGCGCGCGGTGCCGGGCGGAATCGCCCCCCAGCGCGGCGCCCTGGGCGCCGGTACGGCCGGCACCCGCTGAGCTTCATCCGCGCCGCAGCGTCCGGTCCGGTGGGTGGGGTGCCTGCGGCGCCTGTGCGGCTTGGGTGAGGGCTGGTGCAGCGCCCACGGCCGGTGGGTGGGTCGGGGCCGGGTCGGGGTGTCCGTCCTCGGACTGGCGCGAAATCGGTGACTCGGAGGGCTGGACGGCGCGGACGCGCCAGCCACTGCGGGCGGCCACCCCCGCCCCGTCCCCTTCCCGCCGTACGCGACCACCTACCATCACCGCCACCGTTCTCGCGGACTGCCGCTGCCGCGTCCCCGCCGCATCCGCGGGCTGCCGCTGCCGCGTCCCCGCCGCATCCGCGGGCAGTCGTGCCGCTGGGGCGGCACGGGTGGGCGCGACGGCGCCCCGCAAGCGCCGGGCCGCGCAACCCACCCCCGGCCCGCACCCACGCGGGGCACCCCGTACGGCACCGGGCCGCGCAGACACCCCCGGCCCATACCGATGCAGAGCACCCCGGAAGGCGCCGGGTCGCGCGACCCCACCCCTGGTCCACACCGCCGCGCAGGCCCCTCGCAGGCGCCGGGACGCGCGAACACCCCCGGCTCACACCGACGCGGAGCACCCGATAGCGCCGGGGCCGCAGCCCCACCGGCACCGCCGAACACCCCCTATGCCGGGCGTGAACGCAAACCCTCCAGCAGGATGTCCAGCAGCCGCGCCGACGCCGCAGCCTGCTGCGCCGCATCCGGCAGGGACGGCGCCGCCGTCGCGATCACCAGCAGGACGTCCGACACCGACACATCCGGCCGGAGTTCGCCCGAGGCCCGCGCCCGGTCCACCAACTGCCCCACGACCTCCAGCAGTTGCGCCGCCCCCGCGTCGTCCGCCGCCACGGCCGCCGGCGCCTCCGGCACCAGCCGCAGCTCACCGGCGGCCTGCGTCCGCTGCTGCGGCACCCGCGCGTGGTCCGGCAGAACGTGATCCTCCGCCACGCCCACCCGCAGCACCTGCGGCGGCAGCAGCCGCCCCGCGCCGGACGCCACCGACGTGCGCAGGAAACGGGACAGCGCCGACCACGGCTCGTCCTCCTGGCCGAGCGCCGTCCGCGCCTGTTCGGTCAGCCGGGAGGTCTCCTCCTCGGCGATCCGCCGCACCAGGACGTCCTTGCTCGGGAAGCGCCGGTACACCGTGCCCACGCCGACCCGTGCCCGGCGCGCCACGTCCTCCATCGGCGCGCCGTAGCCCAGCTCGCCGAAGACCTCCCGCGCGGCACGCAGCACGTGCTCCAGATTGCGCTGGGCGTCCACGCGCAGCGGTGTCGTGCGCGCTCCGCCCGGATGTCCGCCGCCCGTGGGCGTGCTCATCGTCGCGCCGGCCGCGAGAGCGGAAGACCAATGAGAGTCCTGAACATGCATATGTATTCCCCCGGTAATGACGTCTCCCCCCGGAGACTTCTCCCCGCCATTGATGGCCGGGGCGTGTGGAACGGGTCCGGCTTGTCGGCCCCGCCCGTCGCGAGCCCGATGAGCGCATCCCCCTACACCCCGTCGACAGACGAACATAGTTGAGAGGGAGTCAATTCAGAAGGGGCAGGTTCCGCACGGAGCGCCCCTCGATCGGAGTACGGGTCGTGTACGTCCTGAATGTACCCCTGCACGAGGGCAGGTTCACCACTGCTGACCTGTGCGGATTCCGGCAAGGGCGGTGAATCGGCCAACCCGGGGTGCGCGGGTCTTCCGGTCACACAATTCGTCGAGGCTGTGGACAAACGCGAGCGACGGGTGCGTCATGGGATGGTGAAGGAACGTGCGCGCATTCTCGTTGTCGGCGGCGGCTACGTCGGGATGTACACGGCCCTGCGCCTCCAGCGGAGACTGAAACGGGAACTCGGGCGGGACGGGACCGAGATCACGGTCGTCACCCCGGATCCGTACATGACGTACCAGCCCTTCCTTCCCGAAGCGGCCGCCGGTGCCATTTCTCCTCGTCATGTCGTCGTACCGCTGCGTCGTGTCCTCGACCGGTGCCACGTCGTCATCGGCGAGGCCACCGGCATCGACCACGCCCGACGCACCGCCACCGTCAGCACGCTCGCCACCGGCGAGGAGGGCACGGGAGGGCGGCAGGTCGTGTACGACGAACTGGTGCTCGCGCCCGGTTCCGTGTCGCGCACCCTCCCGATCCCCGGCCTCGCCGACCACGCCATCGGCTTCAAGACCGTCGAAGAGGCCATCGGCCTGCGCAACCACGTGCTGGAGCAGCTGGACATCGCCTCCTCCACGCGTGACCCCGCCATCCGGGACGCCGCCCTGACCTTCGTCTTCGTCGGCGGCGGCTACGCGGGCGTCGAAGCACTCGGCGAGCTGGAGGACATGGCCCGTTACGCCGCGCGGTACTACCACAACATCCGGCCCGAGGACATGAAGTGGATCCTCGTCGAGGCGTCCGGACGGATCCTGCCCGAGGTCGGGGAGGAGATGGGCCGGTACACCGTCACCGAGCTGCGCCGGCGCAACATCGACGTACGTCTGGAGACCCGTCTGGAGTCCTGCGCCGACCGGGTCGCCGTGCTCAGCGACGGGTCGCGCTTTCCCACGCGTACGGTCGTGTGGACGGCCGGGGTCAAACCGCATCCCGTCCTCGCGGCCACCGATCTGCCGCTGAACGGGCGAGGGCGGCTGAAGTGCACCGCCGAGCTGGCCGTGGACGGGGCCGCGCACGCATGGGCCGCGGGGGACGCCGCCGCCGTCCCCGACGTCACCGCGCGGGAGCCGGGGCGGGAGTGCGCCCCCAACGCGCAGCACGCGCTCCGCCAGGCGCGGGTCCTCGGGGACAACGTCGTCCACTCCCTGCGGGGGGAACCGCTGGAGACGTACGCCCACAAGTACGCCGGCTCCGTCGCCTCCCTCGGGCTGCACAAGGGCGTCGCCCAGGTGTACGGGCGCAGGCTCAAGGGCTACCCCGCCTGGCTCATGCACCGGACCTATCACCTCAGCCGGGTTCCGACCTTCAACCGGAAGGCCCGGGTCGCCGCCGAGTGGACGCTCGCCGGGCTCTTCAAACGGGAGATCGTCTCGCTCGGTTCACTCGAACACCCCCGGGCGGAATTCGAACTGGCGGCCGGTGGGAAGCCATCGCAAGGCCCCCCGCGCAACCCGAAGGGGTCGTCCTGACCGGACCCAGGAACTCCACCGGCCGGCCCGGCGTCTGACGGATGCCGGCCCGGTCGGCACCCTGCCAGACTGGCTCCACCACCGCGGGCGGGCCCCCGCCCACCCCGGTGCGGCCCCCGGGACCCCGGCCGGTCCCGGTTTCCGGCCGCCGACCACTACACGAGGCAAGGATTCGTGAACTTCACGCGCTGGAGCGCCCGGCTCCCCGGAACGCAGCGCCGCGCCGCAGCGCGGAACGAGCAGACGGTCTCCCCGGACCGGCGGGGAGAGGGCTCCGTGCCCGGGGCCCGCGCCGAACAACTCACCGACGACGTACGACCCGTGCCCGCCGTCGACGAGCTCAAGGCGCGCGAGGTCCTGGACCACGTCCCCTCCCTCGTCGCCCTGGTCCACGGCCCCGACCACCGCATCGCCTACGTCAACGACGCCTATACGGCGGCCTTCGGCGTCCGCCCGATCGGCGCCCCCGCGCGCGGAGCACTGCCCGAACTGGAAGCACTCGGCCTGCTGCCCCTCCTCGACCAGGTCCTGCGCAGCGGCAAGCCCCGCACGGTGAAGTCCCGCAAGGCCCCCGGCGGCCGCTCCTACACCTTCACCTGCACCCCGGTCACCGAGGTCGAGGGCCGTGGCGTGCTGGTCTTCGCCACCGACGTCACCGACCACGCCGAGGCCGCCGAGCGCCTGCGCGCCAGCGAACGCCGTCAGCGCGAGACCGCCGTCACCCTCCAGCGCTCCCTCCTCCCCCAGGAACTGGAGGAGCCCGACGACCTGCGCGTCGCCGCCACCTACCACCCCGGCGGCACCGAGGCCGCCGTCGGCGGCGACTGGTACGACGTGATCACCCTGGGCGGCGGCCGCACCGCCCTCGTCATCGGCGACGTCATGGGACGAGGGGTGCGCGCGGCGGCGGTCATGGGGCAGCTCCGTACGGCCGTACGGGCCTACGCGCGGCTCGACCTCCCCCCGCACGAGGTGCTCCAGCTGCTCGACGGCCTCGCCATGGAGATCGACGCCAACCAGATCGCCACCTGCGCGTACGCCATCCACGACCCCAACGAGGGCCGCCTGGTGTACGCCTCCGCCGGCCACCTGCCCATCCTGGTCCGCGACGAGAACGGCACCGTCCGGCGCGCCGACGAACCGACCGGCCCCCCGCTCGGCACCGGTGGCTGGATGCACACGTCCGGCTCCGTCCCCCTCGGCCCCGGCTCCACCGCCGTCCTCTACACGGACGGCCTGGTCGAGCGGAGGAACGAGGACCTGGACGAGGGCATCGCCGCCCTGGAGCGCGCCCTCGCCGGAGCCACCGGCAGTCCCCAGGTCGTCTGCGACCGCCTGGTCCGCTCGGCCGGCGTGACCCCGGAGCACGACGACGACGTCGCCGTCCTGGTCCTCCAGCACCCCGCCCGCAAGGGCGCGGAGAGCGAGCTCTTCCGCAACGCCGCGCTGGAACTGCTCGGCGGAGTCGAGGCGGCCCCACGCGCGCGTGCCTTCGCCTCCGGCGTGCTGACCAGCTGGCGCTTCCCCGTCGAGCTGCACGACCTGGGCGTCCTGGCCGCCAGCGAACTGGTCGCCAACTCCCTCCAGCACGGCACCCCGCCCATGCGGCTGCGGCTGCGCCGCACCGACCGCCGCCTGATCATCGAGGTCACCGACGGCGACGACCACCTGCCGAGGCGCCGCCGCGCGGAACCCGGCGACGAGTCCGGCCGGGGCATCGCCATCGTCGCGACGATCGCCTCCGGCTGGGGCAGCAGACGCACCCCGGGCGGCGGCAAGGCGGTCTGGTGCGAGTTCCTCCTGCCGAAGACGCCCGGCTCGTAGCCGAGCCGGGCGTACAGGAGTGGGGCCGCGGCGCGTGCCTCAGGCGTGCGCCGGAGCCTGCCCCGTTGTCGCGCCCCCCTGCACCACCACACGGCTCCGCGCCACCGACGGCTGGTTCTGCACGTCCGTGAGCTGTCGTCCGAGCCGCACCGCCAGCACCGTGATGCCCAGCGAGAACAGCAGGAAGACCACGACGTACGGCGCGTGCAGCGAGGCGCCCAGCGGCCCGCCCACCGCCGGCCCCACGGCCAGCGCGAGCTGCTTCACCAAGGCGAACGCCGAGTTGTACTGCCCCACCATCCCGGTCGGCGCGAGATCGGCGACCAGCGGCGCGAGCGTCGGCGACAGCATCGCCTCGCCGAGCCCGAACAGCGCGTACGTCGAGATGAACGCGGCGGTCGCCATCGTCTGGCTCCCGCCGCCCAGCCCCGCGTACCCGGCCACGGCCCACGCCACGGCCCAGATCAGCCCCACGGACGCGATCACGCGCGAGCGCTTGCGCCGCTCCACGAACCGCAGCACCGCGAACTGCGCGACCACGATCACCAGGGTGTTCGCGGCCAGGGCGGTTCCCAGCGCGGAGGTGGAGATCCCGGCGGCCTCGACGCCGTACGCGCTCAGCCCCGACTCGAACTGTCCGTAGCAGGCGAAGAACAGCACGAAGCCCAGCACACACAGCTGCACCATGGCCCGGTTGCCCAGCAGTTGCTTCCAGCCGCCCTTGACCGACTGTGCCGGAACGCCCTCGACGCGCGGTGCGTGCGGCATCCGCGCCGTCGCCATCACCACGACCAGCAGCAGGAACATCGCCGCCTCGATCGCGAAGAGGAGAACGAAGGAGTTCGCTTGCGTGGGATCCACGAGGTGACCGCCGATGAGACCGCCGACGCCGAGTCCGAGGTTCTGCAGGAAGAACTGCATGGCGAACGCACGTGACCGGTTCTCCATGGTCGAGCAGTCCACGATCATCGTCGCGAGCGCCGGCTGCGTCACCGCCTGCCCGGCGCCCAGCGCCGCCGCCGACAGCAGCACGGTCGCCGCACCACTCGACAGCCCCAGGCTCAGTGCCCCGATCGCCGCCGTGACCAGGGCGACGAGCAGCACCGGCAGCGGGCCGCGCCGGACGATCGCCCGTCCGGTGAACGGCAGCACGATCAGTGCGGCCACGGCGAAGACGGCGAGTACGAGACCCGCCGTCATGGCCCCCAGCCCTCGCACCTGCGCCACGTAGACGTACAGGTACGGGACCGTGAAGCCCAGCCCGAACGAGCTGAGTGCGCTGCCCACGTGGATCCGGCGCATCGCCGCGCCCATCGCCCTGGTCACGTTCACCTCTCTCAAGTAGTTAGTAATGAAGACTTAGAAGCTAAAGTTCGATACTAAAGAGTACACAGTGAAGGACTTCGAGGCAAAGGAGGGGCGTGCCATACTGCGGCCATGGGCGATACCTCCGGCGGCCTCGGCGAGCCGACACTCGAAGAGCAGATCGCCGCTTACCAGCGCGAGTTCCAGGACCTCGACCCTCAGGTCGAGAAGATCGTCAACGCACTGTCCCGTCTGAACCGCCGCATGAACGTCGCCTACGGCCGCCAGACCGCCGAGCTCGGCATCACCAATGCCGACTGGGAGGTCCTCAAGGCCCTCGTCCTCTCCGGCGCCCCCTACCGCATGGGTCCCGGTGACCTCGCCAAGCGCCTCGGCCTGACCCCGGCCGCCATGACGCACCGGATCGACCGCATGGTCACCGAAGGGCTGGTCGACCGCGAGCGGGACGAGACCAACCGGGTCCGCGTGATCGTGGAGCTGACCTCCGCCGGCCGCGAGAAGTGGCTCGAGGCGATGCGCCTCGCCACCGTCTTCGAGGAGGACCTCCTCCAGGACCTCGACCCGGACGAGCGGGCGATGCTGGGCGAGGTCCTCACCCGTCTCCTGCGCCGGGTGGAACACGCCCAACCGGACGCCGGCGGACGCCTCAGCGACCTGGACTGAAAGATCTTGGCCAGGGGTGCTTGACAGCCCCCTTGTCGATCCGTAAGGTTCTTCGGGTTGCCACGGGGCCGTAACGGTTCTTCGGTAGCACCTTCCGCCGCGACTGCGGCACTCAAAACCTCAGCACGATCTCCCGGTGGGAACGATTTCGGCGTGCCCGAATTCAATTCCAACCCTCGATTTGGGAAACGCGGAGAGAGTCCGCTAAGGTTTGAGACGTCGGAACGGCCCAACGGCCGGGAAGGCAACCCGCTCTGACCGGGAATCAGGCCCGAAAGGATCTGATAGAGTCGGAGCCGCCGGAAAGGGAAACGCGGAAGCGGGAACCTGGAAAGCACCGAGGAAATCGGGTCGGGAAGATCTGATAGAGTCGGAAACGCAAGACCGAAGGGAAGCGCCCGGAGGAAAGCCCGAGAGGGTGAGTACAAAGGAAGCGTCCGTTCCTTGAGAACTCAA
>NZ_JBHYVC010000020.1:20121-116867 GCF_042749965.1 Streptomyces sp. NPDC059454 | reverse complement strand
GAGATGTTTTTATTAGACTGCCCTTGGGGTGCGGGCCCTTCGCCGTGCCCGGGGGCGGCGCGAGGGGCGGCGCGCGACCGTGTTCGCGCGCGGCCGAGCGCCTCTCCGATCCCCATGGGCGCTTGCACTCGCATGGGTCGAGTGCTAATCATTGCGTTAGCACTCTGAAGGTGAGAGTGACAACGAAGGACCGGGTCGGTGAGGCCCGCAGGCCGTGTGGGGCAAGGAACCACGGGGCCGGCGAGCCGTCCGTCGCGGGCGCGGGCGCGGTCCGAAGGAATCACCCCCAGTCCTGGAGGGACCACTTCACATGGCCAAGATCATCGCGTTCGACGAGGAGGCGCGGCGCGGCCTCGAGCGCGGCATGAACCAGCTCGCGGACGCCGTCAAGGTGACGCTCGGCCCCAAGGGCCGCAACGTCGTCCTCGAGAAGAAGTGGGGCGCCCCCACGATCACCAACGATGGTGTGTCCATCGCCAAGGAGATCGAGCTCGAGGACCCGTACGAGAAGATCGGCGCCGAGCTGGTCAAGGAAGTCGCCAAGAAGACGGACGACGTCGCCGGTGACGGTACGACCACCGCGACCGTCCTCGCCCAGGCCCTGGTCAAGGAGGGCCTGCGCAACGTAGCCGCCGGCGCCAACCCGATGGCCCTGAAGCGCGGCATCGAGAAGGCCGTCGAGGCCGTCTCCGGCGCCCTGCTCGAGCAGGCGAAGGATGTCGAGACCAAGGAGCAGATCGCCTCCACGGCCTCCATCTCCGCCGCCGACACCCAGATCGGCGAGCTCATCGCCGAGGCCATGGACAAGGTCGGCAAGGAAGGCGTCATCACCGTCGAGGAGTCCCAGACCTTCGGTCTGGAGCTGGAGCTCACCGAGGGTATGCGCTTCGACAAGGGCTACATCTCGGCGTACTTCGCCACCGACATGGAGCGTATGGAGGCCGTCCTCGACGACCCGTACATCCTGATCGCGAACTCCAAGATCTCCAACGTCAAGGACCTGCTCCCGCTCCTGGAGAAGGTCATGCAGGGCGGCAAGCCGCTGCTGATCATCGCCGAGGACGTCGAGGGCGAGGCCCTGTCGACCCTGGTCGTCAACAAGATCCGCGGCACCTTCAAGTCCGTCGCCGTCAAGGCCCCGGGCTTCGGCGACCGCCGCAAGGCCATGCTCGGCGACATCGCCATCCTCACGGGCGGCGAGGTCATCTCCGAGGAGGTCGGCCTCAAGCTGGAGAACGCGACGCTCGACCTGCTGGGCAAGGCCCGCAAGGTCGTCATCACCAAGGACGAGACCACCATCGTCGACGGTGCCGGCTCGGCCGACCAGGTCCAGGGCCGCGTGAACCAGATCCGCGCCGAGATCGACAACAGCGACTCGGACTACGACCGCGAGAAGCTGCAGGAGCGTCTGGCGAAGCTCGCCGGCGGTGTCGCGGTCATCAAGGCCGGTGCCGCCACCGAGGTGGAGCTCAAGGAGCGCAAGCACCGCATCGAGGACGCCGTCCGCAACGCCAAGGCGGCCGTCGAGGAGGGCATCGTCGCCGGTGGTGGCGTGGCCCTGCTGCAGGCCTCCCAGGTCTTCGAGAAGCTGGAGCTCGAGGGTGACGAGGCGACCGGCGCCAACGCCGTGCGCATCGCGCTCGAGGCCCCGCTGAAGCAGATCGCCGTCAACGGTGGTCTCGAGGGCGGCGTCGTCGTGGAGAAGGTCCGCAACCTCGCGGTCGGCCACGGCCTGAACGCCGCGACCGGCGAGTACGTCGACATGATCGCCGAGGGCATCATCGACCCGGCGAAGGTGACGCGTTCCGCCCTGCAGAACGCCGCCTCCATCGCCGCGCTGTTCCTCACCACCGAGGCCGTCATCGCCGACAAGCCGGAGAAGGCCGCGGCCCCGGCCGGCGGCGGCATGCCGGGCGGTGACATGGACTTCTGATCCTCCCGAGGATCGGATCCGTCCGTCGTTCGACCGAGGGCGGCACTCCCTGTTCCGGCAGGGGGTGCCGCCCTCGGGCGTTTCAGGCGGCGTACCACGGCACGCGGCAGGTGTGCGGTGCCGTGCCCTGCGGGCACAGGCCGAAGCGCAGGAGACGTGTCCTCGTCGGGTGACCGCGCCTCGACGGCATCTCGTGATCGGCGTCACACCCGGGCCTTGAGAGGGAATGCCTTCCCCCGCTCCCCGGTTGGTGCTGTACGCGCATTCGATGCACGTACACATACCGACTGGTACCCGAACCAGAGGAGCCCCCACGTGACCGTCACCTCCCCGGACACCGTCGCCCGAGCGGCCGCGGTTCTCTCCCGGCCCGCCACGATCAACGGCCTGACCGTCCCCAACCGCATCGCCATGGCGCCGATGACCCGGATGTTCTCGCCGGGCGGTGTTCCCGGTGAGGACGTCGTGTCGTACTACTCCCGTCGGGCCGCCGCCGGTGTCGGGCTGATCGTCACCGAGGGGACGTACGTGGGGCACGAGTCGGCCGGGCAGAGCGACCGGGTGCCGCGGTTCCACGGGGAGGAGCAGCTCGCGGGCTGGGCGAAGGTCGCCGAGGCGGTGCACGCGGCGGGCGGCACGATCGTGCCGCAGCTCTGGCACATCGGCATGGTCCGCGAGCAGGGCCAGGCGCCGTACCCGGACGCTCCGGCGGTCGGTCCGTCCGGGGTGCGCACGGACGGCACCGAGGGCAAGGGCAGGGTGATGACGCAGACCGACATCGACGACGTCGTCGCCGCGTTCGCCCGGGCGGCCTCCGACGCCGAACGCATCGGCTTCGACGGCGTGGAACTGCACGGCGCCCACGGCTACCTCATCGACCAGTTCCTGTGGTCCGGCACCAACCGCCGCACCGACGCCTACGGCGGTGACCCGGTGGCCCGCGCGACGTTCGCGGCGGAGGTCGTGGCGGCGGTGCGCGCCGCCGTGTCGCCCGGGTTCCCCGTCATCTTCCGCTACTCGCAGTGGAAGCAGGACGCCTACGACGCCCGGCTCGCCGAGACGCCCCAGGAGCTGGAGGCGATCCTCGCCCCGCTCGCCGCGGCCGGTGTCGACGCCTTCCACGCGTCCACGCGCCGCTACTGGCTCCCGGAGTTCGAGGACTCCGACCTCAACCTGGCCGGCTGGACGAAGAAGCTGACCGGGAAGCCCGCCATCACCGTCGGCTCCGTCGGTCTGGACGGCGAGTTCATCGAGGCGTTCCAGGGGCGGGGCGCCGGGCTCGGCAGCATCGACAACCTGCTCGACCGGATGGAGCGGGACGAGTTCGACCTCGTCGCCGTGGGCCGCGCGCTGCTCCAGGACCCGAGCTGGGCGGCCAAGGTGCTGGCCGGCCGCTTCGACGAGCTGGCGCCGTACGAGCCGGCGTCCCTGCGGACCCTGAGCTGACGCCGTACGGGCCGGCGTCCATGAAGGCGCTGAGCCGAGCAGGCTGATGGTGCTCCCGTCCTACGCGTTGCCCATCGGCTCGATGTCCACCCGCACCGGCGTCCCCCACACGCGCAGCACCTCGTAGTCGGTGAACTCGTGCACGATCCGGTACGCCATGGCGGCCCGGGGCCCGCGCCGCTGCGCCGCGATGTACAGCTCCGCCTCGCGCCGGTCCCGGCGCGGGGTGCCGCACAGCTGCCACGCCCGCCCGTTCCACAGCTCCGGCAGCCAGCGCTGCTGCGGCTGCGGCCGGTCCTCGCGCACCCCGTACCGCGACTGCGCGGGCCCGGCGGGCGGGGCCTGCGGGGCGGGGCCGTTGAACTCGGCGCGGCGGGCGGTGCGGCGCCGGGTCTCGCAGAGCAGGCACAGGTCGGGGGCGCTCTTGTCGACCGGTCCGGTCGGGTGCTCGGCGCAGCGCGTGCTGGGCGCGGCCGTGGTGACGCTCTCCTCCAGCAGGTCCAGGGCCCGCCGCAGGTCGTCCTTCACTTCGTGCAGCCGGGCGTCCGGGGTGTCGGCGGACAGCGCCTCGCCGTGCTCCCCGAGCACGCGCAGGGCGCGGCCCAGGGCGGTGAGCTGCGCGTGGTTCATGGTTCGTCTCCGGGTCGGGTGTCTCCAGTATCCGCCGGGCCGCTACGCCCCGTCGCCCGCCTTCGCCAGCGCCGCCCGCAGGTGGCCGTCGGACTCCGCGAGGAGGCGGGCGGCCGTCGGACCGTCCACGTCGGCGAGGATCACCAGGATCGCGTGCTTGACCTCGCCGTCGGTGGCGGTCAGGGCCCGCTCGACGACGTCGTCCGCCGCGCCCGTCGCCTGCGCGACGATACGGCGGGAGCGGGCGCGCAGCTTCTCGTTGGAGGCCCGCACGTCGACCATCAGGTTCCCGTACGTCTTGCCCAGCCGGATCATCGTGATCGTCGACAGCATGTTCAGCACGAGCTTCTGCGCCGTACCGGCCTTCAGGCGCGTGGAGCCGGTGAGGAACTCCGGGCCGACGACGACCTCGATGCCGTGCTCGGCCGCCGCCGCCAGCGCGCTGCCCCGGTTGCAGGCCAGGCCCACGGTGAGGGCGCCGCGCGCACGGGCGTACGCGACGGCGCCGACCGCGTACGGGGTACGGCCGGAGGCGGAGACGCCGACCACCGTGTCGTCGACGGTCAGATCCAGCGCGGCCAGGTCGGACTCGGCCAGCTCGCGCGAGTCCTCGGCGCCCTCGACGGAGGTGACCACGGCGTCGGGGCCGCCCGCGATCAGGCCGACGACCCGCGCCGGGTCGGTGTTGAAGGTCGGCGGGCACTCGGAGGCGTCCAGCACCCCCAGCCGGCCGGCGGTGCCGGCACCCGCGTAGATCAGCCGCCCGCCGCGGGCCATCCGCTCGGCGACGGCGTCGATCGCGGCGGCGATCGCCGGTACCCGCTCGGCCACGGCACCGGCCACGGTGGCGTCCTCGCCGTTCATCAGCCGGGCGATGTCGAGGGTGGGCAGCCGGTCGACGTCCGCCAGCTCGGGCCGGAACGCCTCGGTGGTGAGCGTCTCCAGCTGGGCCCGGAGATCGCGGTGGTGGGAGGTGGAGGTCATGAGGGTGTCTTTCCGGTCCGGGGTCGGGCGGCCGACCTGGGGGCGCGGGGCTGTGACGGTGTGCGGCTCCGCCGCGTGGGCGCGGTCGGTCACGGGACCACCCGCGGGCCACCACGACGGTCCGTCCCTACGGCCCCCTGCGGGCCGCCCGGTGCCGGTGCGCCAACGCCTCGTACGAAGCGGCCAGCGCCGGCGCCGCCGACTCGTACGTCCGCTGGGCGACCCCCACGAACAGACAGTCCACCACCAGCAGCTGCCCCGTCCGGGAGGACATCGCGGCCGGCCGCAGCTCGCTCTCCCGGGCCGTGGACGTGGTCAGGACGTGGTCGGCGTACTGCGTGACGGGGCTGTCCGGGCGGCCGGTGACCGCCACCGTCGTCGCTCCGCGCTCGAAGGCGACCCGGAGGGGTTCGATGACGTCCCCGGTCGATCCGGAGTGGGTGACGGCGATCGCCACGTCCCCCGGGCGCAGCTGCACCGCGTTGGTGACGGCGAGGTGCGGGTCGCTGTGGGCGTGCGCCAGCAGGCCTATGCGCAGCAGTTTCTGGGTGAGGTCCTGGGCGACCAGTCCCGACGCGCCGACGCCGTACACATCGGTGCGGCGGGCGCCGGCCAGGGCGGTCACGGCCGCGGCGAGCTGGACGGTGTCCAGCCCGGCCGCGGTGTCGGCGAGGGTCTGCTGCTCGTCGTAGGCGAGTTTCGCCACGACGTCGGCTATGGGGTCGTCCACCGCGATGTCGGTGGTGATGGCGGGTGCGCGCCCGGACTGCTGCTGGGCGGCGAGGCCGGCCAGCGCGAGGCGCAGATCGCGGTAGCCGGGGTAGCCGAGCAGACGGGCGGTGCGGACGACGGTGGCCTCGCTGGTGCCGGTGAGCTCGGCGAGTCCGGTGACCGTGAGGGCCGCGCAGCCGGCCGGGTCGTCGGCGACGGCCTCGGCGACCCGCTGCATGGAACGGGTCATCGACGGAGCCAGCGTGCGGACCTTGGCCGCGAGGGCGGCGGGCGCGGGAGGGGCGGGCGCGCCGCCGCCCGGACCGCCGGCCGCGCCCGGCCCGCGCCCGCCCGCGAAAATTTCCTTCACTTCATGGGTCACGATGTGAAAGATATTTTCGTACCGGTCGTGTGGTCAAGAGTGCGCACAATAGGGGCATGGACCCCCACCTTCCCCACGGCGAACCCGGCGCCCATCCCGTCAGCCCCCTGGAACAGGCGTTGCACGCGGCCCGCGCCCTCGTGCTCGCCGATCTGGTCGCGCGCGAGGTCGCCGAGGCGGACGTGGTGTCCCTGGTCGAGGAGTCCGTCAGGCACCGGCGCTGGTGGGTCGAACAGTGGCCGGACGGCGCCGGGTTCCTCCCCGGCCTGGTCGCCCAGGACGTACAGGACGCCCTGCTGGAACGGTACGGCCGCTGGCCGCTGTGCCCGGTCTGCGGCACCGGTGACCCGCACGCGCTGGAGGTGGAGCCGGAGCTCGGCCCGGACCCGCACTGGGTGTGCCACAAGGCGGGCGTGCAGGTCGCGGCGGTCGGTGGCCTGGGCGGAGCGGTGTCCTCGTGACCGTGTACATCGACCCGCCCACCTGGCCGGGCCACGGACGGATGTGGTCCCACCTCGTCAGCGACCACTCCTACGACGAACTGCACGCCTTCGCCGACCGCCTGGGTGTCCCCCGCCGCGCCTTCGAACGCGACCACTACGACATCCCCGCCCACCGGTACGCCGACGCGGTGCGCGCCGGAGCGGTCGAGGTCGGCAGCCGCGAGGTGGTGCGGCTGCTGCACGGGGCGGGACTGCGGCGCCGCAAGGGCGCGGCTCAGCCGCGGAGTTCGTAGGAGATCTGCTCCACGTCCTCAAAGACCCGGGTGAAGCCGGCCCGGTCGACGACCTGCTGCGAGGGCACGTTCCCGTGGTCGACGACGGCGGCCACCGTCCGTACGCCGTCCTGCTCCAGCGCCCAGCGCGACAGCGTGCGCAGCGCCTCGGTGGCGTAGCCGTGGCCGCGGGCGCCCACGACGAGGTCGTAGCCGATCTCCACCCGGCCGTCCCCGTCGGGGACGCCGTGGAAGCCCATCGCGCCCACCGCGCGGTCGTCGTCCCGCCGGACCAGCACGTACATGCCCCACTCCGGGTGGAACAGGCCCTCCTCGTACTGCTTGACCATGATCCCGGCGCCCTCGCGGGTGCCCTCGGCGGTGGCCCCGCCGACCCACTCGTAGCCGCCGTCACCCGCCAGGGACAGGTCGGCGGCGGTCGCCGGGGTGACGCCCTCCAGGGTCAGCCGCTCCGATCGGAGCACGGGGTTGTTGCTCCAGTGCCACCCGGTGACGGGCTCCCGGCCCGGCAGATCACCGCGCCCGGTGGCCCACAGCAGCGTCCGCCACGGCGTGGGACCCGGCCTGACCTGCGGGAAGATCCGGGTGAGGGCGAAGGAGGCCAGTTCGGCAGGCGGCTCGTACGCGATCCCCGTTCCCTCGGCGACGTCGTGCGTGTGCAGCAGCACCTCGGCCACGCCCATCGCGGCGAAGCCCTCACGGTTCGCGTGCCGGAAGGGGTACGGGTGGAAGGCGCGGACCGCGCGGGGGGTGGTGCGGATCGCGGCGGCGAGCAGGGCGCCGGTCGCCTCGATCGTCCTCAGGACGCCGGCGTTGTCGGTGTCCTCGTCGAGTGAGATCGTGAAGGGCAGGTAGCCGGAGGCCGAGCGTCCCGCGAGCCGCCCCGCGTACGCGATGAGATCGTCCGCGATGTGCGCCGCCGTCTTCCGGCAGTCCCAGTCCAGCCGCCCGGCCCTCACCCCCGTCCAGTCCCGGTCGGTGACCGTTCCCAGCGCCGCCACGCAGTCCGCGACGGCTTCCTCCACCTGTTCCGCTCCCACAGCATGCATGCGGGGCAGGCTAGGCGGGCGGGACGGCCGGGGTCGACAGCATTTCCAGCTCGCCGCGCATGTTGTGGCGGGCGGTGGCCTCCCAGTGCTCCCGCCCGTAGGGGGTGTGGAACAGGCGGGGCAGGGCGAGGAGTTGCCGCAGCACGTCGGCCCGGCCCGCGCGGAAGGCGTCGTTCGGAACGAAGTGGTACTCCTCGCGCACGGCGGCGGTGTAGGCGGCGTACGCCGACGGCGACGCGGCGAGGATCGCGAGGTCGGCGTCGCACAGCACCTGCCCGTCCCGGTCGTCGTCGGCCGGGTCGTGCGTGACGGTGAGCCGCACCAGCCGGGCGACCTCGGCGGTCTTCTCCGCGGACACCCCGGCCTCGGGGAGCGCCCGCTCGGCGAGGCGGGCGGAGCGCTCCTCGTTCTCGGAGCGGTCCGGCAGGTAGACGGCGTCGTGGAACCAGGCGGCGAGCCGGACCACGTCCGGGTTGCCGGCGTACTCCTCCAGCACGTCGATGTGGTCCAGGACGGCGGTGAGGTGGGTGAGCGTGTGGTAGTGCCGCTGGGGCTCGGACCAGCGGCGCAGCAGGGCGTCGGCGTACCGGTACGGATCGGGGTGGCACGCGCCGTCCCGTGCCGGGAGGAGGGCACGCAGCCAGCGGGCACGGAGGGCGTCGGTGTCGGCCATGGGCCCATTGTCCGCCCCGGCTTCCGGCGCCTGCCGCACACTGAGGGGATGACCACGCAGATCCACTCCGTCGACCGTGAACTCGTCGAGGCCGCCGCCGAGACCGCCCGTACCCGGTGCCGGGGCGACAACCACACCATGGCGGCCGCGGGCCGCGGCCGGGACGGGCGGATCGTCACCGCGGTGAACGCCTACCACTTCACCGGCGGGCCCTGCGCCGAGCTGGTTCTCCTCGGCGCGGCCGCGGCTCAGGGGGTGGACGAACTGGAGACGATCGTCGCCGTGGGGGACCGGGACCGGGGGGTCGTCCCTCCGTGCGGACGGTGCCGGCAGGTCCTGCTCGACTACTTTCCCGGGCTCGGGGTCATAGTCGGCGGGGGTGAGGACGTCCGTACCGTCCCCATCGCCGAGCTGCTGCCCGTGAGCTATGTCTGGGCCGACCACCAGGTCGACGCCCAGTAGGCCGCGCGGCCCTGCCGCACTAGCGTGGGCGGCATGACGACTCCTGCGGATGTGCGGAACGTACGAGACCCCGAACTGCCCGGGCGGCTGCTGGCCGTCGAGCGGGACGCGCTGATCCCGTTGCTGCGGGGGCGTGACGACGCGGACTTCGCGTTGCCGGTGGTGGCGTGTCCGGGGTGGACGGTGCGGGACGTGCTGGCGCACTGCTCGGCCGCGTTCACCCGGGTCCTGGAGCGGCGGTTCGAGGACGGGGTGTTCTCGCCCGAGAGCAATGAGCGGGACATCGCCGAGCGGGCCGAGTGGACGAACGCCCGGGTCGTGGACGAGCTGGAGCGCGGGATGACCGAGGCGGGGCCCGTGATCGCCCGGGCGGGCGGGGCGCTGGACGTCCTCGCGCTGGGCGAGTGGGTGCACGCCGGGGACGTACGGGTCGCGCTCGGGGAACCGGGCGCGTACGCGGGCGCGGGACTGCCGTACGCGCTCACCCTGCTGGGCCAGGTGACCGGCGGGAAGGGGCATCTGCCGCTGCACGCCGACCTCGACGACGCCGACGAGCCGCTGCGCCTGGGCGACGCCACGGGGGAACGCCCCCCGGCCCGCTACATCGGCGACGGGCCGACGCTCGTACGGCTGTACGCGGGGCGTCCGGTGGACGGGGCCGCGTACGAGCTGGCCGGGGTGGAGGCGGCGGAGCTGAACATCTTCGGGGGCTGAGCGGAGGGGCGGGGCGGCCCCGGGCGGGCGGTCGGGCGTAGGCTTGGATTGGACTAGACCTGTAGTCGCCGTCTGATGCCGAGGAATGGGGTCCCATGAGCAAGCGTGCAGTCCTGGAGGTGATCGCCCTCGACGTCGAGGACGCGGTGGCCGCCCAGGCCGGAGGTGCGGACCGCCTCGAGCTGGTGACCGACATGGCGGCGGACGGGCTGACGCCGGCGGCGGCGACCGTCGCGGGGATCCGGGCGGCCGTGGACATCCCGGTGCGGGTGATGCTGCGGCTGGCGGACGGGTTCGCGGCGGGAGATGCAGGGCGTCTGGTGGCGGCCGCGTGCGCGATGCGCGAGGTCGGGGCGGAGGAGTTCGTGCTCGGGTTCCTCGACGCGGGCGGGGCCGTGGATCTGGGGGCGGTGGAGCGGGTGGCCCAGGAGCTGGAGGGGTGCCGGTGGACGTTCCACCGGGCCATCGACCGGGCCGCGGACCGGGACGCCCTGCGCAAGCAGCTCGCGGACTTCCCCGGGCTGGACACCTACCTGACGGCCGGGGCGGCCGAGGGGGTCGACGCGGGGCTGCCGACCCTGCTCGCGGAGGCGGGGCGGCGGGGGGAGCCGGGGTACGGGCAGCGGTTGCTGGTGGGGGGCGGACTGCGGTTGGACCACGTGCCGCTGTTGCTGAAGGCCGGTATCGACGCCTTCCACATCGGGGGAGCGGCGCGACCGCGGGGCTGGGGCGGGCCGGTCTCGGCGGAGGCCGTCGCGGAGTGGCGGCGGGTGCTGGGGGACTGAGCGTTCGCTCCCTTGTCACCGGGCGTCGGGCTGGGCTGGGGTGGGTCGCGCGGCCCGGCGCTTGCGGGGTGCCGGCGCGCCCACCCGTGCCGCCCTGCGGCACGATTGCCCGCGGTGGCGGAGGGCTTGCGGGCACGGCGGCGTGATTGTCCGCGGTAGCGGTTACGTCAGTTGCTCCGGCAGGTCTGCCGTGTGTGTGACGATCAGGCCTGATACCGCTCGGGTCAGGGTTACGTAGAGGCGGCGGAGGCCCGTGCGTTCGTCCGGTTCGGCGTCCACCACCGCGCGGGGTTCGTCCAGGACCACGTAGTCGTACTCCAGGCCCTTCGCCAGGGACGCCGGGACCAGGGTCAGGCGGGTGGTGCGGGTCGTCTCCTCGCCGGGGGCGATGTGCGTGAGCCCCGCCGCCGTCAGCGCCCCGGCCAGTTCCGGGACGCGGACGTCCGCCGCGATCAGACCCACCGAGCCCTCGTTGCGCAGGAGTTCGCGGCAGGCGGAGACCACGTCGTCCGTTCCCCCGGACCGGCGGACCTCGAAGAAGCCCGGGTTCTCGCGGATCGACGCCACCGGGGTCAGGCCCGGCGCGATGTGGGGGAGCAGCCGGGAGGCGTAGGCGATGACGTCCGTCGGGACGCGGAAACCGGCCGTCAACTCCTCGATCACCGCGTCCTGTTTGCCCAGGTGGGACAGTGCCTCCTCCCAACTGCGGGTGGCCCACGGGGTGGTGCCCTGGGCCAGGTCGCCGAGTACGGTCGCCGAACCGGTCGTGCAGCGGCGGCCCACCGCGCGGTACTGCATGGGGGACAGGTCCTGCGCCTCGTCGAGCACCACGTGCCCGAGGGAGTGCGTGCGCCGGATCAGGTCGGCCGCCTCGTCGATCAGCACCGCGTCCGCCGCCGACCACTTCGCCGACTTCACCGAACGCGCGGGCTTGGCCCACAGGATCGTCTTCCGCTCCTGCTCGTCGAGCAGCCCCTCCGCGTGCTCCGCGAGGAACTCCGGGTCACCCAGCAGCCGTAGCACCAGCTTCGCCGGGTCGACGGCCGGCCAGAGCGCCTTCACCGCCGCCCTCACCGCGGTGCTGCGGGCCACCGCGTCCTGGACCCTGTCGTCCGGCGCCTCGCCCGCCCGTTCCATCTGCACCAGCACGACATGCGCGATGCGCTGCGGGAGGGCGTCGTGGGCGGCCCCGTAGCGGATGTCGCGGTCGAGCAACTGCCGCACGATCTCCTCCAGTTCGTACGCCGGGACCCGCCAGCGGCGCGAGCCGCGCACCACCACGACCGGCTCGGTGGGCATCGTGACGTGGGAGTAGAGGGCCCTGCGCAGGACCTGGGCCATACGGGGGTCGCCCTTGACGACCGCCGCCGTCGCGTCGTCGGTCCCGCGCACCTCCACGTGCGCCACCAGGTCGTCCACCGTGGCCTGCGCGACCGTCAGTTCGCCCAGCGCGGGCAGCACCTGCTCGATGTAGTGCAGGAAGGACCGGTTCGGTCCGACGACCAGCGTGCCGGTGCGGGCCAGCCGCTCGCGGTGGGCGTAGAGGAGGTAGGCGACCCGGTGCAGGCCGACGGCGGTCTTCCCGGTGCCGGGGCCGCCCTGCACGCACACGCTGCCGGACAGGCCGGACCGTACGATCTCGTCCTGCTCCGGCTGGATCGTGGCGACGATGTCCCGCATCGGGCCGACGCGCGGACGCTCGATCTCCTGCTGGAGCAGCTTGCTGGTGGTGGACACCTCGGCCGGGTCACAGAGGTGCTCGTCCTCGTACGCCGTGAGATTGCCGCCGGTGTAGCCGAAGCGGCGGCGCAGCGCGATGTCCAGCGGATCCTTCCTGGAGGCCCGGTAGAACGGTTGGGACACCGGCGCACGCCAGTCGATCACCATCGGGTCGCCGTCGGCGTCGTGCACATGCCGGCGCCCGATGTAGAAGCGCTCGCCCTTTGCGCCCTCGGCCTGTTCGGCGCCGGGGGAGTGCAGGTAGTCGAGGCGGCCGAAGAACAGCGGGGTGTCGCTGAGGTCGGCCAGCGCCTTGATCCGCTCCCCGATCTGGCGCTCCAGGACGGCCGCGTTGACCCAGTTCGCCGTGACATCGCTGATGTCGAGGGCCTCGACGTCCTCGCGCATGGCGCGCAGGGCGGAACGGGACGCGGCGAGGTGGGCGCGCTCGCGGGCGAGCGGGCCGTCTGCGGGGGTGGTCGCGGGACCGTCTGCGGATTCGCCTACGGGCTCGTCTACCGGCATGGACGCGGACAAGGGGGTGCCTCCGGGGGACCTGCTGCTGGGATTGCTGCGGTATACCGGCCGGTTTCCGTCCGGGCGGCGGCGCTCCGTGAGGGGAGGCGGGCAAGAGCGGAGATTCTAGGACGCCGGGCCGGTGCGGTCCAAACGGTTTATGCGCCGGACGGGACAGGCGCGGCGGGCCGACGTGGCGGGTCGATGCGGTGGGTCGACGTGGTGGGCCGATGAGGCGGGCCGACGTGGTGGGCCGATGAGGCGCGTACACCCGTGGCCGCGTCGGTCAGCTCGTACGGGGTGAATCCGCTGCCTTCCGCATGCCGGGCACGTCGGCCGGCCGCCGCACCGGTCCCGTGGTCAGCGAGGCGAGCAGGGCGAGCCGCTCGGCGTCCTCGGTCCCCGGCTCGGCGTGGTAGACCGCGAGCATCATGCCGTCGGGGCCGTCGACGTCCAGTTTGGACATGGTGAGGTTCAGCTCGCCGACCTGTGGATGGTTCATCCCGATCGGCCCGGTGCCCGGCGGCCGCACGTCGTGGCGCGCCCACACCTGCCGGAACTCCTCGCTGGCCAGGGACAGTTCGCCGACGAGCCGGACGACCCGCGGATCGTCGACGTCGGACCCGATCCGTCTGCGGAAGGCGGCGACACACCGGGACGCCGTGTGGGCCCAGTCCGTGTGCAGCGCCTGCTCGGCGGGATCGAGGAAGAACGACCGGAGCCGGTTCTCCCCCACCCGTACGCTCGGGACCAGCGCGGTGGCGAGCGCGTTGGCCGCGATCACGTCGAGGGACCTGTCCGTCACGAAGGCCGGCAGCCCGATCGCCCGGAGCAGTTGTGCCGTGGCCGGCGGAACGGTCCGTCGCAAGGGCCGGCGGTGGGTGCGGGGCCGCGGCGCGGCGAGCTGGTGGAGGTAGCCCGTGGCGGTCTCGTCGAGCCGGAGCACCCGGGCGAGCGCGTCGAGGACCTGCGCCGACGGGTTGCGGTCGCGTCCCTGCTCGAGCCGCAGGTAGTAGTCGGAGCTGATGCCGGCGAGCATGGCCACCTCCTCACGGCGCAGCCCCGGCACCCGGCGCATCCCGTGGACCGGCAGCCCGATGTCCTCGGGCGTCACCAGCTCCCGGCGCGCCCGGAGGTAGTCACCGAGCCGGTTCTCCTCAGACATGCTCTCCATGCTAGGCGCGCGGGGCCGCGCGTCCCTGTCCCTGTCACTCCCAGGATCGGCAGGGACCTGGGCGGGCCGGGCGCCGGCGTGGACGGTGGGGGCATGAGTACTCGGACCACATCCCTCCCCGGTGGCACCTGGACGATGGGCGACCTGACCGTCACCCGGTTCGGCTACGGGGCCATGCGGCTCGCCGGCCCCTGGGTCATGGGGCCGCCGGCCGATCACGACGGCGCGCTCGCGGTGCTGCGCGAGGCCGTGCGTCTCGGCATCACCCACATCGACACCGCCGACGCCTACGGGCCGCACGTCACCAACCGGCTGATCCGCGAAGCGCTGCACCCCTACCCCGACTCGCTGCACATCGTGACCAAGGTCGGCGCGGACCGCGACGCACAGGGCGGCTGGCCCCCGGCCCGGGAGCCGGACGACCTGCGCCGGGCCGTCCACAGCAACCTCGAGCACCTCGGCGTCGAGACGCTGGACCTCGTCAACCTCCGGCTCGGCAACGCCGAAGGCCCTCAGCCCGGTTCGCTCGCCAAGGCGTACGAGACCCTCGTCGACCTCCAGCAGCAGGGCCTGATCCGCCACCTCGGCCTGAGCAACGCGACCGCCGGTCAGATCGCCGAGGCACAGACCATCGCCCCGTTCGTCTGTGTGCAGAACCTCTACAACCTCGCCCACCGCCAGGACGACGAACTCGTCGACCGGCTCGCCGGGCAGGGCATCGCCTACGTGCCGTTCTTCCCGCTGGGCGGCTTCAGCCCTCTGCAGTCCTCGGTGCTCTCGGCCGTGGCCGCCCGGCTCGGCACCCGCCCGATGTCGGTCGCCCTGGCCTGGCTGCTGCACCGGTCGCCCAACATCCTGCTCATCCCCGGGACCTCGTCGGTGGCGCACCTGCGGGAGAACATCACCGGCGCGGGCCTCGCCCTGTCCGAGGAGGACCTCGCCGAGCTCGACACGATCGGCCGCTGACCCGCTGACCCGCTGACCCGCTGATCCGCTGACCCGCTCGACGTGATCGGCCGCCGGCACACCCACCGCGGTCCGGCTTCCCGGGCGGGGCTTCGGCGCCCTTAGGGGATGTCCCGTCCTGCCTGAGGGCTACGGGTCGTTCCGGAGACGTACGCGGAGGGCCGGCGGATCCGTCCCTTCGGCCGATGCCCGCCCGGGGCCGGAGAGCAACCATGGAGGCATGAGCGCAGCGACCGTCAACGCCACCCCGCCGCCGGTCCGGCCGGCCGGCGCGACCTCGATCCAGGGCAGTCGTCCGCACCGCCTCGGTGACGCCCTGCGCGCCGTGAAGGTGTTCCTCGGCGCCGCCTTCGACGTGATCGTCCTCGGCGAGTACGGCGAGGAGGCGGGCGTCCGCCGCAGGTAAGGGACGCCCTTTTCACGCGATCCGGGCCGTACGGCGGCCGTCGCGCCCGCGGTCGGTCGGTCATCCGCGATCCTGACCCGGCCCGGCGGTGTCGTCCGCGGCCGGTTCGGGTTTCGTGTGCAGGATCTCGCGGGCCTGCTCGGCGGCGTGGATCATGGTCTCGGCGACGAAGTCGAGGAAACGGGCCGCGTTCTCCAGGCGCGTGGCGGCCGGTGTGCCGGGTCCCATGACGCCTACGCCCAGCCGTGAGGTCTCGGCGACCTGGGCAGTGGAACGGGCGCTGGCCACCATCGACTGGTACCAGATGTCCTCGTCGAAGCCGTAGCGCTCACGGCGGCCTTCCTCGCGCTCCCGGCGGACGAGGCCCTGGCTCTCCAGGAACGTGATCGCCTTGGAGATGGACGCCGGGCTGACCTGGAGGTGCTGGGCGAGTTCGGCGGCGGTGAGGCTGCCGGTGTCGGTGAGGGTCAGGCAGGCCATGACCCTGGCCATCATCTGGGGCGTGCCGGTCGCTATGAAGACGGTGGTGAGCGTCTCCTCGTACTCGCGCACGGCCTCCGCGTCACGTCCGTGCTCCTCCGGGAGCGCCTTCGCTCCCCGGGGCGCCGCTGCCTGTCTGCGCCGGTGGGCGCGGCGTTCGGTGGCGCGGTGGGCCAGATCCGCGCGGTAGGCGGCGGGTCCGCCGTTGCGCATCACCTCACGCGTGATCGTCGAGGTGGGGCGGTCGAGACGTCTGGCGATCTCCGCGTAGGCGAGCCCGTCGGCCAGCCCCAGTGCGATCTGCTGGCGTTCCTGCTGGGTGAGCCTGCCTCCTGGCAACGCGGTCTCCTTCGTGGTCCGTGAGGTCCCCAGCATAGCGTTCACCCTCATTCCATTGCAACGGGCGAGGGTTTGTCTGTTGCGTTAGATTTCAAGCCGTTGCAACGATATCTCTGCATTGACCTGCGTAAATCATTTTTCTGTGCAACGAAGTTGTTGCCGTAATCATGAACGCAACGTAGCGTTTCCGATGTCAGAAACGGCAACCCGAAGGAGCGCACGATGCAGTTCGACACCCCCACCCCGGTCTCGGTCGTCCTCGACGTCCCCGCGGGCCGCATCCGGTTCATCGCCGCCGACCGGGCCGACACCGTGGTCGAGGTCCTGCCCGCGGACGCCACGAAGAGCCGCGACAGGAAGGCGGTGGAGCGGACCGGGGTCGCATACGGCGGAGGCGTCCTGCGGATCGAGGGCCCGGCGGAGAAGAACCAGCTCCTCGGCCCGTCCGGATCCGTCGAGGTCACCGTCCGGCTGCCCGCCGGTTCCCGCGTCGAGGCGAAGACGGCCGACGCGGAGTTCCGGGGCGTCGGCAGGCTCGGCGACGTCGTCCTCGAGGGCGCGCAGGGCCCGGTCAAGCTCGACGAGGCCGCGAGCGTCCGCCTCGCCGTCCTCGCCGGCGACGTCTCGGTCGGCCGCCTGGGCGGCCCCGCCGAGATCAGCACCCAGAAGGGCGACATCCACGTCACCGAGGCCATGCGCGGCACGGTCACGCTGCGCACGGAGCACGGCGACATCTCCGTCGGCGCCGCCCGCGGAGTCTCCGCCTCCCTCGACGCCGGCACCGGCTACGGCCGGGTCCACAACACGCTCAGGAACGCCGACGGCGCCGCCGGCCTCACCGTCCACGCGACCACCGCCTACGGCGACATCACCGCCCGCAGCCTGTAACCCACCTCGGCACCCGAAGGAGAACCCCTCATGACCGGCTTGGCCATCGCGGCGAACGGGCTGCGCAAGTCCTACGGAGACAAGGTCGTGCTCGACGGCGTCGACCTCACCGTCCCGGAAGGCACGATCTTCTCCCTGCTCGGCCCGAACGGCGCAGGCAAGACCACCGCCGTCAAGATCCTCTCCACCCTCGTCACCGCGGACGCCGGCGACCTGCGGGTCGGCGGCCACGACCTCGCCACCGCCCCCCAGGCCGTGCGGGCGGCGATCGGTGTCACCGGTCAGTTCTCCGCAGTGGACGGGCTGATCACCGGCGAGGAGAACATGCTCCTGATGGCGGACCTGCACCACCTCTCCCGTGCGGAGGGGCGGCGGGTGGCCGCCGAGCTGCTGGAGCGGTTCGACCTCACCGAAGCGGCGAAGAAGCCCGCCTCCACCTACTCCGGCGGCATGAAGCGCCGCCTCGACATCGCCATGACCCTGGTCGGCGACCCGCGGATCATCTTCCTCGACGAGCCGACCACCGGCCTCGACCCCCGCTCCCGCCACACCATGTGGGGCATCATCCGCGAACTCGTCACCGGCGGCGTCACCGTCTTCCTCACCACCCAGTACCTGGAGGAGGCCGACGAACTCGCCGACCGCATCGCGGTCCTGAACGACGGCAGGATCGCCGCCGAGGGCACCGCCGAGGAACTCAAGCGGATCGTCCCCGGCGGACACGTACGGCTCCGCTTCACCGACCCGACCGCCTACCGGGCCGCCGCCACCGCACTGACCGAGGCCACCCGGGACGACGACGCCCTCGCCCTCCAGATCCCCAGCGACGGCACCCAGCGCGAACTGCGCGCGATTCTCGACCACCTGGACGCCGCCGGCATCGAAGCCGACGAACTCACCGTCCACACCCCCGACCTCGACGACGTGTTCTTCGCCCTGACCGGCCCCGCCGCCGTCCCCGCCCAGCCCAAGGAGAACGTCCGATGAGCACCCTCGCCCTCGCCGTGCGCGACTCGTCCACCATGCTGCGCCGCAACCTCCTGCACGCCCGGCGCTACCCGTCCCTCACCCTGAACCTGCTGCTCACGCCGGTCATGCTGTTGCTGCTCTTCGTCTACATCTTCGGTGACGTGATGAGCGCGGGCATGGGCGGAGCCGACCGCTCCGCGTACATCGCCTACCTCGTGCCGGGCGTGCTGCTGATGACCATCGGCTCCACCACGATCGGCACCGCGGTGTCCGTCTCCATGGACATGAGCGAGGGCATCATCGCCCGCTTCCGCACCATGGCCATCCACCGGGGCTCCGTGCTCATCGGGCACGTCATCGGCAGCGTGCTGCAGTCGGTCGCGAGCGTGGTCCTCGTCGGCGCCGTCGGCGTGGCCATCGGATTCCGCTCCACGGACGCCACGGCCCTGGAGTGGCTGGCCGCGTTCGGGCTGCTGGTGCTGTTCGCCCTGGCGCTCACCTGGATCGCCGTCGGCATGGGCCTGATCAGCCCGAACGCCGAGGCCGCCAGCAACAACGCGCTGCCGCTGATCCTGCTGCCGCTGCTGTCCAGCGCCTTCGTCCCGGTCGACGGAATGCCGGGCTGGTTCCAGCCGATCGCCGAGTACCAGCCCTTCACCCCGGCCATCGAGACCCTGCGCGGCCTGCTGCTCGGCACGGAGATCGGCCACAACGGATGGTTGGCCATGGCCTGGTGCCTGGGCCTGGCGGTGCTCGGCTACTTCTGGTCGGCCGCCAAGTTCAACCGCGACCCGAGGTAACCCTCATGACGGCCCGTCCCGCCCGAGGGCGGCGTACCCCGACACCACGTCGGCGCACGCCGCCCCGTGGGCGTTCCCGGCCGTCTGTCCCGGTGCCGGCGTTCCGCCTGCCCGAGGGGCGCCCGCTCAGTTCTCCGTCAGCAACTCGTCCGCGTCCATGATCCGGTACGCGTACCCCTGCTCCGCCAGGAACCGCTGGCGGTGCGCCGCGAAGTCCTGGTCGATGGTGTCCCGGGCGACCACGGAGTAGAAGTGGGCCTGGTGCCCGTCCGCCTTGGGCCGCAGCACCCGGCCGAGCCGCTGCGCCTCCTCTTGCCGGGAGCCGAAGGTGCCCGACACCTGGATGGCGACCGTCGCCTCCGGCAGGTCGATCGAGAAGTTCGCGACCTTGGACACGACCAGGACGCTGATCTCCCCCTGCCGGAACGCCTCGAACAGCTTCTCCCGCTGGGCGTTCGACGTCTCGCCCTTGATCACCGGCGCGTTCAGGTGCTCACCCAGCTCGTCCAACTGGTCGATGTACTGCCCGATGACGAGGATCTGCTGCCCCGCGAACCGCCGGACGATCGCCTCCGTCACCTTCTGCTTGGTCGCCGTCGTCGAGCAGAACCGGTACTTCTCCTCCTGCTCCGCCGTCGCGTACGCCAGCCGCTCGGAGTCGGTGAGGCTGACCCGGACCTCCACGCAGTCGGCCGGGGCGATGTAGCCCTGCGCCTCGATCTCCTTCCACGGCGCGTCGAACCGCTTCGGGCCGATCAGCGAGAACACGTCCGACTCGCGGCCGTCCTCGCGGACCAGGGTCGCGGTCAGGCCGAGCCGCCGCCGGGCCTGGAGGTCGGCGGTGAACTTGAAGACGGGGGCGGGCAGCAGGTGCACCTCGTCGTAGAGGATCAGGCCCCAGTCCCGGGAGTCGAACAGCTCCAGGTGGGGGTAGACGCCCTTCCGCTTCGTCGTCAGCACCTGGTAGGTGGCGATGGTGACGGGGCGGATCTCCTTCCGCGTCCCGCTGTACTCGCCGATCTCGTCCTCGGTCAGCGAGGTCCGCCTCACCAGCTCGTGCTTCCACTGGCGGGCCGAGACGGTGTTGGTGACCAGGATCAGCGTGGTCGACTTCGCCTGTGCCATCGACCCCGCGCCGACCAGCGTCTTGCCGGCGCCGCAGGGGAGGACGACCACACCGGAGCCGCCGTGCCAGAAGTTCTCCACGGCCTGCTTCTGGTACGGGCGCAGCGCCCACCCGTCCTCGACCAGCTCGATGGGGTGCGCCTCACCGTCCACGTACCCGGCGAGGTCCTCGGCCGGCCAGCCCAGCTTCAGCAGCGTCTGCTTGATCTGCCCGCGCTCCGAGGGGTGCACGACCACCGTGTCCGGGTCGATCCGGGCGCCGACGAGCGGTGCGATGCGCTTCGAGCGCAGCACCTCCTCCAGCACGGGCCGGTCGGTGCTGGAGAGGACCAGGCCGTGCGCCGGGTGCCTGGACAGGCTGAGCCGGCCGTAGCGGTCCATGGTGTCGGCGATGTCGACGAGCAGCGCATGCGGCACCGGGTAGCGGCTGTACTGCACCAGCGCGTCCACGACCTGCTCGGCGTCGTGCCCGGCGGCCCGCGCGTTCCACAGGCCGAGCGGGGTCACCCGGTAGGTGTGGATGTGCTCGGGCGCCCGCTCCAGCTCGGCGAACGGCGCGATGACCCGACGGCAGTCGTCGGCCTGTTCGTGGTCGACCTCAAGAAGCAGGGTTTTGTCGGACTGGACGATGAGCGGACCATTCACGCGCGGCTGCCTTTCTGGCGAGGGGCTCGGCACGGGCACTGCACGGCCAAACCTCCAGTCTGCCCGATCGCGCGCGTCGGTGGTCCCGGGTGGACCGGGCCACCGGTATCTACTCGCGGCACTCCGGCCCTCAGGCCGGGCGGGACGGGCCGGTCCCGGGGACGAGGGACCGGCCCGCCGTGAACGAGGAACGGATCGGAACGCGAGACGTGTCAGAACACGGAACGTGTCAGAAGGTCACGCCCCCGCCGAGGTCGATCCCGACCGCGGCGGCCTCGGCGGCGAACGCCCCGAGCAACACGGCCGTGGAGGTCAGTACGGCGGCGACACGACGAACGGCACGCATGGGACTTCCTTTCTGTTGCGTGCGAACGGACCGGGTGGCTTCCGGGCCCGTTCAGGACACCCGGTGGCTGCCCAACGGCCGGCCGCCCGATGCGGGACAGCCCGCAAGCTCGCTCATCGGAGCGAAATCCCCGGCGTGGCGTGCATGAAGTCCGTCGTACACCCGGACGAGTCAGCCCTCGTCGTCCGCGAGCTCCGCGACCCCCGTGATCCTGTGCAGCGGATACGTACGCACCTCGTCCGCTGTGTGGTCGTACGCCGTGACGAAGCCGCCCTCGACCCGGACCGGGGCGATGACGCGCCGGCTGGCGCCGCCCTCGGCGTTGACGTAGCCGATCCACAGCGCCTCACCGGTGAGGACGGCGGCCTGCACGGTGGCGAGGGTCTCGGCGGCGGTCGTACGGGGCAGTTCCCCGGGGCCGGGGTCGCCCCCGGCGGCCGGTTCGCGCGGGGTGGTGGAGGCGAGGTCACCGGCGCGGACGGCGCGGAGCGCCGCCGTGAGCAGGGTGTCGTCGGGGACCGGCGGCCCGTCCGGGACCGGCGCGGGAGGGGTGCGCGGCGGGGTGCGGTGGGCGTCGGCCCGGGCGATCACCACATCGCCCTCCGCCGACTCGGCGGCCGGTGCGAACCCCATCGCCCGCAGCCCTTCCAGCAGTCCGGCCGGGCCGGCCTGCGCGGCCAGCACGGTCGGGGCCAGCCGGCGCAGGCCCAGCCCCGCGGCCCGCTTGTCGGCGAGGATCTCGCCGAGCACGGCGTCGTCGTCGCAGCGGACGTACGCCGAGGCGGCGCCCACCCGGAGGTGCCCGTGTCTGCGGGCGACGTCGTCGATGAGGTACGCCAACGGCTGAGGCACCGGCGTACGGGAGTGCGCGGCGAGGAAGGCGTGCAGGTCGGAGGCGGTCTGCCCGGCGTCGAGGGCGCGCCGCACCGAGCCGGGCGTGAACCGGTAGACGGTCGCGCCACCCTTCGACTCCACGTCCGCGAGGACCCCCAGCACGTCGGCGAGCGGCCGTTCCAGCGGGCCCGGCGCCACCGCCGTCAGATCGGCCTGGAGGAGCACGTGGTCCAGCGGTTCGGGCAGCAGCGGCGCGAGCAGGCGGGCGGCGGCAGCGGCGGCCGTGGCCCGCTCGGCGGGGGAGGACGGCACCGGCACCGGAGCGGGCCGGTGGTGCACGGGCAGCTTGTCGCCCGGCCCCTCGGGCTCCGCCTCCGCCCGCCTGGCCGCGGGCGCGCCGATCAGCGCCCGCCCGTGCGCGGACAGGGCGCCGCGCCCGGTGATCCCGAGCATCTCCGCCTCGGAGAGCGTCCACCGCGCGATCCGCGCCCGCAGATCCTCGCCACCCTCCGCCCCCGGGAAGCCCTCCGCCCCCGGGAAGCCCTCCGCCCCCGAGAAGTCCTCCGCCCCGCGAGCGCCTGCCACGACCGGGCCGTGCCCGCCACGAGCGCCCCCCGCTCCCGCGCCGCCGGCACCCCGAGCGCCCTCCGCCGGTGACACACCCGCCCCGCGCGTGCCCGCCGCGCCGGGTGGGCTCCCCGCCGGTGAACCGCCCGCCCCACGAGCCCCCTCCGCCGTCCAAGGGGCCGTGCCGGCGGAACCCCGCCCGCCCCCGCGCGGCGGGCGCTCCCAGCGCAGCCGCGCCAGTACCGACTCCGGCGCCGGTGCCGCCCCCTCCGGGAGCCCGGCCAGCAGGGTCAGGACCCGGTGCCGTACCTCCGGAGCCGCCGAGCGGTCCAGGCCCGGGCCCAGGGCCGACAGCGTGCGGTCCTTCGCGTCCCGCCCGCCGACCAGCCCCGGCGTCCGCGTCGCCGCCAGCCACGCCGTGACCAGGTGCGCCCACCGCTCCGCGGCGGGCCGCTCGCGCCACTCGTCGTACGCCGGGGTCGCCGCGTACCGCTCGTCGGCCTCACCGTCGGCGGCCAGCAGCCCGGCCGCGTAGGCGAGTTCCACCCAGAACGCGGCCACCGGCTCGGTCACGTCCAGCGCGACGGCGGTCCGCTTCAGGTCCCGCACGCTCAGCCCGCCGGCCCGCAGCACCGCCGGGCCGCCCTCGTGCCAGTCCTTCAGCAGCTCCTCGACGGTCGACAGCGCCGTGTACGCCTGCCCGGCCGCCGTCGCGTCCACCACCTGCGGACGGTGCGTGGCGGCGGCCTCGACGGGCGGCGGCAGCGGCTCCGGTGTCCGGTGCGCCCGCCCGGCCCGCAGCCGCAGCGCCACCTCGCGCGGCAGGACGACCGTCCCGGGCGCCGTCGGCAGCAGCAGCCCCCGGTCCAGGAGCCACCGCAGCCGGGGCGCGGGATCGGCGGTGACCTGCCCGTACGGCGGACCCCATACCAGCCGTTCCAGCACCTCCACCGACTGGGCCGGCGCCTCGTCGAGCAGCGCGGACATCCGCGCCGGATCGTTGAACAGCGAGGTCAGAGCGGCCACGGCGGACACCGAGTCGTGCGTCGACGGCAGCCCCGCCGTCGCCACGATCTCCTGGACCCGCCCCGGCGACATCCCGGCGGTGATCTCCCGCACCGTCGGCCCCAGCCCGGTCGGCGACGGGTGCTGCGGCGACGGCGCCAGCAGCTCACGGGCGGTGCGCACCAGCCGCAGCCGGTCGTCACCGCCCCACACCAGCGCCTGCTCGCGCAAGCCGCCGAGCGCGTGCGGCAGCGCGGCGGAGACCACCGGGTCGCCGTCGTCACCGGCCAGCAGCCCGAGCAGCTCCTCGTACGACGCCGGGTCCGCCGCCACGGCCAGCGCCTGCGCCGTCTGCAGCGTGAACCGGTCCAGCCGCTCCAGCGCCCGTACGACCGAGGCGCGGGTGCCGGCGCGGGTGGCGAGCTGGGTGAGGTCGGTGGGCACGGGCGTGATGAGATCCGGCCGGCCGCGCAGCAGCGCGGCCAGGGAGACGTCGTCCCGCCCCCGAAGGGCCTCGGCGAGGGATCGGGGGGCCGCCGCGGGGTTCTCCTCGGTGCTCATCCGTCTCACGTTAGCGGGTGGGTACGTCCGTGGAGTGCCGGGAGTTGGGTCGGCCGGCCCCACTCGCGGTACCGTCGGGCGACGGTGTCCCGACGCATCCGTCCCGGAGGGGACTTCGTGGGTATCGAGAGCGACCAGGTCGTCTACGAGTTTCTGAGCCGCGTCGGCGACGTGGCGCAGCAGCGGCAGTTGCCGTCGGCGGCCCGCATGCGGCTGGTCGCCGAGCTGCGCGACGAGATCGACCGGCGCCGGGCGAAGGCCGTGGTCGATTCCCCCGCCGCGGTCCGCCGCATCATCTCCCGCATCGGCACGCCGACCGAGGTCGTCACGGCGGCCGAGGACGCCTCCGGCACCGCCCCCGCGCCGCCCGCCGCCGTCCCGGTGCAGCGCGACCCGGAGCGCGGCGCCGAGCCCCGCGGCGACGCCCGCCACGTCGCGCGCGGTGACGCCCGCGACGGTGCCCACGCCGACCGCCCCAAGGGTGTCCTGCGCCGGATCGTCCCCCGCCCCCGCCCCGCCGGGACACCGGACAGCCCCGCCCCCGCCGACGTACCGTCCCCGCCGCACCGGGCCGGCACGGACGAACTCGGTGACAGCGCCACCCAGCCCGACTGGTGGCGGGTGGACAACAGCGCGTTCGGCATCGGCGACGAGGTGCCGGGCTTCGTCGGCGGTGTCGAGGTCCCCGAACTCCTCAAGCCGCCCCCGGTGAAGGAGAAGGAGAAAACGCCGCCCGGGCCGGCCGCGGTCCCCGCCGCTCCCGAGGCGGAGCCCGCCGCTTCCCGCCGCCGCCTCCTCCCGCGCCTCCCCTCCGGCCGCTGGAGCAACCCCCTGCTCCTGCTCGCCGCCGGCCTGCTGGTCACGGGAACCGTGATCGGCGACTGGCGCGCCCTGATCCTGGGCTGGCTCATCGCCTACGCCTCCCGCCGCCTGACCCAGGCGGAGATCAAATGGGCGGTGGTCGTGCTCCCCGGCCTCGCGCTCGCGGGCGGCGTCGTCTGGCTCTGGGGCAGAACGGAGGGCCGCTGGGGCACCCCCGTCCCCGAGGGCCGGATGAACGACGCGATCTCCGAGACGTGGCCGTGGGTCATCCGGGCCGCGGCCCTCGGCACGGCCCTGTTCCTGGTCTGGCGCTCACAGCGCCGACGCTGACCCGGCCCTCCGGCTCGACCCGGCCCCTTTGGCGTTCGAGGGAGGAGCGGGGTCCGGGGGCAGCGCCTCCGGGGACGGGACAGGACGGGAAGGGAAGGGGGCGGCGGGGGCGATCCGCCCCGGGCGTCCGGCTGCGCCCACGGCGCTTGCCGGGTGCCGCCCCGGGGCGCCTCCCAGGCCATCGAGGCACCGGGGGAGGCACGATCGTCCGCAGCCGCGGGGTGGGGACAATGGCGCACATGACCATCACGACCCCCCTCCCGCCCACCGTCGGCTTCGACCTCGACATGACGCTCATCGACTCCCGCCCCGGCATCCGCGCCTGCTACCTCGCACTGGCCGAGCGGACCGGGACGTACATCGACGCCGATCTCGCGGTCAGCCGGCTCGGGCCGCCGCTGGTGGACGAGCTGGTCAACTGGTTCCCGGCCGGGCGGGTCGACGAGATGGCGGACCTGTACCGGGCGATGTACCCGACGTACGCCATCACCGCCACGCCCGCCCTGCCCGGCGCCCGGGAGGCGATAGCGGCCGTACGGGAGGCGGGCGGGCGCGCGATCGTCGTCACCGCCAAGTACGAGCCCAACGCCAAGCTGCACCTGGCCCACCTCGGGATCGAGCCGGACGCCGTGATCGGCGACCTGTGGGCCGAGCGGAAGGCGTCGGCGCTGCGCGAGCACGAGGCCGGCGTCTACGTCGGCGACCACCTCGGCGACGTGCGCGGCGCGCGCGCCGCCGGCGCGCTGTCCGTCGCGGTCGCCACCGGCCCCTGCGGCCCCGACGAACTGCGCGAGGCCGGCGCGGACGTCGTCCTCACCGCTCTGACGGAATTCCCGCGGTGGTTTTCGGACTACTGCTCGGACAACTGACCGGAAACCGGCCCGGAGACCTGCCCCGCCCGCGCCTGACGGCGTCCGGCCGCGACCGAACGCAGTACACCCGCGCCCGCCGTCAGGAATCCGACGGCCATGAACATGCTCAGCCCGAACATGTACGTCGGAAAGGGTGTCGTCCCGAGGAACAACGGGGCCACCGTGACCAGAGTGGCCACGGCGCCGACGAAGAAGACGATGGCACCGGCACGGACCAGACCGTCACCGGGCGCGGGGGAATTCGCTTGGGTTTTGTCACGCACCGGACCAGGGTAGTTCCCAGCGCGAAGGAACAGCCGAGTGACGTCTTGTCAGCGGCCTGAAGACCATTAGCCTTGGTAGCGGCGGGTCATCGGGCCCGCCCGAGTGCTATCAAGAGCCGATTTCCGAAGCAGTTTTCCCGACGAGTACGAGGACGAGGACAGACGTGCCCACCGGCAAGGTCAAGTGGTTCAACAGTGAGAAGGGCTTCGGCTTTCTCTCCCGTGACGACGGCGGCGACGTCTTCGTGCATTCCTCGGTCCTCCCCGCCGGAGTCGAGGCCCTCAAGCCGGGCCAGCGCGTGGAGTTCGGCGTGGTCGCCGGACAGCGCGGCGACCAGGCCCTCTCCCTGACGGTCCTGGACCCGACCCCGTCGGTCGCGGCGGCCCAGCGCAAGAAGCCGGACGAGCTGGCCTCCATCGTCCAGGACCTGACGACCCTGCTGGAGAACATCACGCCCCAGCTGGAGCGGGGCCGCTACCCCGAGCGTGCCTCCGGCAAGAAGATCGCCGGCCTGCTCCGCGCGGTCGCCGACCAGCTGGACGTCTGACCCCGTCGTCACCTGTCGTCAGGGGAACCGCAGCGCGTCCGGGCCGAGGGGCGGCACCAGCCCCTCGGCCGCCGCACGCGTGAGCAGGCCCCGTACGGCCTCGTACCCGTTCTCGCCGAGACCGGCCGTGAACTCGTTGACGTACAGCCCGATGTGCTGGTCGGCGACGGCCGGGTCCATCTCCTGGGCGTGCTCCATGACGTACGGACGCGACACCTCGGGCTTGTCCCAGGCCATCCGCACCGACGTGCGGACGGAGTCGGCGAGCCGCGTCAGCGTCTCCTCGCCCAGTGACCGCTTCGCGATGATCGCGCCCAGCGGGATCGGCAGCCCGGTGGTCCGCTCCCAGTGCTCACCCATGTCGGCCAGCTGATGGAGCCCGTAGTTCCGGTACGTGAAGCGGGCCTCGTGGATGACGAGTCCCGCGTCGACCTTCCCGTCCCGTACGGCGGGCATGATCTCGTGGAACGGCATCACCACGATCCGACCGACGCCCTCCGGCACGACCTCCGCCGCCCACAGCCGGAACAGCAGGTACGCCGTCGACCGCTCGCTCGGCACGGCGACCGTACGCCCGGTGAGGTCGACCCCCTCCTCCCGCGTCAGCACCAGCGGCCCGCAGCCCCGCCCCAGCGCGCCCCCGCAGGGCAGCAGGGCGTAGTCGTCGAGGACGTACGGCAGCACCGCGTACGACACCTTCAGGACATCCAGCTCACCGCGTTCGGCCATGCCGTTGGTGAGGTCGATGTCGGCGAACGTCACGTCGACGGCGTCCGCGCCGGGGACGCGGCCGTGGGCGAGGGCGTCGAAGACGAAGGTGTCGTTCGGGCAGGGGGAGTAGGCGATCCGCAGCCGCTGCTGCTCACTGGTGGTCATGCTGAATCCAACTCTCCAGGACGGGCGCGAGCTTCCCGAAGCCCTCGGTGAGGGCCGTCAGGGCGTCGCCGATGCGCCAGGCGGCGCGGTCGCGCGGGCCGACGGGGTTCGAGACCGCCCGCACCTCCAGCACGGGCACGCCGTGCGCGGCGGCGGCCTCGGCGACCCCGAAGCCTTCCATGGCCTCGGCGAGGGCACGGGGATGACGGGCGCGGAGCGCGGCGGCGCGGTCGGCGGTCCCGGTCACCGTCGACACGGTGAGCACGGTTCCGGTGAGCGCGCCGGCCGCGGCGGCGGCCCGGCGGACCAGGGCGGCGGGCGGACGGTGGGTGACGGTGCCGAAGCCGAGGTCGGTGACCGGCAGGAAACCGTCGGCCGTCTCGGCGCCCAGGTCGGCCGCGGTGATCTCGTCGGCGACGACGAGACGGCCGAGGGGCGCGTGCGGCGGGAAACCGCCGGCGATCCCGGCGGAGACGACCAGGCCGTAGGGCCGGCCGTCGAGGGCGGCCGCGGTGAGCGCGGCGGCCGTGGACGCGGCGGCGAGCGCCGGGCCGACCCCGGCGGCGAGCAGACCGGGCCCGCCGGGGACCCGGAGCACGGTCGCCCCGGGGAGTGACAGTTCCCGCGCGGGTCCCGGGAACGCCCCGGCCACCGCGTCCCGTTCGACGGGGACCGCGGTGACCACGAGAACGCGTGACGACGACGTGATCAGTCGTCCTGCTTCTTCAGCCGGAAGGACCACAGACCCGTGGTCGACTTCTCGCCCTCCTTGATCGACACCAGGGTCGAGTCGCCCTGCGCGCCGTACTGGGCGTTGAAGAACACGCTGCCCGGGATGACCTGGTAGGTCTTCTTGCTGGAGTCGACCAGCGGCTGGCCGTTCATCAGGATGGTCCAGCCGTTGTCGGCGATCTCCGGGTCGACGCCGAAGCGCACTTCCTTGGCGGGGTCGACGGTGATCTCGTCGATGCCCTTGTCCTGCAGGCACTTGTTGAGCGCCTCGGTGTTCAGGGCCTCGCCCTCGCCGCCGCAGGTGGCCTCCGAGCTCACCGAATCGCTGCCCACCGTGATGGTGGCCATCGACGTCGGCTTGTCACAGGCGGCCAGGACGAGCAGTCCGGCGGATACGGCGCCGACGGCGGCGACGGCACGGCGGCGTCGCACAGCGCGGTGACTCAGAGCGGCTGCGCCGCGGGGCAACGTGGTCATGGGGCGAAGGCTATCTGGCGCGCCCGCCCCGCCCCCCAAGCGGGGTACGGCGTGGCCGCACCGTTACGCCACTCGCGCCCGCCCCGCGTTCCCCTGCCGGGCCGAACGGATCAGCCCGCGGACCGTGGTCAGCCAGCCCGCGGCCACGATCGCCGCGCCCACCGCCAGCCCCAGCGCGCCGATCAGCGGCATCACGATGCCGACCGCGCCGCCCAGCACCCACGCCATCTGCAGCAGCGTCTCCGAGCGCGCGAACGCCGACGTCCGCACCGGCTCGGGCACGTCCCGCTGGATCAGCGCGTCCAGCGACAGCTTGGCCAGTGCCTGCGCGAACCCGGCGATCGCGGCGAGACACGCCACCAGGACCGCGCTGAAGAACGCGGCGGCCAGGATCGCCGCGCTCACGACACACGCCACCACCGTCACGATGATGACCTCCGGGGCGCGCGACCGCAGCCACGCCCCGACCGCCGTACCGAGCGCGTTGCCCGCGCCCGCCGCCACGCCCACGATGCCGAGTGACACCGCGGCGCTCTGGCCCGTCATCGGGTGCTCGCGCAGGAGGAAGGCGAGGAAGAAGATCAGGAAGCCGGTGAGGCAGCGGACGGAGGCGTTGGCGCCGAGCGCGTGGGTGACGGCCGGGCCGACCGTGCGCAGCCCGGGGCGCTTCTCCGTCTTGCGGTGCGGGCCGTGCAGGTGCCGCTCGTCGGCGGCGAGCAGCGCCACGTCCTCACCCTTCGCGGAGTCCACCTTCGGCGGCAGCCGGAAGGACAGGAACATCCCGGCCACGAAGATCGCGAACGCCCCGTACAGCGGCCAGCGCGGCCCGATCTGCTGGAGGCCCGCGCCGATCGGCGCGGCGATCCCGGTCGCCAGCAGCCCGCCGAGCGTCACCCGCGAGTTCGCCTTCACCAGGGAGAAGGCGGGCGGCAGCAGCCGCGGCACGACCGCGCTCCGGACCACTCCGTACGCCTTCGACGAGACCAGCACGCCCAGCGCCGCCGGATACAGCTCCAGCCCGCCGGTGACGACCGCGCCGGACAGCACCAGTGCGAGCAGCGCCCGGGCGAGCATCGCGCCGGCCATGGCGGCGCGGCGGCCGTGCGGGAGACGGTCGAGGAGCGGGCCGACCACCGGGGCGAGCAGGGTGAACGGTGCCATGGTGATGGCGAGGTAGAGGGCGACCCGCCCGCGCGCCTCGTCGGTCGGCACCGAGAAGAACACCGTGGACGCCAGCGCGACCGTGATCATGACATCGCCGGCGCCGTTCACGCCGTGCAGCTCGATCAGTTTGCCGAGCCCGGACTCCCCGGCGCCGTGCGCGTGGGTCGCCCGGCGGATCCCCCGCGCGGTTCCGGTCACCGGCAGGCGCAGGGCACGCCCGAACGCGCCAAGACGGCCGCCCGCCCGGTTCGTCCCGGAGCGTCGGCCGCTGCCCCTGACCTCTTTCGGCCCACCGGTCCCGGTGGCGCCCTGGGGTGTCCTCGCGGTAGCCACGACGCCATAGTGCCCCGGGAAGGCGGTGTGTAATGCCGTATCGCCGTGGACGCCGCCCGGGTGCGGCTGTACGGCGGAACGCCGGGAGCCGACGGGAACACGTCACCGGAGGCGGCCGGACGTCCCCGGAAACCGGCGCGCGGGACTCCGTAACAACCGTCGGTGTAGGCCCAGCGCACGCGAGAAGGTAGCGTGCGTATCTCAGCCATCCCGCAGAATGGATGGAGGCGCGCCCGAGCACGTTGCGGCGCGGACGTCGACGCGGTCCCGCTGTCCGCTCCGTCCGCCCCCCGCGCTGGGAGTGGCGCACTCGTGAGACGGCGTAGGAGAGAAGCGATACCTGTGAGCGCAGCGACAACGCGAAGCCGCACCCCCGACCGTCTGTGCGCCGAGGCCGTCGACCTCGCCCGCGCCGCAGCCGAGGAGGCCGCCGCCCCCGGGGTCGTGGGCGAGCACGAAGGCCTGGTCTCCGAGGGCGACCGCGTCGTCACCCACTTCTTCGGCTGCCACGAGCCCGGCTACCGCGGCTGGCGCTGGGCCGTCACCGTCGCCCGCGCCTCCCGCGCCAAGATCGTCACGATCGACGAGGCGGTGCTGCTGCCCGGCCCCGACGCGGTCCTCGCACCGGAGTGGGTGCCGTGGAGCGAGCGGCTGCGCCCCGGTGACATGGGACCCGGCGACCTCCTCCCCACCGAGGCCGAGGACCTGCGCCTGGAGCCCGGTTACTCCGGTGAGGAGGAGCCGCCGCCGGGCTCCGTGGTGTCCGGCGAGATGGCCGAGCTGGTGGAGGCGGAGGACGCCGAGGTCACGGAGGGCACCCCGGCCCACCTGGTGGTGGCTCCGTCCCGTGGCACGATCGCGGCGGTCGCCGAGGAACTCGGCATGCGCCGCGCCCGGGTCCTGTCCCGCTACGGCCTGCACGTCGCCGCCGACCGCTGGGAGGAGTCGTTCGGCGCGAAGACCCCGATGGCGCAGGCGGCGCCCGCGTCGTGCGTCTCGTGCGGCTTCCTCGCCCCGATCGGCGGCTCGCTGGGCCAGGCGTTCGGGGTGTGCGCCAACGAGTTCTCCCCGGCCGACGGCCATGTCGTCTCCCTGGCCTACGGCTGCGGCGGCCACTCCGAGGCCGCGGTCATGCCGAAGCCCCCGCAGCCGGCCCCGCCGGTCATCGACGAGACCCGCGTCGACCCGTTCCCCCTGCGCCCGTCCCCCGACTCCGGCTCGGTCCCGGCGACGGAGGACACGTCGGCGGCGGAGCTGGGGCACTCGTAGGGCGTCAGCCCAGGTTGTCCCCCCAGCCGCTCTGGATCATGGTCTGGAACGCCCACTTCCCGTCCCGCCTGAGCAGGATGTCGGCGTACCGGAGCTGCTGGGACCCGCCGTCGGCGGTCATGGTCGAGTCCGTGAAGACCACGGCCATCGAGGGGGACAGGAACACCGGGGTCCGGGTGGACTCGAAGGTGATGTCCTGACTCCCCTCGCCCATCACCTGGGTCATGACCGCGACGAACCGCTCCCGGTCCCACTGCGCCGACCGCCCGTCGCCCGCGGAGTCGTCACTCACGAGGTTGAGCGGGAACACGGCCAGGTCCGCCATGCGCTCGATGTCGCGCTTCCCGCTCGCCGCGTCGTACTCGGCGAACCAGGCGTCGAGGCTCGCGCGGTCCTCGGCGGTCGGGGTGTATCCGGTGTCGGGGAGGTGGGTCATACGGGCTCCTTCGGTGAGTGCTGGTCAAGTTTGACTAGTGGGTGACGAGGGAGTGTGTACCTCTCGTCGGCACTAGTCAAACTTTAATGGTGACTCGATTGATGTGACGTGAATCACATTTGATTGCCGACTGGTCGCCCTCAAAGATCTTTTCGGCCTTCGGGGCGGTTGCGGCGCGGCCGTACCGGGCTGAGGGGCTGCCACTTCGTGACGTGCCTTCTCCGTGGGATTGTTGAACGATCCTCCCGGGGCGGCAACCCGTTGCGCGACCTTTTTCCCGTCAAGTCCGCGTCACAGGGCGGGAGATGTCAGTCGGCCCCGGCCCGAGTCCGGCAGTCGCGGCAGTGGGTTTCGGTTTCGGGGGCGCGGAAGGCGTGGTCGCAGCCGTCGCAGTTGCGCAGCGGGTGGTGGGTCGGTGGTGGTCCGGCCGGTGCGCGGTACGGGGGTGGGGCCGGGAGTTGTGCGGTGAGGCGGTGGGCGAGGAGGGCGGCGGGGCGGTGCAGGGGTTCGTCGGGGAGGTCGGTGGTGAGGGCGTGGCGTACGGCGGTGGGGGTGACCTCGCGTTCGAGCCAGGCGATGACTCCGGGGGCCAGGTGGGCGGTGTCCGTGGCGGAGAGCAGGAGGCGGGGGTCGTGACGGCGGAGGGTGGTGAGGAGGTCGGTGGCCTGCTGGCGGAGCGCGGTGGCTGCGGCGCGGGTGGGCCGGGGGACGGCGGGGAGGGCCTTGCGGGGGCGAGGGCCGCGCGGGTGGGGCTGGGGCGTTGCCTCCGCCGGGGGTTGGGGGTGTGGGGCAGTACGGGGAGGCTTGGCAGGCCGGGCGGGGCGGGCGGTGTCCGCCGTCGCGCGTCGGAGGCCGGGCTGGTTGCAGGAGATGGTGCGGGTGATGATGCGGCCGGTGGAGGTGCGGACGCGTTCGCGGCGGAGGTAGCCGTGGGCTTCCAGTTCGCGCAGTGCGGCGGCGATGCGGGTGGGGCCCTCGGGGAAGCGTGCGGTGAGCGACTTGATGTCGGCGCCGGCGCCGGTGGGCAGCGACTGGATGTGGCAGCCGAGGCCGATCGCCAGGAGCGACAGTTCCTTGTGCTGGGTGAGGTGGTTGCCGATCACCACGAAGCGGGTGGTGTGGCGGGTGTTCTCGTGGATGACGCCGCCGGTGCGGTGACGCGATCGGGTCGGATTGCCGGCGGGGGCTGACTGGGCGCGCGGGGGCGCGCTAGGGTTTTGGGTATCCATCGGGAAGGTCGGCTTCCTTGGTGGTCAGGCCCTCGCACTGGGATTGCCGTCCCGGCGGGGGCCGAAGTCTTTTTCGGCTGTGTGCGCTGAGCGTAGGGGTGCCGGGGGCTCGAAAATCCAGCTGAGCCGGTGATGTTCACCCGCCCGAGTGACGGGACGCCCCGGGCGGGAAAGGGTGGGGCTTGGTGGGGTTTTTTCTCCCCGAGTTCTTGCTTGGTAAGGCGCCGACGGCACCGGAGCTTCAGAACGTGGGTTCCGGTGACGTAAGCGATGATCCGGGCCCGCGCGGTCCTGGACACGCACGATCGGCGACGGGCACTGGAAGAAAGGCGCCGGCTCCACGGGCCGGTGCCCGGTACGCGGACCCGGCACGGTGGCCGACAGGCGGATGCCTTTCTGAAAACCGTGAGCAGATGGCGACGAAATGTCACGTGATCGCTCGAATGAGTGGCATGTGGACAGTGGTGGCCAAAGTGTGCACGTGTCAGAGAATGGGTCGTGTCCAGGCGCGGGCCGACATCACCTTCCCGTCTCCCGCACCGGGACGCGGGAAGTCGACGGTTCCGGTGGAGCGAGGCGCAGTTCGGCCCAGACGGTCTTGCGCGGGAAACGGCCCCCGGTCACACCCCAGCGGTCGGCGAGCGCTTCGACCGGCAGCAGGCCGCGGCCGGACTCGGCGTCGGACGAGGCCGGTTGCGGCTGGGGGAGCCGTTCGCCCTGTGTATCGGTGACCTCGATGCGGAGGGTGTCGGCGACGACGTAGAGCGTGAGCCGGAAGTCCCGTCCCGGTACGCGGCCGTGGGTCACCGCGTTGACGGCGAGCTCCGCGATGATCTGGCGGGCCGGGTCCACGGGCAGCCCCCAGGAGCGCAGTCGGTCTGCTCCCAGCTGCCGGGCTCGATGGGCGCCGCGTGGCGTGGGGGAGAGCTGCACGCTGAAGTTGCGGACGGGTACGGCGGGTTCGGCGGTTTGCTGATTCACATCACTCAACATGACCGGATCTGCGTACCGTGGTTGGTGACTCAGCGCATGCGTACGGTCACTGTCCGGTGGTTGTCCGGTGCTGTCGGGGCTGTTCCGACGGTTGGTACGGGCAGGGCGCCGGGTGCGTCACGGACGATGTCGAGGGAGAGGTGCGGGATGACGGCGGTCGAGGCGGAGGCGGGTCGGCTCAAGGAAGAGGCGGACGAACCCGGTTGGGAGGTGGACCCGGACGACGAGTGGGGCGTCGCGGTCATCACGACCGTCGGACGGCAGCTGAAGCTGCGCCGCGAGGCGGCGGGGATGCGGGCCGCCGAGTTCGGCCGGATCGTCGGGTACGGCGAGGACATGGTGTACAAGATCGAGGGCGGCAAGCGGATCCCTCGGCAGGAGTTCCTGGACAAGGCGGACGAGGTCCTGGGCGCGGGTGGGCTGATCGCGGCGGCCTGGGAGGACGTGAAGAAGGTCCGGTACCCGAAGACCGTTCGGGACATCGCCAAGCTGGAAGGGCGGGCAGTCGAGATCGGGGTGGTACGTGTGCAACAGCATCAGCGGGTTGTTGCAGACACCCGAGCACGCACGGGCGCTGTTCCAAGCGGCGCAGCCGCCGTATGCCCCGGACGACGTGGACAGGATGGTGGCCGCTCGCATGGAACGGCGGTCGGTGTTCGAGCGTGACCCGGCCCCTTCCGTCAGCTTCGTCCTGGAAGAGGCCACGTTGCAGAGGGAAGTCGGAGGCACAATGGTGTGGCGACAGCAGCTCGAACGTCTGCTTGAGGTGGGGCGGCTGCACAACGTCACGCTTCAGGTGATGCCGACGAAGACCGAAGCCCACCCCGGAGTGGACGGCAGGATCGAGGTGCTGAAGTTCGCGGACGGCACGGCAGTGGGGCGCTCCGACGGCGCGTTCAACGGTCGGCCGACCTCCGAACCGAAGCAACTGCGCATCCTCGAGCTGCGGTACGGCACCATCCGGGCGCAGGCACTCTCTCCCCGGGAGTCGCTGGCCTTCATCGAGGAACTACTGCTGGGAGAAAAATGATCCCCAAGGTCTCCACCGGTGACGCCCGCGAGCCGGCGTGGTTCAAGAGCAGCTACAGCGACGGCACCGACGGCAACTCCTGCGTAGAACTCGCCCTCACCCCCGGCACGGTTCACGTCCGCGACTCCAAGGACACCGCAGGCCCCCGCCTCGCCTTCACCCCCGACGCGTGGGCGCGTTTCGCCCCGTACGCCTCCGAAGGCTGAACGCCGAAAGCGACCCCGAAGAGCGGCGCGGGGCCGTCCTCGGGGTCGCTCGGGTGCTGTCAGGTGACCGGGGTCAGAGCCGCACGCCGTTGGCGCGCAGGAACTGCGCCGGGTCCACGGCGGAGCCGTAGTTCGGGGTGGTGCGGATCTCGAAGTGCAGGTGCGGGCCGCTGGAGTTGCCGGTGTTGCCGGACAGGGCGATCTTCTGGCCGGTCTTGACGATCTGGCCGATCTTCACGTCGACCTGCGAAAGGTGGGCGTACTGGGAGTACGTCTTGTTGCCGTGCTTGATGACGACGGCGTTGCCGTACGCGGGACCGTCGCCGGCGCCGTTGGGGCCGGCCTTGACGACGGTGCCGCCGTGCGTGGCGACGACCGGGGTGCCGGTCGGGACGGCGTAGTCCTGGCCGCTGTGCTTGGACGCCCACATGCCGCCGTTCTGGGCGAAGCTCGCGGACAGCTTGTAGCTCTTCACCGGGGAGACCCAGGAAGCCGTCGTCTTCTTGGCGGCGGCCTGCGCCTGGGCGGCGGTGGCGGCGCCGGGCGCGGCCGTGTTCTCGGCGGCGACCGCGGCCCCGACTCCCAGGACGACCGTGGCGCCCATACCGGCGGCCAGGACGGCCGCGCGGGTCTGGGTCAGGGACGTACGGGGGAGGCGGGACGTGACGCGCTGGAGCATGGAAACCTCGTGGGTGAGGGGGCGGGGGATGCCATCGGCGGAACGGGTCCGTGCCGTGCTGGCTGTTCCTTGGTAACCGGACCCGGCCAAAAGCCGCAAAGGTGTGACCTACGACGAAAGGTCGTACCTCGGGCATGAGATGCGCGTCTCTTGACGGGTGGTCCCGGACGGGATGAAACCCCCCATTTCAAGCTGATCGATCAGCTCTGCGCACTAAATGTCCTTTTTGCGGTCAACCACTTTTCCACTATTCCGGGTAGTACCGGATGTTTTCCCTGTGCCGCTTGTCACCGGGAGCCCGGTCCGGGCGCTCCGCGGATGTGGCGTGCGTCTCCGGACCCGCTCCCCGACTCCGCCGGGGAGCGGCGTCCGCGTCGGGCACGAGCCGGCGCACGGCGGCCGCCACGCGGGGCGTGCCGTGCGCGGGGGGCGGCGGGGCGCGGACACCGCGTCCCGGGGGCGCCGTGGGGCGGTACCTTCGACCTCACGCCGATGTGGGCCGATGAGGAGAGTCAACGTGAGCAAGTTCGTGCGGCCCGCCGCCGAGGGTGCCGATCCGTTCGGTACGGCGCGTCTGCGGCGCGGGGTCCTGGACGCCTGGGTCACCAGCCCCGCCCGCTTCCGTGAGGACGCCAACGCCGAGGAGGACCTCGTCCTCGGCGGCTACCGGGACCGCCTCGTCGTCGAACTCGCCCAGAACGCCGCCGACGCCGCCGCCCGGGCCGGCGTGCCGGGCCGGCTGCGGCTCACCCTGCGCGACGGGGTCCTCGTCGCCGCCAACACCGGGGCACCACTGGACGCGGCCGGTGTGGAGTCGCTGTCCACGCTGCGGGCCTCCGCCAAGCGGGACGCCCCGGACCGGGCCGTGGGCCGGTTCGGCGTCGGCTTCGCCGCCGTCCTCGCCGTCACCGACGAGCCCGCCGTCGTCGGGCGGCACGGCGGGGTGCGCTGGTCGCTGGCCGAGGCGCGGGAGCTCGCCGGGGACACCGCCCGGCACAGTCCCGGCCTCGGGGACGAGATCCGCCGCCGGGACGGGCACGTGCCGCTGCTCCGGCTGCCGTTCGCCGCCGAGGGCACCGCGCCCGGCCCGTACGACACCGCCGTCATCCTCCCGCTGCGCGACACCGCCGCCGCCGATCTCGCCGAGCGGCTGCTGCACGCCGTCGACGACGCCCTGCTGCTCGCCCTGCCCGGCCTGGAGGAGGTGGTCGTCGAGACCGGGGACGCGGAGCCCCGTACCGTCGGTCGCCGCGACGAGGACGGTCTCGTCGTCGTCGAGGACTCCAGGGAGGGCGCCACCCGCTGGCGCACCGCCGTCGCGCACGGTCCGCTCACCCCGGATCTGCTCGCCGACCGGCCGGTCGAGGAGCGGCTGCGCCCGCACTGGTCGGTCACCTGGGCCGTTCCCGTGGGCTCCGACGGGGCCCCCGCCCGGCCCCGCACCAGCGCCGTCGTGCACGCGCCCACCCCCAGCGACGAGCCGCTCGGCGTGCCCGCGCTGCTCATCGCCTCCCTCCCGCTGGACTCCACCCGCCGGCACGCCGCCCCCGGCCCGCTCACCGACTTCCTCGTGCAGCGCGCCGCCGACGCCTACGCCGGGCTCCTCGCCGACTGGCGCCCGGTGGCCGCCGGGATCATCGACCTGGTACCGGGACCGCTCGGCAAGGGCGAACTGGACGGCGCCCTGCGCCGGGCGATCCTCGAACGGCTGCCCCGTACGTCCTTCCTGCCGCCCGCCGTCGAGCCGCGCGGGCAGGACGGCGACTCCGACCTGCCGGAGTCGCTGCGGCCCCGCGACGCCGAGGTCGTCGAGGGCGCGGGGGCCGACACCGTACGGGTGCTCGCCGAAGTCCTCCCCACCCTCCTGCCCGCCGGTCTCGAACGCCGCGCGGAACTGCGCACGCTGGGCGTGGCACGCGTCCCGCTCGCCGACGCGGTCGACCGGCTGGCCGGCCTGGAGAAGTCCCCCGACTGGTGGCGGCGGCTGTACGACAGCCTCGCCGGGGTCGACCCGGACCGGCTGTCCGGGCTGCCCGTGCCGCTGGCCGACAGGCGCACGACCATCGGCCCCCGTCAGGTGCTGCTGCCCGGGGCGGAGGCCACCCGGATCGACCCCGAGGTGCTGGCCCGGCTCGGGCTCAAGGTCGCCCACCCGGACGCCGCCCACCCCCTCCTGGAGAAGCTCGGCGCGCTCCCCGCCACCCCGCGCGCCGTGCTCACCACCCCGCAGGTGCGGGCCGCCGTCGCCGCCTCGCTCGACGACGAGGGCGGGGTGAACTGGGAGGAGGACACCCCGGACGCCGAGGAACTCGCCGACACCGTGCTCGGCCTGGTGCGCGACGCCGGTCTCGAACCGGGCGACGAGCCCTGGCTGGGCGCGCTCGCCCTGCCCGACGAGGACGGCGAACTCTCCCCGGCCTGCGAACTCGTCTTCCCCGGCGGGCCGTTCGCCCAGGTCATGCGTGAGGGCGAACTCGCCGCCGTGGACGGTGAACTGGCCGAGCGGTGGGGCGAACAGCCGCTGGCCGCCTGCGGGGTGCTGGTGGACTTCGCGCTGATCCGCGCCACCGACGTCGTCCTCGACCCGGACGAACTGGAGCCCCGCGAAGGGGACTTCGCCGAACCCGACGACGTCGGCCTGCTGGACGCCGTGGACGTGTGGAGCGAAGACGTCCTCGACCGCTTCCCGGACAGCCCCGTCCCGCCCGTCGCCACCGAGCTCGTCGCCGTGCGCGACCTGGACCTCGTGGACGACGACCAGTGGCCCCGCGCCCTCGCCCTCCTCGCCCGCCCGCCGCTGCGCGACGCGCTCACCCAGCCGGTGCGGATCCTGCTGCACGACGGCACCCACGAGGTCGTACGGCCGTACACCGCCTGGTGGCTGCGCGGGCACCCGGTGATCGGCGGGCGCCGACCCGCCGGCCTGCGCGCGGCCGGCGGCGACCCGCTGCTGCGGGGCCTGTACGACGAGGCCGACGCGGCCGGGTTCGAGGACGAGCAGGTGCTGCGGGCGCTGGGTGTACGGACCTCGGTGGCCGCGCTCCTCGACGAACCCGGCGGCGCGGCGGAGCTGCTGGACCGCCTCGCCGACCCCGACCGCCCCGTCACGGCCGCCCAACTGCACGCCTTGTACGGCGCGCTGGCCGAACTGGATCCCGAACAGGTGACCCTGCCGGACGATCTGCGGGCCGTGGTCGACGGCCGGGTCGAGGTGGTGGACGCCGCCGACGCGGTGGTCGTCGACTCGCCCGACCTGCTGCCGTTCACGTCCGGTGTGCCGCTGCTGCCGGTGCGTCCGGCGCGGGCCGCCGAGCTGGCCGAGCTGTTCCAGGTGCGGCGGCTGAGCGAGTCCGTCACCGGCGAGGTGGACTCCGAGGGCGTCGAGCACGACGTACCGGAGCCGGTGCGGGTGCTGCTGGGGCCGCGCACCCCGGCGTCGTACGTCGAGCACGAGGAACTCGTCGTCGACGGCGTGGAGATCGACTGGCGCCTGACGGACGACGGCGTCCTGCACGCCGCGACCCTGGAGGGCGTGGCCGCGGGCCTCGCCTGGGCGGCGGGCCAGTGGCCCCGGCGCTTCGAGGTGGCGGCACTGCTGGAGGATCCGTCGCGGACGGAGGAGCTGGCGCGGGACCGCTGGTTCGACTGAGCCCGGAGAACCTCGCACGAATCTTTCACTTCCCGTACAACCATGTGACCGAGTGGCGTATCTGATCATGTGAGTCAACAGACTTCACGATCATTCGGGGCCCTGGCCGACGACGAGCCGTACGAAACGACCAGAGCCGGGGCCCCCTTCTCCACATGGGGAACACATGCGTATTCGCGCCACCGTGGCCGCCGTCTCCGGCGTCCTGGCCCTGTCCACCCTCGCCGTCCCGGCCGCGCACGCCGACGGCTCCTCGTACCAGGAGGAGGCCGTCGCCGCGCTCGCGGACTCGCGCGGCCCGTCCGAGCGATCGGCGTTCAGCACCGCCGCCGTCATCGGCGACCTGGACGTCTCCTTCTCCAACTTCAAGATGGCCAAGGCGGTCAAGGTCGGTACGACCAACCATGTCTCCACCACGGTGACGTACAAGATCACGCACGGTGCCGACGTGAACATCAAGTCCCAGGACTTCGCGACCGGCCCGTACATCTACAAGGGCTCCTACGACGCCCCGGTCAACCTCCTGCTCGGCATCGCCCCGGCCACCTGCACCGCGACCTCCTCGACCACCGCCAACTGCACGGGCAAGGTCGACATCTACCCGGGCGACGGAGAGCTGATCAACTCCGATGCCGGCACCTGGAAGGGCGGCGCGCTGGCGCTGAACTACTCCACGGAGGAGTTCGCCGATGAGGGCGGCCTCGGCACCATCCTGGTCCAGCGCTACTCCAAGCTGACCGTCAACGCCTCCCCCGAGCCGGTGAAGAAGGGCAAGACCATCACCGTCACGGGCAAGCTGTCCCGCGCCAACTGGGAGACCGGCAAGTACGCCGGCTACACCAACCAGTCGGTCAAGCTCCAGTACCGCAAGAAGAGCTCCACCACCTACACCACGCTCAAGACCATCAAGACCAACTCCACGGGCGAGCTGAAGACCACCGTCACCGCTTCCGCCGACGGCTACTACCGTTACTCCTTCGCGGGCACCACGACCACCCCGGCCGTCAACGCCGCCGGTGACTTCGTCGACGTGCAGTAGGAACGAACCTCCGCGCTAAGCGGGAACGCGGCGGTCCACCCACCTCCACAGGAGCTCCAGGGTGGCCGCCGCCACCACCGCGATCCCGGTCGCGACCCACGGCATGGTCATGCCGACCAGCCTCAGCGCGAAGAACTCCTGCAACCACGGCACCACCAGCACCAGCAGGAATCCGGCCCCCATCGCCGCGACCAGCCCGACCCGCCACCAGGTGTACGGCCGGGCGATGATCGCCAGCACCCAGATCGAGATCAGGAACAGCGTCAGCGTCGCCGCGCTCGTCTCCGCCTCCAGCGCGCCCGCACCGGTGTAGTGCTCCCGCGCGACCAGGTACGACACGAAGGTCGCCAGCGCGGCCAGCACCCCGCCCGGGATCGCGTACCGCATGACCCGCCGTACGAAGTTCGGCCGGGCGCGCTCCTTGTTGGGGGCGAGGGCCAGGAAGAACGCCGGGACGCCGATGGTGAGCGTGGACAGCAGCGTCAGGTGGCGCGGCAGGAACGGGTACTCCACCTGCGAGACCACCACCAGCACCGCCAGCAGCACCGAGTACACCGTCTTCACCAGGAACAGCGTCGCGACCCGGGTGATGTTGCCGATCACCCGCCGCCCCTCCGCCACCACCGACGGCAGCGTGGCGAAGCTGTTGTTCAGCAGCACGATCTGCGCGACCGCCCGGGTGGCCTCCGAACCGGATCCCATCGCCACGCCGATGTCCGCGTCCTTCAGCGCCAGCACGTCGTTCACGCCGTCCCCGGTCATCGCGACCGTATGGCCGGTCGACTGGAGCGCGCCCACCATGTCCCGCTTCTGCTGCGGGGTGACCCGCCCGAACACCGTGCCGTCGTCCAGCGCCTTCGCCATGCCGTCCGGGTCGGCGGGCAGCCGGCGCGCGTCCACCGTCGTACCGGACAGGCCCAGCTTGGACGCGACCGCCCCGACCGACACCGCGTTGTCCCCGGAGATGACCTTGGCGCGGACGTCCTGCTCGGCGAAGTAGCGCAGGGTGTCGGCCGCGTCGGGGCGCAGCCGCTGCTCCAGCACCACCAGCGCGGCAGGGCGTACGCCCTCGGCGGCCCCGGGGTCGTCGACGTCCACGCCGTCACGGGCGCGGGCGAGCAGCAGCACCCGCAGCCCCTGCTCGTTCATTCGCCCGGTCTCGGCCAGCGCCGGGTCGCCGGGGTCCAGCAGCACGTCGGGCGCCCCCAGCAGCCAGGTGACGGAGGTGCCGGGGCCCTCGTCGAACGTCGCGCCGCTGTACTTGCGGGCGGAGGAGAAGGGCAGGGTGTCGGTGAGGCGCCACTCCTCGGTGTCCGGGTACGCGTCGATGATCGCCTGCAGGGAGGCGTTCGGGCGGGGGTCCGCCGCGCCGAGCTCGCCCAGCACCTTGCGCAGGTACTCCTCGTCGCCGTCCCCCAGCACCCGCAGCTCGGTGACGTCCATGCCGCCCTCGGTGAGCGTGCCCGTCTTGTCCAGGCAGACCGTGTCGACGCGGGCCAGCCCCTCGATCGCCGGCAGCTCCTGCACCAGGCACTGCTTGCGCCCCAGCCGGATCACCCCGATCGCGAAGGCGACGGAGGTGAGCAGCACCAGCCCCTCGGGGACCATCGGCACGATCCCGCCGACCGTGCGGGCGATCGAGTTCTTCAGCTCGTTGTCCTTGACCACCAGCTGGCTGATGACCAGGCCGATCGCGGTCGGCACCATCATCCACGTCACGTACTTGAGGATCGTGGAGATGCCGCTGCGCAGCTCGGAGTGGACCAGCGTGAACCGGGACGCCTCCTCGGCGAGCTGTGCCGCGTACGCCTCGCGCCCCACCCGGGTCGCCTGGAAGGAGCCGCCGCCCGCGACGACGAAGCTGCCGGACATGACCCGGTCCCCGGGCCGCTTCACCACGGGGTCGGCCTCGCCGGTGAGCAGTGACTCGTCGATCTCCAGGCCGTCCGCCTCGACGCACACCCCGTCGACGACGACCTTGTCACCCGGCCCGACCTCGATCAGGTCGTCCAGCACGATCTCGGAGGTGCCGACCTCCGCGGCCGTCCCGTCCCGGCGCACGGTGGGCCGTACCTCGCCGATCACCGCGAGGGAGTCGAGGGTCTTCTTCGCCCGCCACTCCTGGACGATGCCGATGCCGGTGTTGGCGAGGATCACGAAGCCGAACAGGCTGTCCTGGATGGGCGCGACCACCAGCATGATCACCCAGAGCACGCCGATGATCGCGTTGAACCGGGTGAAGACGTTCGCGCGGACGATCTCGGCCAGGGACCGGCTGCTGCGCACCGGTACGTCGTTGACCTGTCCGCGCGCCACCCGTTCGGCCACTTCCGCGGCCGTCAGCCCGGTCACCGGTGAGGTGACCCTGGCGGGTGGCACGGCATCGACCCGGTCGCCCGCCTCGAGATGCGTCATGCACTCGACGGTACGTGCGGATTCGGCGGCCCACCCACCCGATGGGCGGAAGATCCGACCTGGGGAGGACGGCCGTAGTGCCGTGGTCGTACGGCGACGGTACGGAAGTCGGTGGGGCGGGAGCCGGCGGTGCGGAAGTCGACGGTGCGGAAGTCGACGGTGCGGGAGCCGGCGGTGCGGAAGTCGACGGTGCGGAAGTCGACGGTGCGGGAGCCGGCGGTGCGGGAGCCGGTCGGCTCAGTCGGCCGACGGGGCGGGGGAGCGGTCCGGCTCCGGAGCCTCGGCCGCCCGCTTGAGCGCGGCGTCGCGCCCGCGGACGTACCAGATGCCGATGAAGCCGAGCCCGCCGCCGGCCAGGCAGGTCCACAGCCACCAGGTGTGGCCGTGGTCGTCGAACCAGCCGTAGAACGGCAGCTGGACGAGGAACAGGGCGAACCAGACGATCGTGCCGCCGATGATGGTGGCGACCACGGGGCCCTCCAGGGGCTCCGGCGCCTCGTGCTTGGGGGATCCCGAAAAAAGCCCGGCCATGCGGACAAGCTTACGAGGCGCGACGCGTGACGGGGACCGCACGGGACCATGTGGGTCTACGCGCGGAGATAGCGTGAACGACGTTATATGTTCATACTGAATCCGTTTGCCTCTGACCACTTTCATTCGTAGAAAACACCAAAGGGCTTCGGGGGGCGCCCGCCGGTGATGAGGTCCTCGCATGTCCCCGTCGGCCACCACCAAGGCCCCCACCCCCGAGCAGCCGGGGTCCGGTGCCGCGTCCGGCGCCCTCGACCACTACTTCCGGATCTCCGAGCGCGGCAGCACCCTGTCCCGCGAGATCCGCGGAGGTTTCGCCACCTTCTTCGCGATGGCGTACATCATCGTGCTGAACCCGATCATCCTGGGCAGCGCGAAGGACATGTACGGCAACCAGCTCGACAACGGTCAGCTGGTCACCGCGACCGCCCTGACCGCGGCGTTCACCACGCTGCTCATGGGCGTCATCGGCAACGTCCCGATCGCGCTGGCCGCCGGCCTCGGCGTGAACTCGGTCGTCGCGCTCCAGCTCGCGCCGCGCATGTCGTGGCCGGACGCCATGGGCATGGTGGTGCTGGCCGGCTTCGTCGTGATGCTGCTGGTCGCCACCGGCCTGCGCGAGCGCGTGATGAACGCCGTACCGCACGGCCTGCGCAAGGCCATCGCCATCGGCATCGGCCTGTTCATCATGCTGATCGGTCTGGTCGACTCCGGTTTCGTCACCCGTATGCCGGACGCCGCCCAGACCACCGTCCCGCTCCAGCTCGGCACCGGCGGTCACCTCACCGGCTGGCCGGTGCTCGTCTTCGTCCTCGGCGCGCTGCTGACGCTGGCGCTGATCGTGCGCCGGGTGCCGGGCGCGATCCTCATCTCGATCGTCGCGATGACGGTCGTCGCGGTGGTCATCAACGCCGTCGCCGACGTCCCGTCCTGGGGCCTGACGACGCCGACCTGGCCCGGCAACCCGGTCGCCACCCCCGACTTCGGTCTGATCGGCGAGGTCAGCCTGTTCGGCGGCTTCGGCAAGGTCGGCGTGCTGACCGGCGTCCTGTTCGTCTTCACCGTGCTGCTGTCGTGCTTCTTCGACGCGATGGGCACGATCATGGGCGTCTCGGACGAGGCCAAGCTGACCGACGCGCAGGGTCAGATGCCCGGCATCAGCAAGGTCCTGTTCATCGACGGTGTCGCGGTCGCCGCCGGCGGCGCCAGCTCCTCCTCGGCCACCACCGCCTTCGTGGAGTCCACGGCCGGTGTCGGCGAGGGGGCGAGGACCGGCTTCGCCAACGTCGTCACCGGCGGCCTGTTCGCGGTGGCGCTGTTCCTCACGCCCGTCGCCACGATGGTCCCCTCCCAGGCGGCCACCCCGGCGCTGCTCGCGGTGGGCTTCCTGATCCTGGCCGGTTCGGTCAAGGAGATCGACTGGGCGGACCACACGATCGCCGTCCCGGCCTTCGTGACGATGGTGATGATGCCGTTCACCTACTCGATCACCAACGGCATCGGCATGGGCTTCATCACCTTCGCGGTGCTGCGGCTGGCGGCCGGCCGCGGCCGGGAGGTCCCGCCGGCGATGTACGTGGTGGCCGCGGTGTTCGCCTTCTACTACCTGATGCCGGCGCTGGGCCTGACCTGATGACCTGACGACCTGAGTCCCGTGCCACGGGCTCACGTGACCCCGTAGAACTTCTCCGTCTCCTCGACGGCGGCCTGGAACCGCTGGTCGAAGTCATCGCGCATGAGCGTCCGGACGACATAGTCCTGGACGCTCATGCCGCGTTTGGCGGCATGCCCACGAAGCCGTTCGAGCAGGTCGTGGTCGATGCGCAGGCTGAACACGTCGGTCCCCATGGGCATGAGCGTTGCCCCATTCTCCGGTTTGATGTGTGATGTTTCGCTGAGAGATCACTCGTACGAGTGATCTCGGGCGTGAGTGGCCGGAGTCACGGGTGTGCGGACCCGTTCCGGGTGGTCCTTAGCGAGAGTAATGAGTTACGCTAAAGAACATGCCGGACTTCAGCCAGGGCGACGACGCAGCCGCCGTGAACGCCCTCCGATCCGCCGTGATGCGGCTGTCCCGTCGGCTCAAGCACCAGCGCGTCGACGAGTCCCTCAGCCCCACCGAGATGTCGGTGCTGGGCACCCTGGCCCGCTGCGGCCGGGCCACCCCGGGCGAGCTCGCCCGCAAGGAGCACGTCCAGCCGCCGTCGATGACCCGCATCGTGGCCCTGCTGGAGGCCAAGGGACTGGTCCGCCTCGAGCCGCACCCCGACGACCGGCGCCAGAAGGTCGTCACGCAGACCGAGCGGGCCGAGGCGATGCTCGAGGAGAGCCGCCGCAAGCGGAACGCGTTCCTGGCCTCGCTGGTCGAGGAACTCGACGACGACGAGTGGGCGAAACTGCGCGCCGCCGCCCCCGTGCTGGAGAAACTGGCGCACGTCTGAGCACACGGCACAGCAGCAGCTGGGAGGCGAACCCTTTGAGTACGGGATCCGGAGCAGCTTCCGCCCCCGCACCTGACCCCCACGACACCCTGCCCGCCCCCGAACCCCCCACCCGCAGGACCTCGATGTTCGCCTCGCTGCGGATCAGGAACTACCGCCTGTTCTTCGTCGGCCAGGTCGTCTCCAACATCGGCACCTGGATGCAGCGCATCGCCCAGGACTGGCTGGTGCTCACCCTCACCGGCTCCTCGGCCGCCGTCGGCATCACCACGGCCCTGCAGTTCCTGCCGATGCTGCTGTTCGGCCTGTACGGCGGTGTCCTCGTCGACCGCCTGCGCAAGCGCCCCACCCTGATCGTCACCCAGATCGCGATGGCCCTCACCTCCCTCGCGCTCGCCGTCCTCACCCTGACGGGACGGGTCGAGGTCTGGCACATCTACGTCGCCGCCTTCGCCCTCGGTCTCGCGACCGTCGTCGACAACCCGGCCCGCCAGTCCTTCGTCTCCGAACTCGTCGGCCCCGGCCAGCTGCAGAACGCGGTCAGTCTGAACTCCGCGAACTTCCAGTCCGCCCGCCTGGTCGGCCCCGCCGTCGCGGGCCTGCTGATCACCGGCGTCGGCACCGGCTGGGCGTTCCTCCTCAACGGCCTGTCCTTCGTCGCGCCGCTGGCCGGCCTGATGATGATGCGCGCCCGCGAGCTGCACGCCGTCGAGCGCGCCCCGCGCGGCAAGGGACAGCTGCGGGAGGGCCTGCGCTACGTCGCCGGGCGGCCCGAGCTGATCTGGCCGATCGTCCTGGTCGGCTTCATCGGCACCTTCGCCTTCAACTTCCCCGTCTACCTCTCGGCCTTCGCCGACGACGTCTTCCACGGGGGCGCGGGCGTCTACAGCATGTTCAACACGCTGATGGCGGTCGGCTCGGTCTCCGGCGCCCTGCTCGCCGCCCGGCGCGGCACGGCCCGGCTGCGGCTGCTGATCCTGGCCGCGCTGGCCTTCGGCGCGCTGGAGATCCTCGCCGCAGCGTCGCCGCAGCTGTGGATGTTCGCCCTGATCATGGTCCCGCTGGGCCTGTTCTCGATGACGGTCAACGTCACCACCAACACCAGCCTCCAGATGGCCACGGACCCGGCGGTGCGCGGCCGTGTCATGGCCCTCTACATGATGGTCTTCCTCGGCGGCTCCCCGGTCGGCGCCCCGATCGTCGGCTGGATCACCGACACCTACGGCGCCCGCGTCGGCTTCGCGGCCGGCGGCGCGGTCGCGATGGCCGCGGCGGCCGTCATCGGCCTGATCCTGGCGAGGGTCGGCGGGCTGCGCCTGTCGGTGGGCTGGCGCCGGTGCCACCCCAGCGTCCGCTTCGTGCCGCGGGAGCGTCAGGAAACGCTGGCTCCCGCGGGCTGACGGCAGACTGGACCCATGAGACTCTTCGCCGCCGTGCTGCCCCCGAAGGACGTGGTCCAGGAGCTCGCCGCCGAGGTGGCGGCGTTGCGGAGGCTGCCCGGGGCGGACGGGATGCGGTGGACCGGGCGGGCCGGGTGGCCCCGCGGCGGAGCCGCTGATTGGCACTTCACGCTCGCCTTCTACGGCGAGGTCGACGACGGGCTCGTACCGGAGCTGACGGTGCGGCTGGGGCGGGCCGCGTCCCGGACGGACCCCTTCGAGCTGGCCCTGTGCGGTGGCGGTCAGTTCGGGCACGGCAGGGTGCTGTGGGCCGGGGCGGAGGGAGACCTGCGCACCATGCGGCTGCTGGCCGAACGGGCCGAGGCCGCGGCGCGGAAGGCCGGGGTGCCGATGGAGGACCACCGCCGCTACAAGGCCCACCTGACGGTGGCCCGCAGCCGGGACGCCGTCGACACACGGCCGTACGTGGAAGCCCTGCACGCGTTCCGCAGCCGTACCTGGACCGTGGACGAGCTGGTGCTGGTGCGCAGCAACCTGCCGACGTCCGGGGTGCCGGGCGAGCAGCCCCGTTACGAGGCGGTCGCCCGCCGGGCACTGGGCGCGGCCGGTTAGGCTCGAGGGCGTGGACCCGAAGACCCGTAACCGGATCATGGCCGGCGCACTCGTGCTGATGTTCGTCGTGGTGGCGCTGGCGGCGGCGCTGGGCAATTAGCGCCGCCGCCGGCCGCTGTACGCGACGCCGGGCGATCAGCGCCGCCGCCGGCCCCCGTACGCGCTGCTACCAGGCGAAGGCCTCCGGCGAAGGCCCCGGACCCGGGAAGATCTCGTCCAGCGAGGTCAGCAGCTCCTCGCTCAGCTCCAGCTCGACCGCCCGCAGCGCGGACGCGAGCTGCTCGGCCGTGCGCGGACCGACGATCGGTCCTGTCACGCCGGGCCGGGTGAGCAGCCAGGCCAGCGCGGCCTCGCCGGGCTCGACGCCGTGCTTGTCGAGCAGGTCCTCGTACGCCTGGATCTGCGCGCGGGACGCCGGATCGGCGAGCGTGTCGGCGGCCCGCCCGGAGGCACGCCGGCCGCCCTGGACCTCCTTCTTGATCACACCGCCCAGCAGCCCGCCGTGCAGCGGCGACCAGGGGATGACCCCGAGCCCGTACTCCTGCGCGGCCGGGATGACCTCCATCTCGGCGCGGCGCTCGGCGAGGTTGTAGAGGCACTGCTCGCTGACCAGGCCGATGGTGCCGCCGCGCCGGGCGGCGGTCTCGTTGGCCTGGGCGATCTTGTAGCCGGGGAAGTTCGAGGAACCGGCGTAGAGGACCTTGCCCTGCTGGACCAGGACGTCGATCGCCTGCCAGATCTCCTCGAACGGGGTGTTCCGGTCGACGTGGTGGAACTGGTAGAGGTCGATGTAGTCGGTCCCCAGCCGCTTCAGCGAGGCGTCGACGGCCCGCCGGATGTTCACCGCGGACAGCTTGTCGTGGTTGGGCCACGCCTCGCCGTCGGCGCCCATGTTCCCGTAGACCTTGGTCGCGAGGACCACCTTGTCGCGGCGGTCGCCGCCCTTCGCGAACCAGCTGCCGATGATGCTCTCGGTACGGCCCTTGTTCTCGCCCCAGCCGTAGACGTTGGCCGTGTCGAAGAAATTCAGACCCGCGTCCAGCGCGGCGTCCATGATGGCGTGGCTGTCGGCCTCGTCGGTCTGCGGACCGAAGTTCATCGTCCCGAGGACGAGCCGGCTGACCTTGAGTCCCGTGCGTCCGAGCTGCGTGTACTTCATGGTCGTCAAGCCAACGGCCTGGAGTGCGCTCTATGCAAGAGGGGACCGGTCCCGGGGGAAGGCGCTGGTGCTCACGGTCAGGTCGGCCACGGTGCCGGTCAGATCGATGTCGTCGCCGAAGTCCACCCGCGTCCGCGTGACGTAGTCGCCGTTCTTCGGGTCGGTGTAGACGTAGCAGCGGCCCTGGTAGGGGTCGACGATGACGTAGAGGGGGACCTCGGCGGTCGCGTAGGCGGCCTTCTTCGGGCCGTAGTCGTTGGCGGCCGTGCCCTCGGAGACGACCTCGAAGACGAATTCGACGTCCTCGTAGCGCCAGTGGCCCTCGTCGTCCTTCTCGGCGGGGGCGCGGAGCACGGCGACGTCCGGGCAGAGACCGTTCTCGTGGCCGGGGAAGTCGATGCGGACATCCGAGAACACCTTGACGTCCTCCCCGAACCGGGCTTCAACAGCCATGGCGAGCTTGAAGATGATGGTCCAATGAGTGTCATGCTGCGGTGTCATGTAGACGTTGCCCCCGACGATCTCGACCCTGAATCCTTCGGGGACGGGCATCCGCTCCAGGCGCTCGAACCACTCGTCCAAGCGCTGAGTGTTGACGTCGGCCATGGCGATCCTGTCTTCAAGGACGGTCATCGTGGCGCTCCTCCCCGGTCGCCCCACGGACGAGTGCGGCCGCGTGGTACAACGATACGCACGGCGAACAGGACACGGGGCCGGGCGCATATGCCAGAACTCCCCGGCCGCTACCCCGCCGCGTACGGCCCGCCCAGCCCCCACCCCCGCCACATCGCCCCCGCGAACGCCCCCGCGATCCTGTGCTCGCCGCTCTCGTCGGGATGCGTGCCGTCGTAGGTGTCCGTGTGGAAGTCGTACGACGCCGGCGGCGGGACCAGCAGCAGTGGCGAGCCCGGTTCGTCCAGGTCGGTGACGGTCTTCGCCAGGAGTTCGTTGAAGTGGGCGACCTGTTCGGCGAAGGCCGGGTCGGCCTCCGCCCGGATGTTGCGGATCACCGGCATGACGGCCACGCGGACGCGCGGGTTCGCCTCCCGCGCCGCGGCCACGAAGGCGCGGACGTTGTCCGCCGTCTGCTCGGCGTTCGTGTAGAAGCCCAGGTCGATCAGGCCCAGCGACACCAGCAGCACGTCCGCGCGGCAGGAGCGCACGGCCTCGCCGATCAGCGGGACCATGTGGTGCCAGCCCTCGCCCCAGCCGGCCAGGTGGGCGCGGGGGAAGTCGGGGACGGCGTACGCGTACGAGGTGGGGGCGTCCGTCGCCGGGTCGTGCAGCGTCTCGCGCGGGCCGACCAGCGTGAAGGGGCCGTCGTACGCCGTGCACAGGTGCTGCCACAGTCGGTAGCGCCAGGTGTGTTCACCCGCGCTCCCGATCGTCATCGAGTCGCCTACGGGCATGAACCTGAGCACCCGATCATCATGGACGATCGGTCCGGCCGCCGCGATGTGAGTCCCGACACCCGCCGTGAAGTGCGCTGAACAATGGCACTCTTGGCACATGCGCCGACCCTTCGCCCTGCTCGCCGCGGCCCTCCTCACGGGCGTGCTCGCCGTGCCCACCGCCTCCGCAGCCGACGGCGACGAGGGCTTCACCATCAAGGACCCGCGCATCACCGAGTCCAGCGGACTCGCCGCCTCCCGTCTCCACCCCGGCGTCTACTGGACCCACAACGACCAGGACAGCGGGCCCTACCTGTACGCCGTCGACGGCGGCACCGGCGAGACGGTCGCACGCGTCGCGCTCTCCGGCGTCGGCACGCCCCGTGACGTCGAGGCGATCGCCGTCGGACCGGGCAACCGGATCCTCGTCGGTGACATCGGGGACAACCTCGGCGGCACCTGGCCCCACGTGTGGATCTACGAGCTGCCCGAGCCGACGGAGCTGAAGGACCGGACGGTCCGGGCGACGCAGTACGTCGTGAAGTACGCGGACGGCGCCCGCGACGCGGAGTCGATGGTCGTCCACCCGAAGACCGGACGGGTCTACCTCATCGACAAGAACGAGGACGGCGGACACCTGTACGAGGGTCCGGCGAAGCTCTCCGCCTCCGGAACGAACGTCTTCCGGCCCACCGTCCCCGTCGACCTCTGGGCCACCGACGCCGCGTTCTCCCCGGACGGCGAGCGGCTCGCCGTGCGCGGTTACCTCGGAGGCATCTGGTACGACTGGAACGGCGGCGAGATCCGGCGCGGGGGGCGGATCAGCGTGCCCCTGGGGCAGGGCGAGTCCGCCACCTACACCACCGACGGCAGGAAGCTGCTGCTCGGCATGGAGGGTGCCGGGAGCCGCGTCGAGGCCGAGGACGCGCCCGGGGGCGGTGGAGAGCCGGGTGCGGGCGCCGAGGGCGAGGAGAGCGGGAGCGGCGGCGCGACCGGTGACGGGACCGGGGGCGACATGAGGATCGGCGCCGCCGCCGCGGCGGCCCTCCTCGGCGTGCTCCTCTTCCGGCTGCTGCGGCGCCGCAACCGCTGATCAGCCGTCCTGTCGCCCCGCGTCCCGCCCGGCGACGAACACCTCAAGACCGTCCAGGATGCGCTGCAACCCGAACTCGAAGTGGTCGAAGTCGGGGCCGAAGGTGTCCTCGGAGAGTCCGGCCAGGACGGGGTAGCGCCCGCTGAGCATGGCCTTCTCCAAGGCCGGCTGCTGGGCCTCCCAGAACTGCGCGTCCGTCAGCCCGGAGCTGCGCTCCGCTTCCAGCTGGTACACCTGCGTACGGGCGGCCCCGACGACATACCCGTCGATCATGATGATCGCCGACAGCAGCTCCGGGTCGGACAGCCCCATCGGCTTGATCCGGGAGAGGACCCTCTCCATTCCGTCCAGCGCGCTCGGGCCCAGGATCGGGCGTGACTGGTTGACCTCCAGCAGCCAGGGATGCCGGCGGTACAGGGCGAGGGCGGCGCGGCCCAGGGCCTCCAGCGCCGAGCGCCAGTCGCCGTCGCCGAGGTCAGCGGGGTTCTCCGAGGGCCGCTGCACCCGGTCCAGCATCAGGTCGAGCAGCTCGCCCTTGCCGGGGACGTAGCGGTACAGGGACATCGTGCCGGTGCCGAGCTCCGTGGCGATGCGGCGCATCGACAGCGCGCCGATTCCGTCCCGGTCGGCGACCTCGATGGCGACCTCCACGATGCGCTCCAGCGTCAGACCCGGTTTCGGCCCCCGGCTGGGCCGTGGACCCGTGTCCCACAGCAGGTCGAGGGTGCGGGCGATGTCGCCGCTGCCGCTGGTCTCGGTACCGCTCCTGCCGCTGCTCATGAGGGCAGTCTAGGACCGGGCGAAAAAACTGGGTACGACGTACGCGCAATCGGGTACGGTGTACCCAGTTGCTGGAAGGGGGACCCATGAACGAGAACGACGACGACGATTACGCGGTCCGTGCCGAGGGCCTGGAGAAGCGCTACGGGGAGAAGCGCGCGCTCGACGGCTTCGACCTCACCGTCCGGACGGGCACGGTGCACGGGCTGCTCGGGCCGAACGGCGCCGGCAAGACCACCGCCGTACGCATCCTGTCGACGCTGATCCGGCTCGACGGCGGCCGGGCCACGGTGGCCGGACTCGACGTCAGCCGCAGGGCGCGCGAGGTGCGGGCGCGGATCGGGCTCACCGGGCAGTACGCGGCGGTGGACGAGGTGCTCACCGGGCGGCAGAACCTGGAGATGTTCGGCAGGCTGTTCCACCTCGGCGGCGGGCGCGCCAGGGCGCGGGCGGTGGAGCTGCTGGAGCAGTTCGACCTGACCGGCGCCGCCGACAAGGGCGTGGGCGACTACAGCGGTGGCATGCGGCGCCGACTCGACCTCGCCGCCTCGATGATCCTCGCCCCGGCCGTACTGTTCCTGGACGAGCCGACGACGGGTCTTGACCCCCGCAGCAGGGGTGAAGTCTGGGATTCGGTAAGGGCGTTGGTGGCCGATGGTACGACCGTGCTGCTGACCACGCAGTACCTGGAGGAGGCCGACCGGCTGGCCTCCCGGATCACGGTCATCGACCAGGGCCGGTCCATCGCCGACGACACCCCGGACGGGCTGAAGAACCTGGTCGGCGGTGACCGCGTCGAGGTCGTGGTCGCCGAGCGGTCCGACATCCCGCGGGTGGTGAAGGTGGTCGCCCGGGTCGCCGACGGCGAACCCGAGTCGGACGAGACCGAGCTGCGGGTGCACGCTCCCGTGACCGACCGGGTGGCCGCGCTGACCGACGTGGCGCGCACCCTCCAGGACGAGGGCGTACGGGTCGAGGACATCGGGCTGCGCAGGCCCAGCCTCGACGACGTGTTCCTGCGCCTGACCGGACACCGCACGGAGAAGGAGGCGGCGGCATGAGCGCGCTCGACCCGACCACCGGCCCGGCCACGCACGGCCGCGCGTACTGGGCCCTGGCGGACTGCTGGAACATCGTCCGCCGCGGGCTGACCCACTACCGGCGCCAGCCCGTCAACATCGCCTGGCAGCTGGGCTTCCCGATCCTGTCGGTCCTCCTCTACGGCTATGTCTTCGGCAGCGCGATGACCGTGCCGGGCGGCGGGGACTACAAGGACTTCCTGATGCCGGGCATGTTCGTGATGACCATGGCGTTCGGCTTCATCAACACCGCGACCGTCGTCGTCTACGACTCCACCAAGGGGGTCATCGACCGCTTCCGCTCCATGCCGATGGCCTCCTCGGCGGTGGTGGCCGGACGCGGGGTGACCGATCTGGTCGTCGCCTGCGCCGAATTGGGCATCATGATGCTCACCGCGCTGGCCATGGGCTGGCGGCCGGACGGCGGCTGGGGCTTCCTGGCGGCGTTCGGACTGCTGTTGTGGCTGCGGTTCGCGCTGATCTGGATCGGGGTCTGGCTGGGGCTGCTGGTGCCCAACCCGGAGGCGGCGGGCGGCCTGTTCGCGGTCGCCTTCCCGCTGACGATGATCTCCAGCATCTTCGTCGCCCCGCAGCTGATGCCGGACTGGCTGGGCTGGGTGGCGGCCTGGAACCCGATCTCCTCCACGGCGGCGGCGGCCCGCGAGCTGTTCGGCACCCCGGTCGGCGGCGGCGACTCCTGGGTCGAGCAGCACGCGCTGCTGATGGCGGGGGTGTGGCCGGTGATCCTGACGGCGGTCTTCCTGCCGCTCGCGGTGCGGAGGTTCCAGCGGCTCAGCCGGTGAGCGGCGCTCCCGGGACGCCCCGGACCCGTTCACTGCGGGCGCACCCGGTGCCTGGGGTGCCCGGCGGGGACGGCTCGGCCGGCCGATGCGGGGCAGCCGAGTTCGGGGTTCCCGCGGTGGGGAGAGCAGGTGACCAGGGCCGGGGAAAGGCGGGAGGGGCGTTCTGGGCGGGAGCCGGACGATACGTCGGAGCCTGAGCCCGGCCGATCGGCGTCGGAGGCGACGAGGACGGTCGGGCGGCCCGGATCGCATGGGGCGCCCGGTGGATGGGTCCACCGGGCGCCCCTCGCTCGCGTACGACTGGCTACAGCTGTTCGATGACGTAGTCCACGCACTTCGTCAGGGCCTCGACGTCCGCCGGGTCGACCGCCGGGAACATCGCGACGCGGAGCTGGTTGCGGCCGAGCTTGCGGTAGGGCTCGGTGTCGACGACGCCGTTGGCGCGCAGGACCTTGGCGACGGCGGCGGCGTCGACCTCGTCGGTGAAGTCGATCGTGCCGATGACCTGGGAGCGCTTGGCCGGGTCGGTGACGAACGGGGTGGCGTACTTGGACTCGTCCGCCCAGGCGTACAGGCGGGTCGAGGAGTCCTTCGTGCGGGCCGTGGACCAGTCGAGTCCGCCCTGGCCGTTGATCCACTCCAACTGGTCGTTCAGCAGGAACAGGGTGGCCAGCGCCGGGGTGTTGTACGTCTGGTTCTTGCGGGAGTTGTCGATCGCCGTGGGCAGCGAGAAGAACTCCGGGACGTGGCGGCCGGAGGCGTGGATCCGCTCGGCGCGCTCGATCGCGGCCGGGGAGAACACGCCGATCCACAGGCCGCCGTCGGAGGCGAAGGACTTCTGCGGGGCGAAGTAGTAGACGTCCGTCTCGGCGATGTCGACCGGGAGGCCGCCCGCGCCGGAGGTGGCGTCCACCAGGACGAGGGAGCCCTCGTCGGCGCCGGTGACGCGCCGGATCGGCATGGCGACGCCGGTGGAGGTCTCGTTGTGGGTGAAGGCGTAGACGTCCACGCCGGCCTCGGCGACCGCCTCCGGGTGCGTGCCCGGGTCGGCGGAGACGACGGTGGGCTCGGCGAGCCACGGGGCGAGCTTCGCGGCCTTGGCGAACTTGGAGCTGAACTCGCCGAAGGTGAGGTGCTGCGACTTGTTCTCGATCAGGCCGTGGGTCGCGACGTCCCAGAACGCGGTGGAGCCGCCGTTGCCGAGGACGACCTCGTAGCCGTCGGGGAGCCGGAACAGCTCGCGGATGCCCTCGCGCACCTTGCCGACCAGGTTCTTCACCGGGGCCTGGCGGTGGGAGGTGCCGAGCAGGGACGTGCCGGTCGCGGCCAGGGCGTCCAGCGCCTCCGTCCGCACCTTGGAGGGACCCGCACCGAAACGACCGTCGGCGGGCTTGATGTCAGCAGGAATCCGGATCTCAGCCACGACCGGAGCCTAGCGGCTGCGGGAAACCCCGGCGAAACATCGTCCGTCCGCTGAGACGAGCGGTGGGGCGGAAGTGAGACGGGTGGCGGACGGACCGGGGGGAGGTCCGTCCACCACCCGCGCCGCTCACCCGCCGAGCTTCACCGGAAGCTCGAACAGGTCGTTCTGGGTGACCACCGGCTTGTTGCGCAGCTCGCCCGCCGGGACCGCCAGGTCCAGCTTCGGGAAGCGGGCGTACAGGGCCGGGAGGGCCACGCCGGCCTCCAGACGGGACAGGGCCGCCCCCGGGCACACGTGCGGGCCGTGGCCGAAGGAGATGTGCCGGTTGGCGCTCTCCCGGGTGATGTCGAAGTCACCGGCCGTCGGACCGTGCGCCTGCTCGTCGCGGCCGATCGCGGCGTACGACACGATCAGCGCGTCACCGGCCGGGAGGACCTTGTCGCCCACCGGTATGTCCTCGGTCGCGAACCGGATCAGCACGTGGGACGTCGGCGTGGCGTACCGCAGGGTCTCCTCGACCACCGCCGACCAGTCCGTCTCGCCGGACAGCACCAGGTCCCGCTGCTCGGGGTGGAGGGACAGGTTGAGCACCGCGTTGACGATGAGGGAGATCGTCGTCTCGTGGCCGGCCGCCACCATCAGCTGGAGCGTGGCGACGATCTCCTCGTCGGTGAGGCGGTCGCCGTCCTCCGACGCCTGGATGAGCGCGGAGGTCAGGTCGTCGCCCGGGTTCTCGCGCTTGTGCGCGACCGTCTCCGCCATGATCTGGGCCAGCTCGGTCAGCGTCGCGATGACCTCCTCGGGCGGGGTCTGCGTCGAGAAGAACTTCTCGAAGAGTTCCTTCAGCCGGGGCAGCCGCTCCTTTGCCAGCCCCATCAGGTCGGCGATGACGTACATCGGCAGCGGGTAGGCGAACGCGGCCTTCAGGTCGAGCGTGTCGCCGGGCCGTGCGGCCACCTGGTCCAGCAGGCCCTCGGTCAGCTCCGTGATCCGCTCCCGCATCCGCTCCACCCGGCGGGGGGTGAGCGCCTGCGCGACCAGGGTGCGCAGCCGGCGGTGGTCGGCGCCGTCCACGGTGAGCATGGAGCGGGGCGGGTTGGCCAGCCCGATCAGCGGCCAGTCGGGGGCGATCTCGCCGCGCTGCCAGGCGGTCCAGACGTTGATGTCCTTCACCAGGCGCGGGTCGGTGAGCAGCCTCTTCGCCTCCGCGTGGTGGGTGACCGCCCACACCGGTACGTCACCCGGCAGCGTCACGGCGGCCAGCGGCCCGGCGGCCCGCAGCGCCGCGCTCTCCCCGTCCAGGTCGGAGACGAAGGGGTCGAGGAGGATACGGGTCTGTCCGGTGTCGGTCGTCATGGTGTCCGTACCAGCCGTCATGCGAGCGAGCCTCCAAGGGCGGGAGTGGGTGTGAACGTGACCGGGAGTTCGGACAGTCCGCGCAGCCACGGCGACGGGCGGCGGGCCAGGTGCGCGGCCGGCACCGCGAGGTCGATGTCCGGCAGCCGGTCCAGTACGACCTCGATGCCGGTCCGGGCGATCACCTCGGCGATCTCCTGCGCCGGGAACGGGCAGCGGTGCTCCCCGTGACCGAAGGAGAAGTGCGCGCTGTTGCCGCCGGTCAGCGCCGAGCCGTCGGTACGCACCTGCGGGTCGGAGTTGGCACCCTGCAGACCGAGCAGCAGCATGTCGCCGGCGCGGACGCGGCGACCGCCGAGCTGGGTGTCGCGGGACGCCCAGCGGGCGGCGACGTTCTGGGTCGGCGTGTCCTCCCACAGCACCTCGTTCATCGCCTCGGCGATGCTGTTGCGGCCACCGAAGAGGGAGGCGGCGAACCGGGCGTCGGTGAGCATCAGACGCAGCGAGTTGCCGATCCAGTCGGCGGTCGGCTGGTGCCCGGCCGCCATCATCACCATCAGGTCCTGGCCGATCTCCTCCTCGGTGAAGCCCGAGGGGTCGGCGAGCATCCGGGACACGACGTCCTCGGCGGGCGCCTCCTTCCGGGCGGCCACCAGCCCCGTCATCGACGTGAACAGGTGGGTCTGGCCCGCGAGGGCCCGCTCCCGCCCGTCGATCATGTCGTTGAGGGCGGTGACCAGGCCCGGACCCTCCTCGTCGGGGAAGCCGTAGAGCCGGGCCAGTACCCGCACCGGCAGCAGCATCGCGAACTCGCCGATCAGGTCGGCGGCGCCCTCGGGGCAGATGCCGTCGATCAGCTCGTCCGCGAACTTCTCGGCGTACCCGCGCAGTTCGGACGGATCGACCGCCTCCAGCGCGTTCACCAGCATCCCGGCCCGCTCGCGGTGCCGCTCTCCGACGGTGTAGAGGATCGACGGCTGCTTACGGCCGATCATCGGCAGCAGCGGCCAGTCGTCGGGGATGTTCTCCCACTGGTTCCACAGCTCGGAGTCGCGGCTGAAGAGCACCGGGTCGCCGGTGATCTGGTGCAGCTCGCGGTAGCCGAGCACCAGCCACGCCGGCGCGTCCCCGTCCAGCACCACCGGGACGACGCTGCCGTGCTCGCGTCGCATCTCCCGGTACACGCGGGCCGGGTCGTCCTGGAGCAGGGCGCCGCTGAAACGGACGGCGTCGGGGACGGAGGCGGGACTCACACCAGCTCCTGACGGGGGGCTCGGGCCGGGTCGGCGTACAGGGCCTGGAGGTGCTCCACCAGCGTGATCAGCACGATCTTGCTGGACTCCCGGGACCGGGCGTCGCAGTTGACCAGCGGCACGTGCGGGTCGAGGTCGAGGGCCTCGCGGATCTGCTGCGGGGTGAAGAGGGGGCCGCCGAAGTCGTTGCAGGCCACGATGAACGGCGTGCCGTGCTTCTCCAGCCGGTCGATGGCGTACCAGGAGTCGTCGATGCGCCGGGTGTCGACCAGGACGACCGCGCCGAGCGTGCCGGAGAACAGCCGGTCCCACAGGAACCAGAAGCGTTCCTGGCCGGGCGCCCCGAACAGGTACAGCACATTGCGGGTGTCCAGGGTGATGCGGCCGAAGTCGAAGGCGACGGTGGTCGCGGTCTTGCCGCTCACCCCGCTGGTGTCGTCGACGGCCTCCCCGGCCTGGGTCATCGTCTCCTCGGTGTTGAGGGGACGGATCTCGCTGACCGAGCGGACCATCGTCGTCTTGCCGGCGCCGAAGCCGCCCACGACCACGATCTTCAGGCCGTTGTCGGCCGACGCGCCCAGTGGCGTACGCGTCTCAGAGGTTGCGGAGTCCAACGAGCACCTGCTCCAGGATGTCGGGGTCGGGTACGGCGGCCTTGCGGGGGTGACGGGCGCTGACCCGGCCCGCCGCCTGCAGGTCGCAGAGCAGGATCCGGGTGATGCTCACGGGCAGCTTCAGCTCGGCCGCGATCTCCACGACCGCCGTGGGGCGTTCGGTCAGCCGCAGGATCGCCGCGTGCTCGGACTGCATGCCGGGCACCGGATCGCACTCGGCGACGACCAGGGTCACCAGGTCGAAGGGGTTGTCGGGACCGGACCGGCTGCGCCCTCCGGTGAGGGTGTAGAGCCGGTCCGGGGAGTCGTCCCTGCCGGGCCTGCTCATGAGGTGCGCGGCTGCGCGGTCAGGTGCTCGCCGAGCTGCTCGACGAGCTCGCTCATGTTGTGCCCGACGAGCCCGGCGTCCGCGTCCTCGGTGGTGACGACGGCCAGGTGCGCGCCCTCGCCGGCCTCCACGATGAACAGCACGCCGCCGTAGAACTCGGTCATCGACGAGCGCACGCCGCCGCTGCCGTCGCCGAACTCGACGGAGGCGCCGTGCGACAGCGACTGGATGCCGGCGGCGATCGCGGCGAGCTGGTCGGCCTGGTCGGTGGACAGCTCCGGGGTGCGGCACAGTTTCAGGCCGTCACGGGAGAGCACGAGCGCGTGCCGTGCGCCCGGCGTGCGCTCCAGCAGGCCTTCTATCAGCCAGGTGAGCTTCTCGTCGGCGGTCGTCGTGCCGGTCATGAGGTGGTGTCGCCTTCCGGGGTCGCGGGGGTGGGCTGTGCTTCGGGGGTCGCGTCGGCGGTGGTGCCGGTGTCCGGGTCGGCCGTGTCGTCCGGGGTGGGAGGACGGACGGCCTGACGGAAGCTGCTGAAGCGGGCGGTGCGCGCCTTGGTCTCCTCGGCGGTCGGGGCGGGCCGGGGCGTGGTGTCACGGCTGCCCGGACGCGTGCGCTCCGCCTCGGCGAGGGTGCGGCCCCGGCGCCGGCGGGGCAGCACGAGCGGGGGTCCGTCGGAGCCCCGGTCCGGGGACTCGTGGGTCGGCACCGGGTCGGGGTCGAGGTCGGCGCCGGCGCGGGAGGCCGCGTAGGAGGGGGCGGGCCGGGTGCTCTCGGGGGCCGTCGGCCGGTCCGCCGGGGTGGTGCCGGCGCCGTCGTCGCCCGCGTTGTCGCCGTCGTGCGCGGTGACGTGGCTGGTCTCCGGTTCCGGCCGGCCGGCGGCGGGGGCCGCTTCGGCCTCCGGACGGTCGTCCCGGCGCTGGGGGAGGGTGTGCTCCGGCGTTTCGGTGAGGGCGGCCGGGGTGGCGGGGACGGACGGTGTGCCGGCCGACGTGGTGGTGCGTGCCGTCGAGGCGGTGCCCGCCGCCCGGGTGGCGGTGGCGGGCCGGGCGGCGGTCGTGCGGACCCTCACCGGGGCCGTGGGCGCGTCCGGCGGTACGAGGATGTCCTGCGGGACGAGTATCAGGACGCCCGTGCCGCCGCGGGCCGAGGGCCGGTAGGAGACCCGGAGCCCGTACCGTCGGGACAGCCGGCCGACCACGGCGAGACCGAGCCGGGTGCCGGTGAGGCCCCCGAGTCCGGTGGACTCGCCGGAGACCGCGCGTTCGGCGCGACGCAGTTGCGCCTCGCCCATGACGAGCCCGCTGTCCTCGACGGACACGATGACCCCGGCCGGGACCTCCTCGACGTACACGTGGACCTCGGCGGTCGGCGGCGAGAAGTTCGCGGCGTTGTCGAGGAGTTCGGCGAGCGCGTGCATGACGCCCTCGGCGGCGTGTCCGGCGACCGCGGTGTCGCTGGCGGAGTGGACCCTGACGCGCTGGTATCCGCTGATCCGGCCCATGGCGCCGCGCAGGATGGACTCCATGGCGATGGGCCGGGCCCAGCGGCGGCCGGAGCGGGCGCCGGTGAGGACGGCGACGGAGTCGGCGAGCCTGCCCGCCTGCGCGGTGCGGTGGTCGAGGTGGAGCAGGTCGGCGAGGACCTCCTCGTCGTGGTGCTTCTCCTCCATCGCGCGCAGGTCGGCGAGCATGCCGGTGGAGAGGGCCTGCATGCGTCCGGCCGCGTTGGCGGTCGCGGACAGTGCGGCGGCCCGGGCGCCGTCGGCCTCGCGCAGCCGGGTGGTCAGCCGTGAGTTCTCCGCGGTGAGCCGGTCCCGGTCCGCCCGGAGCCGGTCCCGCTCCTCGGCCAGCCGGTCGCGCTCCTCCGCGTGGTCGCGGGCCGACCGGGCGGTGTGGGCGCCGTGTTCCTCGGTGATGAGGCGCAGTTTCGCGGCGTGTTCCTCGGCGAGCCGCTTCAGCGCGGCCGTGTGGTCGTCCGTGAGCCGGGCCCGCTCGTCGGCGTGCTCCCGCGTCAGGCGGGCGGTGTCGGCGGCGTGCTGCTCGGTGAGGCGGTCGCGCTCGGCGGCCAGGGTCTCGGCGAGGTGGTTGCGCTCCTGGTCCAGTTCGGCGGACAACCGGGCACGCTCGCGGGTGAGTTCACCGGTCAGCCGCTCGTGCTGGCGGCGGGCGTCCTCCGTCAGCCGGGCGCGTTCCTGGAGCAGCCGGCCGACGTCCTGGGTGACGGCGTCCAGCCGTGCCCGGGCGGCCCGCACCGACAGGACGGCGTACGTGGCCACCGCGGCGGCCGCGCACAGCAGCACGGCGGCGATCGTCCCGGTCGCCACGACGGCGGTGACCGCGGAGTCCGGCACGAGGAAGGCGGCGGCGACGACCGCGACCGCGGCGAGTGCCGCGGTGAGCACCGGGACGGGCAGCATGCCGCGGAGGGTGGGACGGTCGCCGGGGAGCAGGGGGGAGGTCATCAATCAGGGTCCTCGGTCGGTTCCTCGGTCATTCCGCGGGCGTGCACCGTCGTGTCTGCGCGGCCCTCGGGCGGTTCCATGGGAATGCCGGACTCGGTTTCGGAGTCGTCTTCGAACGAGGCCGACAACTGCGCGCAACTCGCGGTCACTATATGAGAGTTCGTGTTCTTCTTGGGAAGATTCCGTTTCCGTTTTCGTCAATCGGCCCATCCCGGGCGCATGCCGGTGTCTGCCGCGGAGCCGTGGGACGTGGGGCGCCGTCTCCTGCGCCCGGCCTCCGCGGAGGCATCCTGAGGGCATGAAGGATCACCGGGAACTGCTGGCCGGGCTGCGGGCGGCCGTGCGTGGCGAGGTCGACTTCACCGCGACCGCACGGGCGCTGACCACGATGGACGCCTCCAACTACCGCCGGGTGCCGCTCGGTGTGGTGGCCCCGCGGGACACCGACGACGTGGCGGCGACGCTGTCCGTGTGCCGGACGTACGGCGTCCCCGTGGTGCCGCGCGGCGGCGGCACCTCGATCGCGGGGCAGGCGACCGGCACGGGTGTGGTGCTCGACTTCACACGGCACATGAACCGGCTGCTGTCCCTCGACCCGGAGGCGCGCACGGCCGTCGTCCAGCCGGGCCTCGTCCTCGACCGCCTCCAGGAGGCCGCGGCCCCGCACGGTCTGCTCTTCGGCCCGGACCCCTCCACCCACAGCCGCTGCACCCTCGGCGGCATGATCGGCAACAACTCCTGCGGCTCCCACTCGGTGGCCTGGGGCACGACGGCCGACAGCGTGCGGGAGCTCGCGGTCGTCACCCCGCGCGGGGACCGGTTGCGCCCGGGCCGGGGCTGGGCGGGCGCCCCGGCGGGACTGCGAGACCTCGTGGACGGCGAACTGGCTCGCCTGCGCACGGCTTTCCCCGGCCTCCCCCGCCGCATCTCCGGCTATGCGGTGGACGCCCTGCTGCCCGAGAAGGGCGCGGATGTCGCCCGCGGCTTCTGCGGCTCGGAGGGCACGCTGGGCGTGCTCACGGAGGCGGTCGTGGATCTCGTACGGGCACCCCGCGCGCGCGTGCTCGCCGTGCTGGCGTACGCGGACGAGAGCGGGGCGGCGGAGGCGGCGGCGGGGCTGTTGCCGTACGGCCCGCTGACGGTGGAGGGCATGGCGGCCGATCTCGTGCCGTCCGGCGCGGGCCTCCCGCGCGGGGGAGCCTGGCTGTTCGTGGAGACCGGCGGGGACACGGCGGCGGAGGCACGCGCGCGTGCGGAGACGATCGTCCGCGCGGCGGACGTCGTGGACGCCCTGGTGGTCACCGACCCGGCGCGGCAGCGCGCGCTGTGGCGGATCCGGGAGGACGCGAGCGGTACGGCGACGCGCATGCCGGACGGGACAGAGGCCTGGCCCGGCTGGGAGGACTGCGCGGTGCCGCCCGCCCGGCTCGGCGCGTACCTGCGCGACTTCCGGGCCCTCATGGCGGACCACGGGCTGCGCGGCACCCCGTACGGGCACTTCGGGGACGGCTGCATCCACGTCCGCATCGACTTCGACCTGCTGACCGGGCCGGGCATCGCCCGCTTCCGGCGCTTCTCGGAGGAACTGGCCGACCTGGTCGTGGCGCATGGCGGCTCGCTCTCCGGCGAGCACGGCGACGGCCAGGCCCGCGCGGAGCTGCTGCCGCGCATGTACGGCGCGGAGACGGTCGCCCTCTTCGAACGTGTGAAGACCGTCTGGGACCCGGACGACCTGCTCAACCCCGGCATGCTGGTCCGCCCCGCACCGCTGGACTCGAACCTCCGCTTCTCCGTCCTCCCGCGCGAACCGGTCGACGTCGCCTTCGGCTACCCCGCCGACGGCGGCGACTTCTCGGCGGCGGTGCGCCGCTGCGTGGGCGTCGCCAAGTGCCGTACGACGTCCGTGTCGGGGCCGGCGGTGATGTGCCCGTCGTTCCGGGCGACGGGGGAGGAGCGGCACTCCACGCGCGGGCGCGCGCGCCTGCTGCACGAGATGCTCGCGGGCGAGCTGGTGACCGACGGCTGGCGCTCCACGGAGGTGCGGGACGCCCTCGACCTGTGCCTGTCCTGCAAGGGCTGCCGCTCGGACTGCCCGGTCGAGGTCGACATGGCCACGTACAAGGCGGAGTTCCTGCACCACCATTACGCGGGCCGCCGCCGTCCGGCCGCGCACTACGCGATGGGGTGGCTGCCGGTGTGGCTGGGCTGGGTCGCGCGGACGCGGGCCGCGGGGGCGGTGAACGCCCTGGCCTCGGTGGGTCCGCTCGCGGGCGTGGCGAAACGGCTGGGCGGGATCGCGGAGGAGCGGGAGATCCCCCGGGTGGCGGGGGAGACGTTCACGCGGTGGTGGCGGGGACGGGGAGGGCCTTCGGGCGACGGCAAGCTGGTGGTCCTCTGGCCGGACACGTTCACGGAGCACCTGTCGCCGTCGGTGGGCCGGGCGGCCGTACGGGTGCTGGAGGCGGCGGGCCTGCGGGTGGCACTACCCCCGACACTGCGGCCGACCGGCGGCCGGGTGGGCGACGCCCGCTCGCGCTCGGCCCTGTCCCTGCTGACGGCCCGCAGGGGCCGGGTCTGCTGCGGCCTGACCTACATCTCCACGGGCCAGCTCGACCGCGCGCGTACGGTCCTGAGCCGAACCCTCGACCTCCTGGAGCCGGTACTGGCCACGGACGCCCCCCTGGTCGTCCTGGAACCCAGCTGCGCGGCCGCTCTGCGCACGGACGCCCCGGAACTCCTCCACGACGACCCCCGTGCGGCGCGGCTCGCCGCGCGGGTGCTGACCTTCGCGGAGGTGCTGGAACAGCACGCCCCGGACTGGACCCCGCCGGTGCTGAACCGTCCGGTCACCGGCCAGACCCACTGCCACCAGCACGCGGTGCTGGGTGAGGCGCCGGACCGGCGACTCCGCGCGGCGGCCGGCCTCACCGGCGAACTGGCGGGCGGCTGCTGCGGCCTGGCGGGCAACTTCGGCTTCGAGGAGGGGCACTACGAGGTCTCGGCCGCCTGCGCCGAGGACCGACTCCTCCCGTCGGTACGCGAGGCGCCGGAGGAGGCGGTCGTCCTGGCCGACGGCTTCTCCTGCCGGACACAGCTGGAGCACCTGGCGGGCGTACGAGGACGGCACCTGGCGGAGGTACTGGCGACTGCTCTGGAAAATACGTGAGCAGTTGCCCCCCTTCTGTCTTCGGCGCGCTCAGTTGAGCCGCCTCAACCTCCGCCCCCGGCTCTCCGCCACCCGCAGCGCGTCGGCGAGGGCGTCGGTGAGGCACTCGGCGAGGTAACGGAGTTCGCCGCGGGGTGCGTCCGGGAGGAGTTCCCGGGCGTGGGCGAGCAGCTCCCTGCCCATCCCGAGCCGCACGGCCTCGGAGGCGTCGGCCGGCCGGGAGACGGGCCCGCCGTGATCGTCGGTGATCAAGTAGCAGGGCTTGCCCTCGCTGCCGGCCCAGGGCAGCAGGCGCGGCTCGTGGAGTTCACTCATGCCGCCTGCCTCCCCTGCAACCAGGGGGCGGTGACGTACGGGCGTACGGCGACGGTCTCGGCTCCGTCGAGGAGGGGATGGAGGCCGTAGGGACTGCGGGGGGAAGGGAGGGGGCGCCTCGTCGCCGCCGGACGAGGTGAGGACGGGGTGGACGAGGACACCGCGCGAGGGCCGGTACGGCGGTGCGCCCCTCGTGGGACGAGCAGCAGGTCCACCCATGCGACGAGGCGGTCGATAAGGTCGGTCATGTCATCAGTTCCGTTCTGCACAGCTGGTGGCCACCCCCCGGACGGCGGCATCCGTCGCGGGGATCTGATGCAAAGCATTCTAGGCATGCTAGGTGTTCCATGAATCGCCTATCGCGCTAAGTATGCTCATTCTGAATCGGTGATCGAGTTCGCTCCCGACATCCCCCGCTGGCGCCAGGTCGCAGAGGTGATGCGTGGTCGCATCGCCGACGGCGCCTATCCGCCGCGTACGCGTGTCCCCTCCGTCGTGCAGCTCACGGCGGAGTTCGGGATCGCCAACGCGACGGCGCACAAGGTCCTCCGGGCGCTGCGCGAGGAGGGCCTGACCTATACGGAGCCCGGCCTCGGCTCCTTCGTCGCCGAGCGGCCCGGGGCGTAGAGCCCGCCGGGGCGCCCGCGCGTACGGGCCGACGCCCTCACGGAGTCGTCTCGCCCCGCGCCAGCGGCCCGCACACCGGCTGAGCGCCCTCCGGGAGGTCGTCCGGCCGGCACCAGCGGGCCTCCAGGATCTCGAAGGGGTCGAGGCGCAGTTCGCCGCCCAGCAGGCGGGCCTCATAGGCCACCTCCATGCGGGTGCGGAAGCCGCTGTTCAGCATGACCAGGCGGCCCACCTCCACGTCGAGGTTCGTCTCCTCCTTGACCTCGCGCACCACCGTCGCCCGGAAGTCCTCGCCCTTGCGGGCGAAGCCGCTCGGCAGACCCCACTGGCGACCCGGGGGCCACATCCGGTGCCGGAGCAGCAGTACCCGCCCCTCGTCGTCGCGCACCACACCGGTCACGCCCACCACGTATTTGGTGTGCAGCAACCACATGATGCGGCTCTGCACGGGGCGCAGGAGCCGCCAGAGACGGGCAATGAGTCGGTGCACGGGACCTCGGAGGGTGTGGGAGCGGACGCGGGTGATCGCCGGTGGGAACGGTACCCGTTGGGTCCACGTGGTGGACGGAGTTGACCGGGGCGGGGCGAGGGTCGCATCGTCAGGCATATAAGCGCTTCACGGTACTGACTTAGTCCAATACTCTGGACTGAACAGTTCACCAAGATGCACACTCGATGCAGGTAAGTGTCCGCTCCGACGTCCCTGGAAGGCCCCGTGACCACCCCCAGCGCCGCCACCCCGTCCACCACAGCAGGGACGGGGCGGCGCGGCCATGCGCCCACACCGGCCGGCGTCCCGCGCGGGCGGGGTTCCCTGGGGCCGGTCGGGCTGGTGCTCGCCGGTGGGATCTCGGTGCAGTTCGGCGGGGCGCTGGCGGTGACGCTGATGCCGCGGGCCGGTGCGCTCGGGGTCGTGGCGCTGCGGCTGCTGGTGGCGGCGCTCGTGCTGATGGTGCTGTGCCGGCCGCGGCTGCGCGGGCACTCGCGCACCGACTGGGGCACGGTGGTCGTCTTCGGTATCACCATGGCGGCGATGAACGGGCTGTTCTACCAGTCCGTCGCCCGCATCCCGCTGGGCCCCGCGGTCACGCTGGAGGTCCTCGGTCCGCTCGCCCTGTCCGTCCTGGCCTCACGCCGTGCGGTCAACCTCGTGTGGGCCGGGCTGGCTCTCGCCGGCGTCTTCCTCCTCGGCGGTGGAGGCTTCAGCAGTCTCGACCCGCTGGGTGTGGTCTTCGCACTGGGTGCCGGCGCCATGTGGGCGGCGTACATCGTCTTCAGCGCACGTACGGGCCGCCGCTTCCCGCAGGCGGACGGACTCGCCCTCGCGATGGTGGTGGCGGCCGTGCTGTTCCTTCCCCTCGGGATCGCGGAGTCCGGCACGAAGCTCCTCGACCCGACGGTCCTCGCCCTGGGCGCGGCGGTCGCGGTGCTGTCCTCCGTGCTCCCGTACACCCTCGAACTCCTCGCCCTGCGCCGCCTGCCCGCCTCCACCTTCGCCGTCCTGATGAGCCTGGAACCGGCCCTCGCGGCCGCCGCGGGCTTCCTGATCCTCGACCAGGCCCTCTCCACCGCGGAGGCCGCCGCCATCGCCCTGGTCATCGCGGCGAGCATGGGGGCGGTGCGGACGCAGGTGGGGCGAGGACGGGTGAAGAGGGCCGGGACCGTCTCCTGACGGCGTCGTACGACGCCGTCCTGGTCGCGGACCAGTTCATCACCGGTCTGGCGCGCGGCGGGCATGTGACGGTGCGGCGCGGAGGCAGCCGCACGCTCGTCACGGACATCGCTCCGGCGCTCGGTGACCGGGCCCGTGAACTGGGAGAGGAGCAGCGGACGTGACCGACCGCGCGACGGTGGACACGACGGCCCCCACGGCCGGATGGCAGGTCTTCATCAGCTACGCCGGCCCGGACCGGACGTGGGCCGAGTGGACCGCCCGGACCCTTGCCGAGGACGGTTTCCAGGTCGCACTGGACCTGTGGGACTGGCGGGTGGGCGAGCGCCTCGACGAACGGCTGGGGGACGCCGCCCGGAGCGGCGTGCTGGTTCTGCCGCTCTCGCCGGACTGTCTCGCGTCGCCGTGGGCGGAGGCCGAGTGGAGCACCGTACTCGCGAAACCGGACGTGCGGGGCCGGCTGCTCCCGGTGGAGATCGAGCCGCTGCCCGCCGACGGCCTGCCGTCCGGGCTGTCCGCCGTCCCGTCGGTGCGGATCTTCGGGCTGCCCGAGGAAGAGGCCGTCAGCCGACTGGTCTCGGCCGGCTGCGTGACCGCGATACGGTCCCCACCGGGGTGCTCTCGTGACCGCGGTGGCTCCGGCGACGGCAGGGGTGGGTGACGGCGCGTCCGGGTAAGGACGGGGCGGTCACACAGGGGTTACAGGGGGGAGCGACATGCTGGCGGGGGCGATCGGTGATCTCTTGCTGGGACTGCTGGCCAGTTGTCTGAGCGGCCTGGCGGTGTGGCTGTGGCAGCGCGGCAGGCACAACCGGGACCTCCGGCTGCGGATGCGTGTCGTCGGCGCCCGTCCCGGCGACACCTGCCTGATCGTGATGAACAACAAGTACGGTGCTCCGGGCACCACCCATCACCACGACGTGCAGGCGATGATCGAGGCGGCCGTCCTCAGCCACGGCCTGCAGTGCGAGGTCGAGATCGTCCGCAGCGACGACTTCCGGGGCAGCAACGGGGACAAGCCGGAGTTCTGCATAGGAGGCCCGCTCGGTTCGAACGTACGGAGCGCGGGCCACCTCGCCCACAGTCTCCCCGGCGTCCTGTTCCACCCCTACACCCACCCGGATCATCCGCTGGCCATCGAGGCGGGCGGCGAGTGCTACCGCTGGGACCGGGAGAACGAGGGGTACGCGCTGCTCGCGAAGTTCACCGCTCCGGGAGGGTCCCGTCCCGTCCTCCTCATCTGTGGGCAGAGCGCCGTCACCAATCACGCCGCCGCGTACTTCCTCCGCCACTCGTACCGTCAAATAGCGGACGCCGTCTCCTCCACCGAACGCTTCTGCCTGCTCCTGAGAGTCCCCTCGATCCGCACCTACGGCTTCCAGGGGGTCACCCTGGAACGCGACCTCACCGACACGGCTTTCGCACCCGGGGCGTAGCGCTCCTCGCGCGCACGGACGTGACGATCCCGCCGCACGGATCGCGGAGAGCGGTCGGCGCGATTCATGCAAGCATGCTTGCTTGTTTCTGGCCGGGCTGCCATGCTCCGGTGCACCGCGCCACACCGCCGTGTCCGTGTCCCGAGGGGAGCGCCTCGTGTCCGATCCGACGCCCGTGATCGACGACCTGTGTGAGGAGAGCGAGGGACTCGACCGGCTGGTGTCCGGGCTCGGCCCCGAGCGGTGGGCACTTCGGACGCCCGCCGTCGGCTGGACCGTCGCCCATCAGATCGCCCACCTCGCCTGGACCGACCGCTCCGCGCTGCTCGCCGTCACCGACGCGGCGGGGTTCCAGGCGCTGGTCGAGAAGGCCCTCGCCGCCCCGAACACCTTCGTCGACGAGGGCGCCGAGGAGTACGCCAGGGCCGCGCCCGCCGAGCTGCTCGCGCGGTGGCGTGAGGGGCGTGCGGCGCTGGAGAAGGCGCTGCGGGAGGCGCCGGCCGGGGCGCGGTTCCCCTGGTACGGGCCGCCCATGTCCGCCGCCTCCATGGCCACCGCCCGTCTTATGGAGACCTGGGCCCATGGACAGGACGTGGCCGACACGATCGGTGTGATGCGGCCACCCAGCGACCGGCTCCGGCATGTGGCGTGGCTCGGGGTGCGGACGCGGGACTTCGCCTATGGGGCGCACGGGCTCACCCCGCCCGCCGAACCCTTCCGCGTCGAGCTCGTCGGACCGGGGGGCGGGGTCTGGGCATACGGCCCCGAGGACGCCCCCCAACGGGTCACCGGCCCCGCGCTCGACTTCTGCCTCCTCGTCACCCAGCGCGCCCACCGCGCGGACCTCGCCCTCACCGCCGACGGTCCCGACGCCGACCGCTGGCTGGACATCGCCCAGGCCTTCGCCGGGCCGGCCGGTGGCGGACGGGAACCGAAGGGGGACACCGCGCGGTGACGGCGACGACCCTGCGCGTCGGCAACTTCTCCGGTTTCTACGGCGACCGCTTCGACGCCCTGCGCGAGATGCTCATCGGCGGCGAGGTCGACGTCCTCACCGGTGACTACCTCGCCGAGCTGACCATGCTCATCCTCGCCCGCGACCGGCTGAAGGGCTCCTCCGCCGGATACGCCCGCACCTTCCTGCGGCAACTGGAGGACTGCCTCGGCCTCGTCCACGAGCGGGGGGTGCGCATCGTCACCAACGCGGGAGGGCTCGATCCGGCCGGGCTCGCGGACGCCGTACGCGCCCTCGCCGACCGGCTCGGCATTCCTGTACGGGTCGCCCACGTCGAGGGCGACGACCTCACCGCGCGGTACCCCGGCAGCCTCGCCGCCCACGCCTACCTCGGCGGATCCGGGATCGCGGAATGCCTCCGCGCGGGTGCCGACGTGGTCGTCACCGGGCGGGTCACCGACGCGGCCCTCGTCACCGGGCCCGCCGCCGCGCACTTCGGCTGGGCACCGACGGAGTACGACCGGCTCGCGGGCGCGGTCGTCGCCGGGCACGTGCTGGAGTGCGGGGCGCAGGCCACCGGCGGGAACTACGCCTTCTTCGGCGAGCGCCCTCCCGGCGGGCTCCGGCGGCCCGGATTCCCCCTCGCCGAGATCCACGCCGACGGCAGCAGCGTCATCACCAAGCACCCCGGAACCGGCGGCTTCGTCGACATCGGTACCGTCACCGCGCAGCTGCTGTACGAGACCGGCGGCGCCCGGTACGCCGGGCCGGACGTCACCGCGCGGCTGGACACCGTACGGCTGGGGCAGGACGGACCCGACCGGGTGCGCGTCGAAGGGGTCCGGGGGGAGGCGCCCCCGCCCATGCTCAAGGTCGGGCTCAACCGGCTCGGCGGGTTCCGCAACGAGGTCGTGTTCGTGCTCACCGGGCTCGACATCGAGGCCAAGGCCGACCTCGTGAAGGAGCAGATGGGCGACGCGCTCGCCAAGTCGCCGCCCGCCGAGGTGCGCTGGGAGCTGGCGCGCACCGACCGGGCCGACGCGGGCACCGAGGAGACCGCGAGCGCGCTGCTGCGGCTCGTCGTACGGGATCCTGCGCAGGAGGCGGTCGGGCGGGTGCTGAGCGGGGCCGCCATCGAGCTGGCGCTGGCCAGCTATCCCGGGTTCCATGTCATGGCGCCCCCGGGCAAGGGCTCCCCCTATGGGGTCTTCGAAGATGTGTACGTCCCACATGGCGACGTCGACCATGTGGCCGTCCTCCATGACGGACGCCGTGTCCCCGTGCCACCGACCCACGACACCGCCGTACTCGAGGACGTACCGGAACCCGCGCTCCCCGCACCACTGCCCACGGGACCCACGACGAGAACCCCCCTCGGCCTCCTCGCCGGTGCCCGCAGCGGTGACAAGGGCGGGAACGCCAACGTCGGCGTCTGGGTCCGCTCCGACGACGCCTGGCGGTGGCTCGCGCACGAGCTGACCGTCGAGCGGTTCCGGGAGTTGATCCCCGAGGCCCGTGACCTGCCGGTCACCCGGCACGTACTGCCCCACCTGCGCGCCCTGAACTTCCTCGTCGAGGGAATCCTCGGCGAGGGCGTCGCCGCGCAGGCCCGTTTCGATCCGCAGGCCAAGGCGCTCGGCGAATGGCTGCGCTCCCGGCACCTCGACATCCCGGAGGCCCTCCTGTGACGGTCCTCGCATCCACCCTGAACACGGCCGACCCGGAGTACCGGGCGCACCGCGACGCCATGCTCGCCAAGCTCGCCGGACTCGACGCCGAACACGCCAAGGCCCTCGCCGGCGGCGGCGAGAAGTACGTCGAGCGGCACCGGAAGCGCGGCAAGCTGCTCGCCCGTGAGCGCATCGAACTGCTCCTCGACCCCGACACGCCCTTCCTGGAGCTGTCCCCGCTGGCCGCCTGGGGGAGCGAGTACACCGTCGGCGCCTCGCTCGTCACCGGCATCGGTGTGGTCGAGGGCGTGGAGTGCCTGATCACCGCCAACGACCCGACCGTGCGCGGCGGCGCCAGCAACCCCTGGAGCCTGAGGAAGGCCCTGCGCGCCAACGACATCGCGCTCGTCAACCGGCTGCCCTGCATCAGCCTCGTCGAGTCCGGCGGCGCCGATCTCCCCTCCCAGAAAGAGATCTTCATTCCGGGCGGAGCCATCTTCAGGGACCTCACCCGGCTGTCGGCGGCGGGCATCCCCACCATCGCCGTCGTCTTCGGCAACTCCACCGCCGGGGGCGCGTACGTTCCCGGCATGTCCGACCACGTGATCATGGTCAAGGAGCGGGCGAAGGTGTTCCTCGGCGGCCCGCCGCTGGTGAAGATGGCCACCGGGGAGGAGAGCGACGACGAGTCCCTGGGCGGCGCCGAGATGCACGCGCGCGTGTCGGGCCTCGCCGACCACTTCGCCGTCGACGAACCGGACGCGCTCCGCCAGGCCCGCCGGGTCGTCGCCCGCCTCAACCACCGCAAGGCGTACGACGACCCGGGACCGGCCGCGCCCCCCCGGTACGACGAGGACGAACTCCTCGGCATCGTCCCGGGCGACCTCAAGATCCCCTTCGATCCGCGCGAGGTCATCGCGCGGATCGTCGACTCCTCCGACTTCGACGAGTTCAAGCCCCTCTACGGCACCAGTCTCACCACCGGCTGGGCGGCTCTCCACGGCCATCCCGTCGGCATCCTCGCCAACGCCCGGGGGGTCCTCTTCAGCGAGGAGTCCCAGAAGGCCGCCCAGTTCATCCAGCTCGCCAACCAGCGCGACATCCCGCTGCTCTTCCTGCACAACACCACCGGCTACATGGTCGGCAAGGAGTACGAACAGGGCGGCATCATCAAGCACGGCGCGATGATGATCAACGCGGTCAGCAACTCGAAGGTCCCCCACCTGTCCGTCCTCATGGGCGCCTCCTACGGCGCCGGGCACTACGGCATGTGCGGCCGCGCCTACGACCCGCGCTTCCTGTTCGCCTGGCCCAGCGCCAAGTCCGCCGTCATGGGCCCGCAGCAGCTCGCCGGAGTGCTGTCGATCGTCGCGAGGCAGTCGGCGGCGGCGAAGGGGCAGCCGTACGACGACGAGGCGGACGCGGCGCTGCGTGCCGTGGTGGAGCAGCAGATCGAGTCCGAGTCGCTGCCCATGTTCCTGTCCGGGCGGCTGTACGACGACGGCGTCATCGACCCGCGCGACACCCGTACCGTCCTCGGCCTGTGCCTGTCGGCCATCCACACCGCGCCCTACGAGGGCGCGCGCGGTGGCTTCGGCGTCTTCCGGATGTGAGGCCCACGATGCCCATGATTACTTCCGTACTGGTGGCGAACCGGGGCGAGATCGCCTGCCGCATCGTCCGCACCTGCGCCGAGTGGGGAATCCGGACGGTCGCCGTGCACTCGGACGCCGACGAGAACGCGCTCCACGCGCGCGTGGCGGACACGGCGGTACGACTGCCGGGGACGGCGCCCGCCGACACCTACCTGCGCGGCGATCTGATCGTGAAGGCCGCCCTCGCCGCCGGAGCGGACGCCGTGCACCCCGGTTACGGCTTCCTCTCCGAGAACGCCGACTTCGCGCGGGCCGTCCAGGACGCCGGCCTGATGTGGATCGGGCCGCCCCCGGAGGCGATCGAGGCGATGGCGTCCAAGACGCGCGCCAAGGAGCTGATGGGCATCGAGCCCCTGCGGCACGTCACCGAGTCCGATCTGCCGGTGCTGGTGAAGGCGGCGGCGGGCGGCGGCGGACGCGGAATGCGCGTCGTACGGCGCCTCGCGGACCTGGACGGCGAACTGGCCGCCGCCCGCGCGGAGGCCGCGAGCGCCTTCGGTGACGGCGAGGTGTTCGTCGAGCCGTATGTGGAGGGCGGCCGGCACGTCGAGGTGCAGGTGCTCGCCGACACGCACGGCACCGTGTGGGCGCTCGGCACCCGCGACTGCTCGCTCCAGCGCCGCCACCAGAAGGTGATCGAGGAGGCCCCGGCGCCGGGGCTGACCGCACAGCTCACCGAGGAGCTCCACGCCCTGGCCGTACGCGCCGCGCGTGCCGTCGCCTACGCCGGCGCCGGAACCGTCGAGTTCCTCGTCGCGGGGGGCCGGGCGCACTTCCTGGAGATGAACACCCGCCTCCAGGTGGAACACCCGGTGACGGAGGCCGTGTTCGGTGTCGATCTCGTCGCCGAGCAGATCCGCGTCGCCGAGGGGCACGCCCTCCCGGACGACCCGCCACGCGCGCGTGGACACGCCGTCGAGGCCCGTCTCTACGCCGAGGACCCGTCCAGGCAGTGGGCGCCGCAGACCGGCCGCCTGCACCGCCTCGCCGTCCCCGACGCCGTGCGTCTGGACACCGGCTACACGGACGGCGACGACATCGGCGTCCACTACGACCCCATGCTCGCCAAGGTCGTCGCCCACGCCCCCACCCGCGCGGAGGCGATCCGCAGACTCGCCTCGGCGCTGGACCGCGCGGTGATCCACGGCCCCGTCACCAACCGGGACCTCCTCGTCCGCTCCCTGCGGCACCAGGAGTTCGCGGAAGCCCGTATGGACACCGGCTTCTACGACCGCCACCTGCCCGGGCTGACCGCCCCGGCGCCCGACCCGTACGCCCCGCTCGCCGCCGCCCTCGCCGACGCCCACGGCCGCTCCCGCTTCGGCGGCTGGCGCAATGTCGCCTCGCAGCCGCAGGTCAAGCGGTACGCCATGGCGGGTGAGGAGCACGAGGTCCGCTACCGGCACACGCGCGGCGGCCTCGCAGCCGACGGGGTGCAGGTCGTGCACGCCGACGCGGGGCTCGTGATCCTGGACGCGGACGGCGTACGACGCCGCTACGAGGTCAGCCGTTACGGCGACCGGGTGTACGTGGGCGCCACCGCCCTCACCGCCCTGCCCCGCTTCCCCGACCCCACCGCCCAGCACGCCCCCGGCTCCCTCCTGGCCCCCATGCCGGGCACGGTCGTCCGCATCGCGGAGGGCCTGACCGAAGGAGCGGCCGTAGAGGCCGGACAGCCCCTCCTCTGGCTGGAGGCGATGAAGATGCAGCACAAGATCACCGCCCCGGCCACGGGAACCCTCAGCACCCTCCGGGCGACGCCGGGACAGCAGGTGGAGGTCGGCGCCCTTCTGGCGGTCGTGGAAGCCGGCTCCTAGGGGCGCGGGGCAGTGCCCGCCCACGCGTCCGCCGCCGCGTGGGCGCGAGAGACCGCAACCCGGACCCGCACCCCGCACCCTCCGCACGACGCGAAGCACCTCCCCCTTAGGAGCGCTCATGCCCGTCATCGAGTCCGAAGAGCACAAGGCCCTCCGCGCGGCCGTGGCCGCCCTCGGCGCCAAGTACGGCCGCGGCTACCTCGCCCACGCGGTCTCCTCCGGCCACCACCCCAAGGAACTCTGGGAGGAGGCCGCCCAGCTCGGCTACCTCGGCGTCAACCTTCCGGAGGAGTACGGCGGCGGAGGCGGCGGCATCTGCGAACTCTCCATCGTGCTGGAGGAGCTGGGAGCGGCCGGCTGCCCCCTGCTCATGATGGTCGTCTCCCCGGCGATCTGCGGCACCGTCATCGCCCGCTTCGGCACCGAGGAGCAGAAGCGGGAATGGCTGCCCGCCCTCTCCGACGGCACCCGCACCATGGCCTTCGGCATCACCGAACCCGACGCCGGGTCCAACTCGCACCGCATCACCACCACCGCCCGGCGCGACCCGGACACCGGCGACTGGCTGCTCACCGGCCGCAAGGTGTTCGTCTCCGGTGTGGACACCGCCGAGGCGACGCTCATCGTCGGCCGGACCGAGGACGCCCGCACCGGAAACCTCAAGCCCTGCCTGTTCATCGTCCCGCGCGACACCGAGGGCTTCCAGCGCAACGCCATCGACATGGAACTCAACGCCGCCGAGAAGCAGTTCGAGCTGGTCCTCGACGACGTGCGGCTGCCCGCCGGAGCGCTCGTCGGCGACGAGGACGCGGGCCTGCTGCAACTCTTCGCCGGCCTCAACCCCGAGCGCATCATGGGCGCCGCCTTCGCCATCGGCATGGGCCGCTACGCCCTCACCAAGGCCGTCGAGTACGCCCGTGAACGCACCGTCTGGAAGGTCCCCATCGGCGCCCACCAGGCCATCGCCCACCCCCTCGCCCAGGCGCACATCGAACTCGAGATGGCCCGCCTGATGATGCAGAAGGCCGCCCACCTGTGCGACGCCGGTGACGACATCGGCGCCGGCGAGGCCGCCAACATGGCCAAGTACGCGGCCGGTGAGGCCTGTGTGAAGGCCGTCGACCAGGCCGTGCACACCCTCGGCGGGAACGGCCTCACGCGCGAGTACGGGCTCGCCTCGCTGATAACGGCCGCGCGCGTGTCCCGTATCGCCCCGGTGAGCCGGGAGATGATTCTCAACTACGTCTCCCACCAGACCCTGGGCCTGCCCAAGTCGTACTAGGAAGGCCCTCCCGGCCGTCTTGGAGGAACCATGTTCCGAAGCGAGTACGCAGACGTTCCGCCGGTAGAACTCCCCATCCACGACGCGGTGCTCGCCAGGGCCCCCGAGTTCGGGAGCGCTCCGGCGCTGATCGACGGCACCGACGGCACCACCCTCACCTACGAGCAGGTCGACCGCTTCCACCGGCGGGTCGCCGCCGGGCTCGCCGAGGCGGGCCTGCGCAAGGGCGACGTCCTCGCCCTGCACAGCCCCAACACCATCGCCTTCCCCACCGTCTTCTACGCGGCCACCCGCGCGGGCGCCTCCGTCACCACCGTGCACCCCCTGGCGACCGCCGAGGAGTTCGGCAGGCAGCTGAAGGACTGCGCGGCCCGCTGGATCGTCACCGTCTCACCGCTGCTGGACACCGCGCGGAGGGCCGCCGAGCTGGCCGGCGGGATCGAGGAGATCCTCGTCTGCGACAGCGCGCCCGGACACCGTTCCCTGATCGACATGCTGGCCTCCACGGCCCCCGAGCCGGTGGTCGACATCGACCCGGCCGAGGACGTCGCCGCGCTGCCGTACTCCTCCGGCACCACCGGCGTCCCCAAGGGCGTGATGCTCACCCACCGGCAGATCGCCACCAACCTCGCCCAGCTCCAGTCGCTGATCACGGCGGGCCCCGGCGACCGCGTCCTCGCCGTCCTCCCGTTCTTCCACATCTACGGTCTGACGGCCCTGATGAACGCCCCGCTCCGGCAGGGCGCCACCGTCGTCGTGCTGCCGCGCTTCGACCTGGAGACGTTCCTCGCGGCCATCCAGAACCACCGCATCACCGCCCTGTACGTGGCCCCGCCGATCGTCCTGGCCCTCGCCAAGCACCCCCTGGTCGCCCAGTACGACCTGTCGTCGCTGCAGCACGTCATCAGCGCCGCCGCACCCCTGGACGCGAGCCTCGCCGCCGCCTGCTCGCAGCGGCTCGGACTGCCGCCCGTCGGGCAGGCCTACGGCATGACCGAACTGTCACCGGGCACCCATGTCGTCCCCCTGGACGCCATGGACGTCGCGCCGCCCGGCACCGTCGGCAAGCTGCTCGCCGGCACCGAGATGCGCATCGTCTCCCTCGACGACCCCGGCAAGGACCTCGGGCCCGGCGAGTCCGGCGAGATCCTGATCCGCGGACCGCAGATCATGAAGGGCTATCTCGGCCGCCCGGACGCCACCGCCGCGATGATCGACGAGGACGGCTGGCTGCACACCGGGGACGTCGGCCACACCGACGAGGACGGCTGGCTGTTCGTCGTGGACCGGGTCAAGGAACTCATCAAGTACAAGGGCTTCCAGGTCGCCCCCGCCGAACTCGAGGCCCTGCTCCTCACCCACCCCGGCGTCGCCGACGCCGCCGTCATCGGCGTCTACAACGAGGACGGCAACGAGGTCCCGCACGCCTACGTCGTCCGCCAGCCATCCGCCCCGGAGCTCTCCGAGGGCGAGATCATGACGTACGTCGCCGAGCACGTCGCCCCGTACAAGCGGGTCCGCCACGTCACCTTCACCGACGGTGTCCCGCGCGCCGCCTCCGGAAAGATCCTGCGCCGGGAACTCCGCGCGGCGCACAAGGAGCCCTCGTGACCCTGATCGGCCGCACCCGCGCGCGGGGCGTCGAAACGCTCTCCCTCGACGCCCCCGAGCGCCGCAACGCCCTGTCCGCCGCCCTCGTCGGCGAACTCGCCGCCGCGCTGACCGACGCCGGCGAGGACACCGGCGTCCGCGCGGTGGTCCTCACCCACACCGGCAACACCTTCAGCGCGGGCGCCGACCTGCGCGACCCGCCCGCCCCCGAGGCGCTGGTGGGCCTGCTGCGGCAGATCGTCGAGCTGCCCAAACCGGTCCTCGCGCGGGTCACCGGGCACGTCCGCGCGGGCGGCCTCGGCCTGCTCGCGGCCTGTGACATCGCCGTCGCCTCCCGCGCGGCGACGTTCGCCTTCACCGAGGTCCGCATCGGGGTCGCCCCCGCCGTGATCTCGCTGCCGCTGCTGCCCCGCACCGACCCGCGCGCCCTGGCCCGCTACTACCTCACCGGGGAGCGTCTCGACACGGCGGAGGCGGCCCGTATCGGGCTGCTCACCGCCGCCGGTGACGACCCGGACGAGGTCCTCGCACCGATCCTCGACGGCCTGCGCAGATCCGCCCCCGAGGCCCTGGCCGAGACGAAACGGCTGCTCACGGCTAGGGTGCTGGAGACCTTCGACCGGGACGCGGCCGACCTGACCGCGCTCTCGGCGCGCCTGTTCGCCTCCGCCCACGCGCGCGAGGGAATGACGGCCTTCCTCGAACGACGGGATCCGCAATGGGTGGTGTGAGCACGGCCGACCGTGCGGAACGAGTCCCCAAGCAGGACCGCAGCCGGGCCACCCGGCAGCGGCTCCTGGAGGCCGCCGTGGCCTGCCTCGCGGAACACGGCTGGGCGGGCTCCACGGTCCTGGTCGTCGCCGAACGCGCGGGCGTCTCCCGGGGGGCCGCCCAGCACCACTTCCCGACCCGTGAGGACCTCTTCACGGCCGCCGTCGAGTACGTCGCCGAGGAACGCTCCACCGCCCTGCGCGCCCTCTTCCCGGAGGGCGCCGCGGCCGGCGACCGCCGCGCGGTGATCGCGGCACTGGTCGGCCTCTACACCGGACCCGTCTTCCGCGCGGCGCTCCACCTCTGGGTCGCCGCCTCCAACGAGGAACAGCTGCGCCCGCGCGTGACCGAGCTGGAGCTGCGCGTCGGCCGCGAGTCCCACCGCATCGCCGTCGAACTCCTCGGCGCCGACGAGTCCCGCCCCGGCGTCCGCGAAACCGTCCAGGGCCTCCTCGACATGGCCCGCGGCCTGGGCCTCGCCACCCTCCTCACCGACGACGGGGCCCGCCGGGAACGGGTCGTGGCGCAGTGGGCGGTGCTGCTGGACGAGGCGCTGGGCTGAGACGCCCCCGGGTCACGGGCTCAGCCTCTCCACCCGCCAGCCCCCGCCCGCCCCGGCGACGTACCGCAGGCGGTCGTGCAGCCGGTTCTCCCGGCCCTGCCAGAACTCCACCTCCCGCGGGGTCACCCGGAAGCCGCCCCAGTGAGGCGGCACCGGTACCCGCTCGTGCTCCGGATAGCGGGCCGCCAGGTCGGCGTAGGAGGCGTCGAGCTCCGCGCGGCCGGCGATCACCGAGGACTGGCCGCTGGCCCACGCGCCCAGCTGGGAGCCGTGCGGGCGGGTGCGGAAGTAGGCGGCCGTCTCGTCGCGGCCGGTGCGGCGCGCGGTGCCGGTGACGATGACCTGCCGGGCCATCGGATGCCAGGGGAACAGCAGCGAGACGTGCGGGTTCCCGGCCAGGTCACGGCCCTTGCGGGAGTCGTAGTTCGTGTAGAAGACGAACCCGTCGTCGTCGAAGTGCTTCAGCAGCACCGTGCGTGAGCTGGGCCGTCCCTCCGTGTCCGCCGTCGAGACGATCATGGCGTTCGGCTCGAACAGCCCGCCGTCCGTCGCGGCCTGTTTGAACCAGCGCGCGAACTGTTCGACGGGGGTGGCGGCCAGGTCGGTCTCGGAGAGCCCCTCGGTCCGGTACTGCTTGCGCATCGAGGCGAGATCGAAAGGGACGGCGTCTCGGTCGGTCACGCCGTCATCCTGCCGTATGCGCGAAGCCCTCGGGAGCGCGGTGTCCCTCATCACGTGGTGGCACTGAGTGCCGTGAACCCTCCCCAAAGATGGCACTCGGGGATATCGTGCTGCCACTGATCCGGTTGGGTGACCGCCAGCCGGGCATCACAGGGGTGACGTCCCGGACCGCGAATCCGTTCGAACGGACCGTGGATCCACCGGACGCGCGCCCCGCTTCCGCCGACCGCCGACACATGGTCGTCCCACCCCACCCCACTCCACCCCACCATCTGTCACCCACCTCACAAGGAGCCGCCAGATGTCCGACTTCGTACCCGGGCTCGAAGGAGTCGTCGCGTTCGAGACGGAGATCGCCGAACCGGACAAGGAGGGCGGCGCCCTCCGGTACCGGGGCGTCGACATCGAGGACCTGGTCGGGCACGTCTCCTTCGGCAACGTCTGGGGACTGCTCGTCGACGGGGCGTTCAACCCCGGGCTGCCGCCCGCGGAGCCCTTCCCGATCCCCGTGCACTCCGGTGACATCCGTGTCGACGTGCAGTCCGCACTGGCGATGCTGGCCCCCGTGTGGGGCCTGAAACCGCTCCTCGACATCGATGCCGCACAGGCCCGCGACGACCTCGCGCGCGCCGCCGTCATGGCGCTGTCCTACGTCGCCCAGTCCGCCCGCGGCCAGGGCCTGCCCATGGTGCCGCAGCGCGAGATAGACAGGGCCGAGTCCATCGTCGAGCGGTTCATGATCCGCTGGCGCGGCGAGCCCGACCCGAAGCACGTCGCCGCCGTCGACGCGTACTGGACGTCGGCCGCCGAGCACGGAATGAACGCCTCCACGTTCACCGCGCGGGTCATCGCCTCGACCGGCGCGGACGTCGCGGCGGCCCTCTCGGGAGCCGTCGGCGCCATGTCGGGCCCGCTGCACGGCGGCGCGCCCTCGCGCGTGCTGGGCATGATCGAGGAGATCGAGCGCACCGGGGACGCCGAGGCGTACGTCAAGCAGGCCCTCGACAAGGGCGAGCGCCTCATGGGCTTCGGCCACCGCGTCTACCGCGCGGAGGACCCCCGCGCCCGCGTCCTGCGCCGCACCGCCCGCGAACTCGGCGCCCCGCGCTTCGAGGTCGCCGAGGCCCTGGAGAAGGCCGCCCTGGCCGAGCTCCACGCCCGCCGCCCCGACCGGGTGCTGGCCACCAACGTGGAGTTCTGGGCGGCCATCGTGCTGGACTTCGCGGAGGTCCCGGCGCACATGTTCACCTCGATGTTCACCTGCGCCCGCACGGCCGGCTGGTCGGCGCACATCCTGGAGCAGAAGCGCACGGGCCGCCTGGTCCGGCCCTCGGCCCGCTACGTCGGCCCGGGCACGCGCGACCCGCACGAGATCGAGGGATACGCGGACATCGCCCACTGAGCGGGCCCGGAAAAGCAGGCGACCCGCGAGTCCGGTTCCTCCCTCGGGAGGAGCCGGCCGGACGTTACCGGCGACTCGCGGGTCGGGTGACTGCTTGAGATTGGGCCGGCTGCACGCGTCTTTCACGCGCTGGTCCGGCACCGCCCTGTGCGTGGTGCCGGGCCGCTAGCCCGCAGCCACCTCACGCGTCCGGTATTCATACATCTGCCGGATCACCTCCCTTCGGTGTAAGTCCCACCCTAAGAACGGACCGGGCACCGATCAACCGGTTTTTCGGGACCTTGACGGAATCGATTCCGGCCGCATGGTGTATCCGTATCCGTCACCGCGTTGCAAGAGCCGAAGATTCCTGTGGGATACGTTGATCCGGCCCACTGATGTGGCAACGCTGTGCTGTCCCCTGGCTCGGACAGAGACGCGTCCGGTCCAAGTACCTGTCCACTTGCCGCTCGGCACTGTGGCCCGGACAAGATCACCGGTGATGTATCCGAAGTGCTGCTTGGTACGAGCTCGCAGCAGCCGGGGGAACCCGTAGCGATCCGGGGTGGTACGGGCGTAGGAGCCGCGTCCAGTGGCTTTGGCGACGAGGACCTGCGCGGGGGACCGCACGATCGCATCACCGCCGTCGTGATCCACAGGCCCTACGCACAGCGCGTCCAGGGTGTGTGTCTTGGCCAATCCCATGGCGTTTCGGTTCTCCATGGTCTGCGCGCCCGACCAGGTGCGCAGGGGCCTGCCGAGGTCGCTCAGCGCGTCCATGAGCTGCCAGCGGGTCGCGTTCATGGCGGCGGCGTCATGGAGTGGCGTCCCGGCCTGCTGGAGGATCTTCCCGAGGCGGTCGGGGCGGTGGGCGAGGAAGACCTCGACAGGGCTGCTGCCTTTGGCCCGGTTGCAGGGGACGCAGGTGAGGACGAGGTTGGAAAGGCGGTTCGAACCTCCCCGGCTGCGGGGTCGGAGATGATCGATGTTCAGGGGCACGCCGGTGTTGTCGCAGTAGGCGCAGGCGTTGTTCCACTTGGTGTGCAGATAGGTGCGGGCACTGGTGCCGACGAGTGGTCCTTGCTGGTACTCGGCCCCTTTGAGTGGTCTGCCCGCACTCATGGAGTGGGTGTCGAAGGCGACGAGTTCTACATGAATCTCGGTGACGGGCGCGTAGCGGCACAGCCGTCCGGCCGTGGAGAAGGTCGTATTCACACGGTGCCGCAGGGAGGGCGGTAGCCATCCTGTCAGGTGCCCCCGGTTGCGAGAACGCGGTGTGCGATAGCGGCCGTCGGCCGAGCGGCGCCGGTGTCGGTATCCGGCGCGTTGTCGCATGCACAGCCGGATCTGATCGGCGCGGTGCTGGAGTTCGACCGAGACAAGCCCGCGTCGGACGGTCACGATGGTGCCGTGTTCGTTGGTTTCTTTCTTCTCGTCGGTGAGGACGAGGCCCGTACCTTTGGAGCCGGGGTCGATGCGTAACTGTACGCCGTCCACTTCCGACTCGGTGAGCTCTCGGTCTTTCAGCCGGATGGTGAAGGGTACTTGTCGGGCGACCACGGCCCGGCCCTTTGCGAGTAGTTCACGGGCGCGGGCGGGGTGGCAGGGCATGAGAGGGTGCCCCTTTGTGGAAAGCACGAAGACCCTGTTCGCACCAACGCCACCTTGGTACGGGGGGCTGTCGTGCGGGGGAGCGTCACCGCTCCCGTTCTCTGCCGCCTGCGCCACCGTGGCGGCGCTCTTGGCGTGACGCCGACGAGCTCGGGTGCTTTGCCCGCCGGTCTCCCCTCGCCCATGTTCCCTGCCGGTGCCCCGCACGGTGGCGGGGTGTCCGTGAGCCGTTTCGTCCCTGCTCCCAGGGGTGTCTGCTCCCACGGATTCCAGAGCAGGCTGCTGAGGAAGCACAGCCTGGTGGGTCTGCTCACCTGCAGGAAACGTAGTCATCGGGGCACCTCCCTGATCTTTCGGATCGTGATGACTGGGGCTGGTCACTCTGCGTCTGCTCTTTGTGCGGGCAGGCTTCGGTCTGAGACCGAGGAGCGAGTGACCTCCTTTCTGAAGTACGCCGCCGACGCTAGTTGGCCAAGATCTCTCAGAAGGCTTGATCCGCCAGGAGTCGCCCCTTTGTGTGAATTCGTCGATTTCCTCGATTTTCTGACCGATCTTGCTGCTGGTACTCCAGATGTAGATCGCGATCTTGCTGCCGTCGCTTTGTGGAATGTCCGTGTAGAGGATCGTGTCGGCAGAGCGCACCGCGTGCCGCGGCGCGTTCTGCCGGGGCGACTACTGCGCGGATGGTGGCTGCGTGAATCTCAGGATGTTGCCGTACGGGTCGATGACCTGCAGTGTCGGCCCTCCGGGGGTATCCCGATCGATTCCGGGACGTGCTGGTGCGTTCGGCCGGGCGAGCAATTCCTTGCGCAGGGCGGCCACATCGCGTACCGGGATCCAGACCACGCTGTTGGGGGCGCCGTCGCCGTGGCGTTCGGAGAGGTGCAGCACGGCTGCCGAGCGCGATACCTGCACATACAGCGGCAGCCCGGGCTCGAACCGGTGCTCCCAGTCCAGGGCGAAGCCCAGGAAGTCAAGGTAGAACGGCAGTGCCTGCGTGACGCGCAGGAGCGGCACGCCCGGGCTGATGTCCGGTGTGACAGGGCTTCCTGCACGGCTCGTCAGGGCGGCGAGCACGTTCCAGTCCTTGGCGCCGAGCTGGTGGGCGATCAGTTCGAGTGCGAGGCTGTGCGGAATTTCGATCCCCGCTGTGGCAAGGTCCTCGCGCAGGAGTCTGGCGAGTTTCTTGGCGTGGTCAGTGGTAGGGGACGTCATCGCGTCGGCTTTCCACGCGGCCCGTCCTGCCCATGCTCGCGTTGTTGGCCGGTGCCGCGTTCAGTGAGCCGAGGCGAGGCGACCCACGGTGCATTCACCCAACCTTGAAAGGTGCGAGTGGCCGACTGCACCGAGCCGCCACCGATCGTACCGGGTGGCCTGACGCGATGGCACCACTGCCGGAGCGCCTCGCCCTTACCCCATGACTCTGCGGCAGGTCACTGTTGAGTGGTTGCCTGTCGTCGGTAGTAGGAGGCGTGGGCGCGGGCTTGGTGGCGACATCACCACCGCGACCAGTGAAGTCGGTGCGCGAAGTCGTGGACCGGGTTGATCAGTGCCGCGAGCAGATGTATGAAGATCGAGATCGAGGTGTACGCGAGGCGAGGGCCGGTCTCCGGAGTGCGGATCGAGGCCGTCGTGGGCGAGGCCATGTTCGAGGAGTGGCGGGGGCGGAGATCGGGACGGTGCTCCACGAGGACGGACTCGCGCACGCGCGTGCTGGGTGCCGATGCGGTCGAGACCTGCGTCCTGGCGGTCGATGAGGACGGGCTGCGGTGCGCCGGGGTGCGCGGGTTCGTGGAGGTGGAGCGCTGTGTGCTGCCTGGTGAGCGGGACGAGTGGGTCGATCTTCGACTGTCGGTCACCGGGTTTTGGCGACGAGTTGTCGTCGGGTTTCCACCGCACAACGATTCCTGCAATCTTGCGGGAACCCGATGTGCGCTGCGTCACGTTCAAGTTGAATGATTGCAAGTGAGTGAACCGTCGTGCCGTACGTGCGGACGCAGCCTGACAGGGGGTCCAGGTGAGTGCTTCCCGGCGTAGTGGGACCACCGACGAGCTGGGGCCGGACGAGCCCGAGCCCGCGCGGGAGGGATCGGACGGCTCCGACCTCCTCGCCGCGCTGCTCGACGGTATGGACGCCGCCCTGTGCGCCTTCGACGCGGACGGGACGGTCACGCACTGGAACCGTGAGGCGGAGCGGATCCTCGGCTGGACCGCCGCCGAGGCGGTGGGCCGGGCCGGGTTCGCCGGGTGGGCCGTGCGCAGCGCGGACGCCGAGGAGGTCGAGGCGCGGCTGATGTCGGCCATGGACGCGCCGGGCCGGCAGGTGAACGAGTTCGCGCTGCTGACGAAGGACGGCGGCCGGGTGCTGGTGCGGACCCAGTCCGCGGCGGTGCGCGGGCCGGACGGGAAACCGGCGGGGGTGTACTGCGCGTTCAGCGAGGTGCACGCGCAGATCGACCTGGAGCGGTCGATCGCGCTGAGCGAGGCGCTGCTGGAGGACGCGAGCTGGGGCGTCGTCCTGGTCGACGCCGATCTGCGGCCCGCGGTGGTGAACCCGCACGCCGCGCGGGCGCTGGGCACGGGACGGACATCGGTACTGGGGCGGCCGCTGGGAGAGCTGCTGGCACAGGGTGCGGAGGAGCTGGAGAGCGCGCTCACCCATGTGCTCGCGGAGGGTGCGCCGCCCGCGCCGGCCGAGCTGTGGGTGAGCGTGCGCACGCCGGAGGGCGAGCGGCGGCGGTGCTGGCGGAGCGGGTTCGTGAGGCTGGCGTCACCGCTGGCGGAGGAGCCGGTTCCGCTGGGGGTCGGCTGGTTGTTCCAGGACGTGACCGAGTCCCGGCAGGGTGAGCAGGAGGCGTCGCTGCTGCGGTTCCGCGCGCAGCAGCTGCACCGCGCGGCTCGCGCGGCGGCGGAGTGCGAGGACCCGGCGGAGGCGGTGACGGTCCACCTGGACTTCGCGCTGGCCGGGTTCGCCGACCATGCGCTGATCGACCGGGTGGCCGGCGGCGGCCGGGACGTCGACCGGGTGCGGCTGGTACGGATCGCCGCCACCCCGTCCGGCGCACCGGGACCGAGCAGACTCGCCGGGCGGGCGGGGCTGCCGGTGCGGTACGGCGAGGGGCATCCGGCGGTGCAGTGCGTGGAGCGGGCCGGGACGGTGCGGGCCGATGTCGGCTCCATGGGCGCCGAGGAGGCGCGGGCGTGGGCGCTGTCCCGGCAGTGGCCGGGGGACGCGGTGCACGCCCTGTGCACGGTGCTGCGGAGCCGGGGGCGCACGCTGGGTGCCGTGACGTTTCTGCGGAGCGCGGGCAGGAACGCGTTCGAACGCACCGACGTCATGTACGCGGAAGACGTGGCGGCACACATCGCCACGGCCCTGGACCTGTCGGCCCTCCTCGCCACCGACCGCTGACACCGACCGCTGGCACCGGCCGCTGGCACCGGCCGGGCCCGCTCCGGGTTCTCGCCCCCGCCGTCCCGGGTCAGCGGCGGTAGAAGATGCGGTCGGCGTACTCGTCGAAGACGCGCGCGTTCCATTCGTGGCCGCCGTCCACGTTGCCCGAGCGCAGCAGCGGCGGCTCGATTCCGCGATCGGCGAGCGTCGCCGCCGCGGTGGCCATGACGGCCTGCAGAAGCGCCGTGGTGACCACCGTCGACGCGGGAGCGAAGGGCGCGGGCACGTCGTCGTGGGTGAGTTCCGCGTCACCTACCGCGATACCGGAGTCCAGGACGAGGTCGCAGTGGTCCTTCAGGAACGTCCCGGAGGAGTGTCGGGACGACGTCTGCATCGCGTACGCCACCGAGGTCACGCCGATGACCCGCACGTCCAGCTCGCGGGCCTTCATGGCCATCTCCACGGGCAGCGCGTTGCGCCCGGACAGGGAGATGACGATCAGTGCGTCACCCGCGCGGAGGGGCGAGGACTCGAGCACGACGCCCGCGAGCCCGTCGACGCGTTCCAGGGCGGAGCCCAGCGTGGCCGGCATCACGTCGACGCCGACGGCCCCCGGGACGGCGAGCAGGTTCATCAGGGCGAGTCCGCCGGCCCGGTAGACGAGGTCCTGCGCGGCCAGCGAGGAGTGCCCGGCGCCGAAGGCGAAGAGCCGGCCGCCGTCCGCGACCGTGTCGGCGAGCAGCGTGCCCGCGGCCGCGACGGACTCGGCCTCCTCGTCGCGGATCCGCTGCAGCAGATCGATCGCGGCGTCGAGGAACCGGTCGGCCGGCGTGCGGTCGCTCATGCGGCATCCCTTCGGGCAGGAGTGTTGCGGATCACCGTGCGGTCTGGACCAGTGCCGTGTCAATACGGCGTCCGACGGCGCGGTTTCCCTCCACGGGACCCCTCGTTTTCACTGCGCGGCCCGGTTGTCGGTCCGATGCGTCAGAATTGAGTCCTGGGCCAGCGCACGCGCCGGTGAGCCGTCCAGCCTCCGGCAGAGCCATCCGCAGATCTCATCGAGGGGCATGTATGTCCGGACTGATCGACACCACGGAGATGTATCTCCGCACCATCCTCGAGCTGGAGGAGGAAGGTGTGGTCCCCATGCGCGCCCGGATCGCCGAGCGGCTCGACCAGAGCGGGCCGACGGTCAGTCAGACCGTGGCGCGGATGGAGCGCGACGGCCTGGTGTCCGTCGCTCCCGACCGGCACCTGGAGCTCACCGACGAGGGCCGCCGGCTGGCCACGCGCGTGATGCGCAAGCACCGGCTCGCCGAGTGTCTCCTGGTCGACGTGATCGGCCTGGAGTGGGAGCAGGTCCACGCCGAGGCCTGCCGCTGGGAGCACGTGATGAGCGAGGCCGTCGAGCGCCGCGTGCTGGAGCTGCTGAGGCACCCCACCGAGTCGCCGTACGGCAACCCGATCCCCGGGCTGGAGGAGCTGGGCGAGAAGGACGGGGCCGACCCGTTCCTGGACGAGGGCATGGTGTCCCTGGCCGACCTCGACCCGGGCGCCGGGGGCAAGACGGTCGTGGTGCGCCGGATCGGCGAGCCGATCCAGACGGACGCCCAGCTGATGTACACGCTGCGCCGGGCGGGCGTGCAACCCGGTTCGGTGGTCAGCGTGACGGAGTCGGCGGGCGGGGTGCTGGTGGGCAGCAGCGGCGAGGCGGCCGAGCTGGAGTCGGAGGTGGCCTCGCACGTGTTCGTCGCCAAGCCCTGACCGACGGGCGGAACGGGGACGGAGGCGGGACGGGGCGGGACGCCGGGCCGACGAGCGGTGCGCGCCCGTCGGTGTGCGCGTCCGTCGGCGTGAACGCGCCGAATCCGAGATCCACTGCGTCGAATCGCAGCGCTCGCCGGATTCGCGTGCGAGGCTGTCGCGTGAGGCATATGACCTGAGTGGCTCTGGCCGGGCCCGACAGCGATGTCACCCCGGCAGGGGAGGGGCGGGACGATGTGCCGTGAGCATGTGAGGAGCCCCGGCGCCGCATGGCGCCGGGGCCTGTCCTCCCCTGTGCTGACCCGGAGCCCCGAGCTCTCAGGGTCATTCCCCTCGGACCGGTTTCCCCGAGCGGTCCGCCTCCCGCTGAAGATCTCCCCCGGGCCACGGCGATCAATCCTCGCAGGGGGTCACTCGAACGAGGGGTGTTGCCGGGCAAGAAGCCATTTTCGAATGAGCATTCGATAATCTGCGGGCAGTAGCAACAGGCAGGGCCAGTACGACAGGCAACGGGCAGGCAGCGAGCTTGGGGGGTGCCAGGACCATGGCGCGACGCATCGACGTGACCGGGGCGGACGGCGTACGGCTCGCCGCCTGGGAGTTCGGCGACCCGTCCAAGAGCGGGGCCGACCCGGCGGGGAGCGCCGCGCAGAACGCCCCCGGCGTGCTGTTACTGCACGGCCTGATGGGCCGCGCCTCGCACTGGGCGTCCACCGCCCGCAGGCTCTCCGGGCGGTACCGCGCGGTCGCCCTCGACCAGCGTGGCCACGGCCGCAGCGACAAGCCCCCGCGGGCCTCCTTCACCCGTGACGCCTACGTCGACGACGCCGAGGCCGCCCTGGAGCAGCTCGACCTCGGCCCCACCGTCCTCATCGGCCACGCGATGGGCGCGCTGACCGCCTGGCAGCTCGCCGCCAAACGCCCCGACCTGGTGCGCGGGCTGGTCATCTGTGACATGCGGGCCTCCGCCCTCGGGGCGGCCTCGCAGCGCGAGTGGGCCGAGTGGTTCAAGGCCTGGCCGGTCCCGTTCGCCACGCTCGCCGACGTACGCAAGTGGTTCGGCGAGGACGACCCCTGGGTGGAGCGGCCCAACCCGGCCCGCGGCGCGTTCTACGCCGAGGTGATGGCCGAGTCCCCGGACGGCTGGCGTCCGGTGTTCGACCCGGACCAGATGCTCCGCTCCCGTGAGACCTGGGTGTTCGACGCGCACTGGGAGGAACTGGCCCAGGTGCGCTGCCCCGCCCTGGTGGTCCGCGGCCTCGACGGCGAACTCGGCCGCGCGGAGGCCCAGGAAATGGTCCGCGTCCTCCCGCACGGCCGGTACGCGGAGGTCGCCGACGCCGGCCACCTGGTCCACTACGACCAGCCGGAGACCTGGCTCAAGGCGATCGAACCCTTCCTGGACTCACTGGGCGACCGCTGACCGCCGGCTCACCCCTTGCTCACCGCCGTCAGGATCTCCGGCAGCCGGCGGGCCGTCTGCGGAGCCGCCAGCCGCAGGCCGAGGAGCGTCAGGGCCGTGCCGTACGCCGTGCCCACCGGCAGCAGCAGCCACAGCCAGTCGTCGCCGCCCGCGGTGATGTTCAGCCAGATGGTGAGGGCGATGACCGGGACGCACAGCACCGCCGCCGCGACCATGCCGCCGAAGATGGAGATCCAGGCCAGCCCGACCTGCCCCGGGGCGACGTTCTTGTGGCCCTCCTGCGGGATGGAGTACGGGAAGCGGGCCGAGGTCCACGCGCCCGTCGCGAGCATCGCGCCGAGCAGCGCGAAGGACAGGCCCAGCGCCTCCGGCAGCCGCGTCCAGTCGCCCAGTACGGCCGCCGTCAGCACGGTGACGAGCGCGGAGTACGGAAGGGTGACCAGCAGCAGCGCCAGCGCGCGGGCGCGCAGTTCGACGTACGCGTCCCGGGCCGACGAGATGGTCATCGCGACCATCCAGAACGCGGAGGTGTCCTGCCCGAACTGGTTGTACATCATGATGCCGAGCATCCCGGCGGCGAAACAGGCGAAGTACACCGAGCCGGTGCCCTGCCAGGCGTTGAACACCGGCACGATCAGCCCGATCGCCAGCGAGGTCACCCACGCGGCCTTCGTCTTCGGATCGCGCCGGATGTAGCGCAGGCTGCGTTCCACGGCCGTACCCGTGCGGCCCGGCGGCAGCAGCCGGGACAGGCCCGTCGACGTGCGGTCGCGGACCACCGTGTCCCCGGCCGCCTGGAGGGTGGAACCGTCCGGCGAGGTCATCAGCCGCGTCAGGGAACGCGACCACAGCGCGAGCAGCCCCGCCAACGCCGCCGCGGTCAGCGCCAGTTGCGCCAGCGCGACTCCGTACGCCCCCTCGTCCGCCGCGTGCACCGCGGCGACCGCCGACGCCGGCGGGAACCACCGCAGCACGTCCGCCGCCGGGTCCAGCTGCTCCAGACCGGAGGAACCCAGCCGCTGCGCCCCGAAGTTGACCACCTGCGCCCCGACGGCGATCACCAGTCCGCTGAGCACCGCGAGGTCCCGGCCCTTGCGGCTGGTGAGCAGCCGTACGTTGGCGGCGGCCACCGCCCGCGCGAGCGCCACGCACACCAGCAGCGCCGACGGCACGGCGAGGGCGCCCACGGCGAACGCCGCCCCGCCGTGCGCCACGGCGATCACGCAGCCGGCGAGCAGGCACAGCGTGAACAGCGGCCCGATGCCGACCAGCGAGGACACGAGCAGGGCCCGCACCAGCGGCCGCGGCCGCAGCGGCAGCATCACCAGCCGGGTCGGGTCGAGGGTCTCGTCGCCACCGGGGAAGAACAGCGGCATCACCGCCCAGCCCAGCCCCAGTACCGCCACGAGCAGCACCACCAGCGACTCGACATGACCGGAGCCGCGCAGCGCGATCAGCCCGAGGAGCTGCAGCGCGGCGAACAGCAGGACGACGACGGCGGAGGCGATGTACGCCGCCCTGCGCCCGCCGGACTGCCGCAGCCCGTTGCGCAGCAGGGACAGTTTCAGCCGGACGAAGACGGCGGTGAGGGCGGCGGGAGTGCCCACGGCGCTCACCGGGAACCTCCGCCCAGCCAGTCGAGATCCGAACCGGTGTCGCGGCCGTCCGCGCCGACGAGCCCCAGGAACGCCCGCTGCAGCGAGGGCGCGTCCCCGCGCACCTCGGCGAGCGGGCCGTGGGCGCGGATCCGGCCGGCGGCCATCACGGCCACCCAGTCGCACAGCGACTCGACGAGCTCCATGACGTGGGAAGAGAACACGACCGTGGCGCCGGACGCCGTGTACCGCTCCAGAACGCCCCGGATGGTCTGCGCGGAGACCGGGTCGACGCCCTCGAACGGCTCGTCCAGGAAGAGGACTTCGGGGTTGTGCAGCAGGGCGGCGGCGAGCCCGATCTTCTTGCGCATGCCGGTCGAGTAGTCGACGACGAGCTTGTGCTGGGCACCGGCCAGGTCGAGGACGTCGAGCAGCTGCATGGCGCGCCTGTCGACCTCGTCACCGGGCAGCCCCCGCAACCGCCCGGTGTAGGCCAGCAGTTCACGCCCCGACAGCCGCTCGAACAGCCGCAGCCCCTCCGGCAGCACCCCGATCCGGGCCTTGACCTCCACCGGATCCCGCCACACGTCGTGCCCGACGACCTCGACGGTGCCCTGGTCGGGCCGCAGCAGCCCGGTCACCATGGACAAGGTGGTGGTCTTCCCGGCCCCGTTGGGCCCGACCAGCCCGATGAACCGACCGGCGGGCAGTTCCAGATCGATCCCCCCGACCGCGACCTGTTCCCCGAACCGCTTCCAGAGCCCCCGCACGCTTACGGCCACAGCGCTCATCACGTCTCCCTCCGTCGGCTGAAAGCCTACGAGGACCGGAGCGTCCGGAAGGGGCACGGGACTTCGCCGGCATGCGGCTCCGCCGCGTGGGCGCGGAAAGCCACAACGGACCCGCAGCCGCAGAACAACACCAACCGCAGAACAACACCAACCGCGCAGGGCGGCAGGCGCCCTAACGATCCCGGCCGCAGGCGTACGCCAACGGCGGGATCAGCTCCTCCACGTCCGGCAACCACCGGTTCGCAGCCGTGGGCCGGCAGGCCCACTGCACAGCCCCCCGGCACCCGACCCGCGTGGGCGGCCCGGCGACGAAGTCGCCCTCCCCCCGCACCGTCAGGTCGAGCGACGACAACGACCACCCCAGCGTGCGCAGCAGCTCCGGCACCTTCGCCGACGCCCCCGGCAGCACGAAGAACTCCGTCCGCCGGTCCGGCGTCACCGTGACCGGTCCCAGCGTCAGCCCCATCCGCTCCATCCGCGCGAGCGCCAGGAACCCCGCCGTCTCCGGAACGGAGATCGCGTCGAACGTCCGCCCGGTGGGCAGCAGGATCGACGCGGCCGGCTGCTTCTGCCACATCCGGCGGGCGGCGGTCGCGCTGCCGGTCGCCTGGGTCGCCCAGTCCGGGCGGGCCGGGTGTGCGCCGGGTGCGGGGCACACGGCGTCACCGCACGAGCAGCGCTGCACCCCCTCGACGGCCTCCAGCCAGGTGCCCGGGAACACGTCCCAGTGCCGCTCCTCGGCGTAGCGAACTGCGGTGTCCAGCAGCGATTCCCCGCGCTGCTTCGGGATCTGTACGGCGTCGGCGCCCGCGATCGTCTCTTCCACGATGAACACAACTACGGCCGTCACCAGGGGTTACGCCCACGCGCGTGCGCGGGGGAGGAGCATCGGTTCCGTGTTCGGGGCGCATGGGTGCATCCACGGGGGCGCGCGGGAGGATCCGCGTCCCCGGTGGGTAACCAGGAGGGGGGCCGGCAACTGCCGTTACCCCGGCAAACCTCATATGTCCCGCATTGTCGGCACTTCGGCGGGGCATTGATCTTCCCGGCCGCACTTCTCGCCGGGACGCGAGACGCACGGCCGCGGAAGACACGTCAACTCGGTGCGTGGGCAGGCACCGCAGCCTCAGGGGGTACGCCATGGCCGCAAGGCCTCTCGTCGCGCGACAGCCGAACGAACGGCTGCAGGCGCTCATCCAGGAAGCCGGATGCTCCAACGCCGGGCTGGCCCGCAGGGTCAACATGTGCGGCGTCGAGCACGGCCTCGATCTGCGCTACGACAAGACGTCGGTGGCCCGCTGGCTGCGCGGACAGCAGCCGCGGGGCCGGGCACCGGCGATCATCGCGGAGGCACTGGGCCGCAAACTGGGCCGTACGGTCACGATCGACGAGATCGGCATGGCCAACGGCAAGAACCTCGCGTCGGGCGTCGGCCTCCAGTTCTCGCCGACGGTACTGGGGGCCATCGAGCAGGTCTGCGAGCTGTGGCGCAGCGACGTGGGCCGGCGGGACTTCCTGTCCGGGTCCTCCGTCGCCGCGTCCGCGTTGGTGGAGCCGAGCCGCGACTGGCTGATCTCCGCGCCCGACGGGCAGGTGGCGCGCTCCGCCGGGCCCCGCGTGGGACAGTCCGACGTGGCGGCCGTACGGTCCATGACGCAGGCGCTGGTGGACCTGGACCACCAGTACGGCAGCGGGCACGTGCGCCCGGTCGTCGTGCACTATCTCAACAGCGTCGTCTCGGGGCTGCTGGCGGGGTCGTACCGCGAGGCCGTGGGACGCGACCTGTTCGCGGCGGTCGCGCGGCTGACCGAACTCGCCGGGTACATGGCCGTCGACACCGGGCAGCCGGGCCTCGCCCAGCGCTACTACATCCAGGCGCTGCGGCTGGCGCAGGCGGCCGGGGACCGCGGATACGGCGGATACGTGCTCGCCGCCTCCATGAGCCACCTGGCCGCGCAGCTCGGAAACCCCCGTGAGATCGCGCAGCTGGCACGCGCGGCGCAGGAGGGCGCGCGGGGGCGCGTGACCCCCCGCGCGGAGGCGATGTTCCACGCGGCCGAGGCGCGCGGGCACGCGCTGCTGGGCGACGCGCACGCCGCGCAGACGGCGGCGGGGCGCGCGGTGAGCGCCATGGAGACCGCCGATCCGGCCTCGGGCGACGATCCGGCGTGGATCGCGCACTTCGACGAGGCCTACCTGGCCGACGAGTTGGCGCACTGCCACCGGGACCTCGGCCAGGCGGAGGCCGCCGCGCGGTGCGCCCGCCAGGCACTGGACGGGCATCCGGCGTCGCGGGCGCGACGGCGGGCGATCGGCCATGTGCTGCTGGCCACCGCGCAGGTGCAGCAACGCGAGATCGAACAGGCCTGCAGTACGGGCCTGAAGGCGATGGAACTGCTCGACGGGATCCGGTCCGACCGGGGCGCCGAGTACCTGGAGGACCTCCAGCAGCGCCTCGAGCCGTACCGGGAGGAGTCGGTGGTACGGGAGTTCGGGGCGCGGATGGAGCTCCAGACGGCGGCGTGACGCCCGTGACGTGAAGGGCAGGGGTGAAAGAGGTGACGTAATCGACGTGTGGTGACCCGGTTTTGTTACCGCGCTCACAGGGCAGGAGGTCAGGTCCCGTGCTGCGTGGCACCAGGCTCCGGGGACCCGGTAGCGTGAGCCGACGATTCACAAGGTCCCCCATTGGTAGGAGTCCCGGTGACGCAGAGTGGACAGGGCGAGGAGCCCTCGGCGCGCCCCGCGCGCGAAGGCATCGTGCTGCCCTCCGACGGTGGTGAACCCCTGCTGCCGGGTATGACGACCGGACCGGCCGCCCCCGGCGGCAGCGCGGACGGCCGGAACTCCGGCGGCGGGTTCCCCGCCTCGGCCCCGCCCGGCGGCCAGACCTGGGGCACGCCGTGGGGCCCCGAGCAGCAGAGCCCGGCCCCGCCGCCCGGCCAGGACTGGCAGCCTGCGTCCGACGGCCGGTGGGGCACCCCGGAGCCGTCCCCGTGGGGCGCGCAGCACCCGCCCGCCCCGGCCCATGGCGGCGGCCCCGGTCCGCTCCCGCCCGAGGGCGCGCAGACCCACGGCGGCCACCCCCCGTACGACGCGAGCGGCGCCGCACAGCCGCCCCGGCCGGGCGCCGGATACGGCGGCCACCCGGGCCCGAACGGCCCCGGTGGCGCGTACGGCTCCGCCGCCGGCGGACACGGGAACGACGCCGCGCCGTCGCACCTGCCCCGGCCGGACGCCGGATACGGCGGGAACACCCCGCCCGGCCCGCACGGCGCCGCCGATCCGTACGCCACCGGAGCCCCGCTGCCGTCCGCGCACGCCGGCCCCTACGGTGCTCCCGCCCAGAACGGCTACGGCGCCCCCCAGTACCCGCCGGCCGCCGCGCCCGACGGATCGGAAGGCGTCACCCAGTACATGCCGCCGGTGCCCGCCGCCGGCGCCGACGAGGGGGCGACACAGCTCATACCCCCGGTGAGCCCGGGCGCGCTGCCGCCCGAAATGCCCGCCCACGGCTCCGAGGCGAGCGGATACCCGGGCGTGCCCCCGCGGCACGCGTCCGGCGCGGGACCCCTGCCGAGCGCCGGCAGCCCCGACGCGGAGGCCACCCAGTACATCGCCCCCGTCACCGACCAGCCCCCCGGACAGTCCTACGGCACCCCGCCGTCCGGTGACGGCAACCGGCAGCCGCCCGCCGAGTTCGACAACCTCTTCCGCGACGACGCCGGCGGCCCGGCCGGATCCACCCAGCAGCTCCCGCGCGTGGAGTACGGGCAGCCCGTCCGGGGAGCCCACACCCCGCCCGGCGGCCCGGCCGGCCCGACCGCCCCGACCGGCGGCCGGAGCGGGCGCGGCGGTGGCCGTACCGGCTCACGCGTGCCGCTCATCGCGGCGGTCGGCGTCGGCATCGCCATCCTCGGCGTCGGCGCGGGCGCGCTGCTCGGCAACCCGGGCGGCGACGACGGCGGCGACGACCAGCCCGTGTCCGCCACCGCGCCCGCGAGCGAGGAGACCTCCGCCTCGCCGTCCGCCGACCCGGCCCGGCAGCAGGCCGTCGAGCTGGACAAGCTGCTGGCCGACAGCGGCGACAGCCGGACCACCGTGATCAACGCGGTCGCCGATGTGAAGGCCTGCCGCGACCTCGGCCGGGCGGCCGAGGACCTGCGGGAAGCGGCCGGGCAGCGCAACCAGCTGGTGACCGACCTCTCCGGCCTGTCGGTGGACAAGCTGCCGGACCACCAGGCGCTGACCACCGCGCTCACCAAGGCGTGGCAGGCGTCGGCGTCGGCCGACGACCACTACGCCGCCTGGGCCGACCAGGTCGCCGGCAACAAGAAGCTGTGCAAGAAGGGCCAGGCCCGGTCGACCGGCCAGACCCAGGCCGGCAACCGGGCCAGTGGCACGGCGACCGCCGAGAAGGGCAAGGCCGCCAAGGAGTGGAACGAGATCGCCCGGCAGTACGGCCTGACCGAGCGCCAGCCGACCCAGCTGTGACCGGGCACTGAGAACCCGCGGTGGGGGCCGGCCCGGCGGGGGGGCCCGCCGGGGATACCCCAAAACCGTACCCCGGCGTGGTAGTGTCGGCGGGGGTGCCCCTGGGGGGCGCGCCCCCCCGGCCGGGCCCGGCCACCAGCCG